>CAZVVM010000032.1:0-18185 GCA_964630635.1 uncultured Ruminococcus sp. | reverse complement strand
GAGCGTCGAAAATGGCGGGACTTACCGAGGTTCCCGTAATAATAATGGAGCTTGACGACCAGAAGGCGGCGCAGGTTGCGATAATCGAGAACGTACAAAGAGAAGACCTGAACGCTATCGAAGAAGCGGCGGCGTACCGATCTCTTATCGAGGACTACGGAATGACGCAGGAGGAGCTTTCGAAGCAGATAGGAAAAAGCCGTCCTGCGGTTGCAAACATTCTCCGTCTGTTAGAGCTTCCCGACGAGGTAATGGCTCTCGTAAAAGAGGGCTCGCTCTCGGCAGGACACGCAAGAACGCTTCTCGGACTCAAAAATCCGACCAGAATAATCGGCGCGGCAAACACCGTCGTTACGAAAAATCTCTCGGTGCGCGAGACCGAAGCGCTCGTCAAGAAGCTTAACCGCATCGAAAAAGAAATAGCCGACCCGAAAGTACCAAAAGACGAGCCGATAGTTGATTATTCCAAGGAGCTTGCGAAGAAAATGACCGAAAAGCTCGGAAAAAAGGTAGCTATCAGCGGCAAGGGCAAGCTTAGAAAGCTTGAAATAAGCTTTTCCGACGATAAAGAGCTCGACGAGCTCGTAAACAAGCTCTGCGGAGCAAATATATTCGACGACTAACAATTTAAGCAAAAAGAGGTAAAAAACAATGCTTGACATCAAATATATCAGAGAAAATCCAGGCGAAGTAGTAGAACGCCTTGCACAGAAGGGCAGAGACGCAAAGGAAGAGATCGCAAAAATTCTTGAGCTTGACGCGCAGCGCCGTTCCATCATCGCAGAAAACGAGCAGATGAAGGCGGAGCAGAACAAGACGAACAAGCTCATTCCGCAGTATAAGAAGGAGGGCAAGGACGTTGCCCCCATCTTTGCGCAGATGAAGGAGCTTGGCGCAAAGACGAAGGCAAACGACGAGCTTCTCAAGACCGTTGAGGAGCAGTTCAACGACCTTATGTACGCGCTCCCCAACCTTCCCGACCGCGACCTCAAGCCGGGCGGCAAGGAAAACAACGAGCCGCTCCGTTACTTCGGCGAGCCGCATCAGTTCGACTTTGAGCCGAAGAACCACGTTGACCTCTGCACCGACCTCGGTCTTATCGACTACAAGCGCGGAACCAAGCTCGCAGGTAGCGGCTTCTGGATCTATTCGGGCATCGGCGCACGTCTTGAATGGGCGCTTCTCAACTACTTTATTGATACTCATATCAGCAACGGCTACGAGTTTATGCTCGTTCCCCATATGCTTGAATACGAATGCGGATTCACTGCGGGACAGTTTCCGAAGTTTGCGGACGAGGTCTACAAGATCGCTAACCCGACCGACGACCGCGTTCACTATATGCTTCCGACCGCAGAGGCGGCGCTCGTTTCGCTTCACAGAAACGAGATACTGACCGAAGCTGATCTTCCCAAAAAGTACATCTCCTACACGCCTTGCTTCCGCCGTGAAGCGGGAAGCTACCGCTCCGACGAGCGCGGAATGGTACGCGGACATCAGTTCAATAAGGTCGAAATGGTACAGTACACGCTTCCCGAGAAGAGCGACGAGGCGTTCGACGAGCTCGTTGCTCACGCAGAAGCGCTTGTAAGCGGTCTCGGATTCCACTTCCGCACCGTTAAGCTCGCGGCAGAGGACTGCTCGGCATCTATGGCACGCACCTACGATATCGAGATTCAGATTCCGTCGATGAACGGCTACAAGGAGGTTTCCTCCGTTTCGAACGCACGCGACTTCCAGGCGCGGAGAGGACAAATGAGAGTAAAGCGCGACGACGGAAGAATTGAGTACCTTCACACTCTCAACGGCTCGGGACTTGCAACCAGCCGTATTCTCCCTGCTCTCGTTGAGCAGAACCAGAACGCCGACGGCTCGGTAAACGTACCCGACGTTCTTAAGAAGTATATCGGAATGGACGTAATCGGCAAGTAATAGGTAAACGGTGTTTACTTATTGTGCCTCGCCCTTTGGGAGAGGTGTCGGTCGAAGACCGACGGAGAGGGCCCTCTCACCCGACTCCGTCGGGAGCTCCCCCGAAGGGGGAGCCAAAAAATCACGAAAGGAGCTGACATCATGACACTTGCTAAACTTTTAACCGGCGGAAGTACGGCGTCCGCATCAATAATCTGGCCGATAATACTCGGTGTATTCATCGCCATAGTTATCGCATTCATAAACAAGAAAACCATCGGCAAGCTCGTAGACAAGCTCCTTGCTCTGCCTGCCGATAATGAAGAAAACGCGGTAACGCTCGACGATATCGGCTTCGGCAAAAAAAGCGCGCTCCGATATGCTTTGCGCCCGTCGTCGACTCTTTCAAACATTATAAAGAAAACCGACGACGGCAGATACTATATCCCGGAGGATCAGCAATACAGGGCAGAGGTCGTATTTACACAGAGGCGCCTTTCGGTTATGACACTGATATTCTCCGCTATACTGCTGATAGTCGCGGGAAGCGTGCTTCTCAACGTTCTGCCGACCGTTATCGAAACCTTTAAAGGTATCTTTTGAGGATAAACAATGAATAACATAAACCTGAAAAAGAAATACCGAAAGCCGTACGAGCTTATTCTATACTCGCTCGGCATTGCCGTCGTGCTTCTTATGCTGACGGTGCTTTTCGCGTACATTTTCGGCTTCCGCTACTACAAGGTAAAGACTTCCGACGGAACGATAAAATTCATAGGCAGAGTCGACAGCAGCGGAGCCCTGGAATCGGGAACGCTCTATTATTCCGACGGAAAAACGGGCAAGATATACAGTAAGACGTCGACCGTCAAGTATTCGGACGGAAGCGTTTACGAGGGCGTCCTCGTCAATCTCCAGAAGAGCGGAAAGGGAAAAATAACCTATTCCAATGGCGACACCTACGAGGGCGAGTTCGAAAAGGACAAAATATCGGGCGACGGCGAATATACCTTCGATAACGGCGACACCTACGAGGGCGAATTCAAAAACGGCAAAAAGCACGGCATAGGTAAATACACCTTCGCGTCCGACGGCTCGTACTACGAGGGAAGCTTCGTCGACGACTCGAAGAACGGAAACGGCGTTTTCGTCCAGCAAGACGGAACGAAATACGAGGGAAGCTACGTAAACGACGTCAAAAACGGCATAGGTAAGCTGACCTTTGCAAACGGTGACGTTTACGAGGGCGAATTTATAAACGACGTACGCTCGGGCGACGGAAAATACACCTGGGCAAACGGCGACGTTTACGAAGGCGAATTTTATAACAACCTTATGCACGGTTGGGGAAAATACACCTGGGCGGAGGGACGCGTATACGAGGGCGTTTTTGAAAACGGCGTTATCGTGCGTGTCGACACACCCGAAAGTCCTGATAGCGAAACGAATCAAACGCAGTAAGGAGACAATACTATGTGGGGCATCTTCGGCATCGCGCATATTATAAGCTGACCCGTGGCGGTCGGCATCATATTCGCGCTTTACTTTTTGATCAAAAACAGAAGTGAAAAAACGCAGAGTATCGTTCTCGGAATTCTGTCGTTCAGCGGAATTTCAGCGATTATTTATAATCTCGTCGCGTGGAGCTCTCCGCTCGAATACCTGCCGTTTCACCTCTGCTCGATAAATGCGATCCTGCTTCCGATAGCGATATTCACGAAGAACAAAACGATCGGAAATATGCTCGTTCTGTGGTGCCTCGGCGCACTGGCGGCTGTGATGTTGAATTTTTACGCAAGCGAGGCGAGCGATCTATACGGCGCTACGTTCTGGTTCTTCTACCTGCCGCACGTATTGGAGTTCGGAATACCTATAATCGCGTTCAAGCTCGGTCTTATAAAGCTCGATTACAAAACGATACCGCGAACCCTTATTTTAACGGCGGCTATTTACACTGCGGTACATTTCATCAACCTCGGAATCATAGAGCACGTTGCGAAAAACAATCTCGTCGATTACAATGGTGATCTTTTACATATAAACTATATGTACTCTATTAAGTCCGAGGGCTTTCCTCTGCTCAGTACCTTCTGGCAGATAATTCCGCACAGATATTGGTATATGTTCCTCGTTTTCCCGATAATTTTCATATACCTTGCGATAGTTTATCTGCCTCAAATTATAAGAGAAAAGAAATCGAAGAATGATCTATGCAAATAATAAGCGCTACTATACGTACGACGCTTTTTTGAAGGAAAAATTCGGATCAAAGACTATAAAAATCCCCCTTGACGGGGGATTTTCCTGTCCTAATATAGACGGTACGAGAGGAAGGGGCGGCTGTACCTACTGCACGAAGGAGCCGCTGCCTTACCGCGGCAAGACGATAGCGGAGCAGTTTGAGATCGGACGCGAGCCGCTGATAAAAAAATGGGGCAGAGAGGGTATAAAGGAGCAGTTTATACCCTATTTTCAGGTTTTTTCGGGCACTTACGCGCCGATAGATAAGCTGAAAAAGCTCTATTACGAGGCGCTTGACCTGCCTAATACGGTCGGACTGTCTATCGCAACGAGGGTTGACTGTCTTAATGACGAGGTCGTTGAGTTACTGAACGAAATAAACGAAAAAACCTTCCTCACCGTCGAGCTTGGGCTTCAGACGGTACACGAGGAAACGGCAAAGAAGATAAACCGAGGGCATACCTTTGAGGAGTTCCTGATCGGATATGAGAAGCTGAACGGAATAAACAGATGCGTGCATCTGATAAACGGACTGCCCGGCGAAAGCCGTGAAATGATGTTAGAGAGCGCGAAAACGGTAGCGTCGCTCCGTCCGCACTCGGTAAAATTACATATGCTTTACCTTGAAAACGGCACGAAAATGACGGAAGAGTACCTGAATGAGCCGTTTCATATCCTTTCTCTTTCGGAATACGTCGATATCACCGTCACACAGCTCGAATATTTCCACCCCGAAA
This sequence comes from uncultured Ruminococcus sp., assembly GCA_964630635.1. Classification (GTDB taxonomy): domain Bacteria; phylum Bacillota; class Clostridia; order Oscillospirales; family CAG-272; genus Colimorpha_A. The sequence goes on along the minus strand of CAZVVM010000032.1, from coordinate 13,296 downwards.
CGGTTATAGGACGCCTCACGGGCGACGGAAAAAGGGAAAACCTCGTCGAGCCGACCTGGTCGCTCAAAAAATTCTGTGTCTTAAATGAAATTGATAAGGAATTCAGAAGAAGAAACAGTTATCAGGGAATAAATTATCACGGACAATAAAACGCTTCGGCATATACTCTTGCCTTCCCCTGAGGGGAAGGTGCCGAGTGTAACGAGGCGGATGAGGTGTCCGGAGTGTAATGTTACATTTCTTTGGCACACGGTTGCTTCGCAACCTACCTCATCCGGTTTCGCTTCGCTCAACCACCTTCCCCTCAGGGGAAGGCAAGATCTCGTTCCCTCTATCTTTGGTAGGGGAGGGGTTTCCCCTCCCGCGCGGGAACGATGTTTCTTTGCTTTCAATACGGGGCGTCGAGGACGTCGCCCCTACAATTACGTGGCAAATATAACCGCAAATCTCTAACATCCCCATCTCGGAGCAACAATGGACAACATACTTCAAGGCAAAACACAACCTTTATATTTCAAATATCTGATCGCCGCATCGGGAAGCGCGATGATATCCTGCATATTCGGCACCGTAGACGGAATAATGATAGGCAGATACCACGGCCCGTCGGGAAGCGCCGCGATCGCGGTGTTCAACCCGCTTTGGGCGATCATATTCTGCTTTGCGCTCCTTTCCGGTATAGGCGGCTCCGTGCTTTTCGCAAATAACCGCGGCAAAGGTGACGAAGTATCTGCACAGCAGTTCTTCACGCTCTCGCTCACGTTCGGCGCATTCCTTTCCGTCGTCGCAATGCTCGGAATCGGGCTGTTTCAAGACCCGCTTTTCCGCCTTTTCGGCGCAGACGAGGAGCTGACGCACCTTTGTAAGCTGTATTTGAGACCGATACTGTACGCGGTCCCGAGCTGTATTGTGAGCACAATACTGTCGGCTTACTTACGCAACGACGATAACCCTAATTTAGCGACGGTTGCGGTCATTATAGGCGGAATTTTCAACTGCTTCGGTGACTATTTCTTCATTTTTACCCTCGATATGGGCATTTACGGGGCGGGACTTGCAACAGCCATAGGACAGTTTATACCCGTCCTCATAATGCTGACTCACTTTTTGCGCAATAAGAACACGCTTCGCATCGTTAAGGTGGAAAATCCCTTCAAAAAGATCGGAACTATATCGCTGACGGGCTTCTCGACCGCAATAAACGACTTTGCCATCGGCGTCGTCGGCATACTTTTTAACAGGCAGATAATGAAGCACCTCGGCGCGGAGGCCCTCGCGGTGTACGGAGTCATCGCCTGCATCACGGCATTTGCACAGTGCTTGGCTTACGGCACGGGGCAGGCAGCTCAACCCCTTATTTCGCAAAACTACGGCGCTAAAAATTACGATAGAATCAGTAAATTCTTAAAATATGCGATATTCACCTGCATTATAATGGGAATCTTCTGGATATCGGTCTTGCTTCTCTTCCCGAACGCAATAGCAGAGCTGTTTATGGACACGACGCCAGAGGTCAGAAAGATCGCGCCTGCGATCCTGCGTACCTACGGTATCTCGTACCTGCTTTTGCCGTTCAATATTTTCTCAACCTATTATTTCCAGTCGATAATGCAGCCGAGAATATCTACTGCCGCGTCTTTTATGAGAGGAATCGTGATAAGCGGAATTCTCGTTATGATACTTCCCCTCATTTTCAGCGCAAGCAGTATCTGGTGCTCGATGCTGATAACGGAGATCATCGTCGCCGTGTTCTGCATATATTATATGAGAAAATGCAACAGAGAACTGATCTGAATTATCCACAGACGGTTGATTATCATAAACTCAACCAACGGTGTGTTGTCTTTATACGCGAAATACGGTAAACTGAAGCCGAAAGGAGGGCATTAGCTTGGATCAAATTAAGATAGGACGCTTTATTTCGGAGCGCCGCAAGGAAATGAATCTTACGCAGGCAGCTCTATCCGAAAAGCTCGGCATCACGGACAGAGCCGTGTCGAAATGGGAGACGGGCAGATCTATGCCCGATTCTTCGGTAATGCTTGAGCTTTGCGAAATTCTGAAAATCAGCGTAAACGAACTTTTAATGGGAGAGAAGATCAATATGGAAAACAGCAGTGAGAAAAACGAGCAGCTGCTTCTTGATATGGCGAAAGAAGTGGAAAGAAAAAATAAAACGATCTGGACGTCGATGTGGATAATTATGACCGTCAGTATGATCGCCTTGCTTGCGGGCTGCGCAGTTGCGGCATTCGTAATACCCGAAGGAGTATGGCAGATCGTTACCGTTCTCGGTATTACCGTAATTTTCCTGATACCGTGCTTCTACGCGTTGAAGCTCGAGATCAGCGTCGGCGCATATAAATGCAAAAATTGCGGTCACGAGATCGTACCGACCTATTCGGAAGCACTTTGGGCAATTCATAGCGGAACCACCCGCTACCTCAAATGCCCCGAATGCGGTAAACGCACCTGGTGTAAAAAGATTTTGAAAAGATAAGTAAAAAGCAGAGGCGTTGCCTCTGCTTTTCTATTCGGAATATAGTTCATCAAAGTACCACTTCGCGGGGTTTTCGTGGATGTATTTTTCGATTTCATCATACTCTACTTGATTGCGTATAACATGTTCGAAGAACGAAGTTTGAAACAAGCTATCCGCTAATCCGTTTTTTCTGCATTCCCGTGTCGTTAAAGATTTATAGGCACATACAATATCTACGACCGTAGGGCGGGGGCTTGCTCCCGCCGTTCTGTTTCCCAATATAATGACGGCATGGATATGGTTTGGCATTATAACGTATCTGTCAATTTTCAAAAACGGATACCGTTCTTCTAACAATATTAGTTGTTCTTCTGCTATTTTTCCGAATTTGGTATATTCTATTCCTTTGGTAACGGCGGGAGCAAGCCCCCGCCCTACGGAAGCGTCGTTCAAATTCTCAATACGTGATAACAGACATTTTCGTCGCTCCGTACATATCGTTATAAAATATGCGCCCGCTGAACTGTAATCGTATTTTTTTAATCTAGGATGTTTCCTTTTCGGCAACTCATTATCCATTTCATCACCCATAATATTATATCAAATCACTGTCAACAGAGATTAACTGCGCAATATCCACCTCTAACGTTCTTGCAAAAATAACAAGGTCTATATCTGTAACAAAGCGCTCGCCGTTTTCTACGCGGCGAATAAAATAATGGTCTACGTCATATCCGAGAAGCTGCATTTTCGCCGCCAATTTTCTTTGAGACATTTTCTTTTCCTTGCGAATCTGCATTATTTTTTGACCTGTAATGTTATTTTTCCCATCTGATGCCTTGATCTTAAACATTTTTCCCCCGATAAATAAAAAAATTTGTTGAACACTATTTACTTTTTTATTATTCTATGCTATAATTAGCAAAGAATTGGTGAATAGTATTCAACAATTCAAGTATTTAATTTTTTGGAGGAAATTATATGGCAGACATGGGAACGAAAGAAGCTTCTGAATTATGGGGAGTGACACAAGCAACCATTCAAAAATGGTGTAAAAACGGAAAAATCAAAGGCGCTACACAGGACAAAAAAGGAAGTCCTTGGCATATTCCCAAGGACGCAATACCGCCAATATTTAAAAATAAGGAGAAATGAAATGAAAAGAATAATTATCGGAATTATAAGCATAGCACTTTGCTTTGTTGCAGTTTTCACTTTTGCCTCTTGTGGTAATGAGCTAACTGCTGATGACTTTGAAGGAGAGTGGACGGGAGTTATTAAATTTCAAGAGAAATATCGTATCGCGGATAGTGATGAAACATATTATAATAATTATGAGGCGGTAGCTACTCTCTCTTTGAACAGTGACGGCACTTACCGTATTTCTGTTAGCGGTGAAAATGCAAAGTATATTGACTTCCCTGACTCCTGGGCTACCGGAACCTGGAAGGTAGTTAATAACGAGCTTGTGCTTGATAATAGATACAACAGTCCGGACATAGCAACAGGAAACGAAAAAACTATAGGTTTCTCATTTGTATCAACTAATCTCGGTGGTTATGAGATTTACTCATTCTATTTCGATAAACAGTAATAGATAAGCAACATACACTTAAAAATAGATAATAAAAAAATATTAAGTTATTTGATAAAAAAACGGATAACGGTTTTGCCGTTATCCGCTTTTATTATTCCTCTATTTCAACCTCGACTGCTTCGGTATCGGTTTCGGTTTCTTCCTCGGATTCTTCTTCCTCTGCCTCAACGACTGCGAAGTTACAGATCTTGGCGTCGGTACGCATTACGATAACGCCCGATGCGGTTCTTCCGTAAATCGAAATTTCGTTTACACGGGTTCTGATAACGATTCCCGCGTCGGTGATGAGGAGGATATCGTCGGTCTCGTCGACTGCCGCGATGCAGGCGAGCTTGCCGGTCTTCTCATTTATGTTATGGCATCTCATACCCTTACCGCCGCGGTGGTGAGCGGCGAATTCGGAGAATTCACATCTCTTTCCATAGCCGTTTTCGGTGATCGTCAGGAGCTTCTTGCTCTCGTCAACGACCGTTACGCCTGCGACGTAGTCATTTTCACCCGGACGGATACCGATAACGCCGCGTGCGTTTCTTCCCGTAGGAGTGATAGAGTTGATAGCAAATCTGACTGCGTTGCCATGTGCGGTCGCGAGGAACAGCTCGTCCTCGTCGTTCGTGAGGCGTACGTAGATAAGCTCGTCGTCCTCGTCAAGGGTAATAGCGCGCTTTCCGCCCTTTCTCTGGTATGCAAACTCGGAAATAGGCGTACGCTTAACGATACCGTTCTTGGTAACGAAGGTCAGGCAGTTTTCTCCCTCGAAGCTATCGACTGACACAAGCGCCGTGATCTTCTCGTCCTTTTCAAGCTCGACGATATTGACCGCCGCCGTACCCTTTGCGGTACGAGAACTCTCGGGGATAAGATACGCTTTTCTTACGTGGATCTTTCCGCTTGTCGTGAACATAAGAAGGTGCGAATGAGAGTTGACCGCGACCATCTGGTCAACGACGTCCTCTTCCTTCGTCGTCATACCGATTATACCCTTACCGCCACGTCTCTGTGCAGAGTAAGTGTCGGACGGAATACGCTTGATGTAGCCGTCCTTCGTGAGGGTAATTACGCAGGTGTGACGCTCGATGAGATCCTCGTACACGATCTCCTGCTCGGCAGGCACGATGTCGGTACGGCGCGCATCCGCATAGCGGTTCTTGATTTCAATAAGGTCGTTCTTGATGATCTCCTTAATTCTCCACTCGTTTGCAAGTATATCTTCAAGATCGGATATAAGTGCAACGAGCTTCTTAAGCTCGTCCTCGACCTTCTGTCTTTCAAGGCCCGTGAGCTTACCGAGAGTCATTTCAACTATCGCCTGCGCCTGAATATCGGAAAGTCCGAATCTCTCACAAAGCGTTTCCTTAGCGGCAGGAATGCTCTCGGAGGTCTTCATTATCTCTATTATCTCGTCGATATTGTCGGTTGCGATAATGTATCCCTCAAGAATATGCGCTCTTGCCTTCGCTTTTGCGAGATCGTAGACCGTTCTGTTACGGATGACGTTCTCCTGATGCTTGATGTACTCGTCAAGGATCGCGGGGAGCGAAAGGATCTTCGGCTCGCCGTTGACGATCGCAAGCATATTTATAGAGCAGGTATCCTGAAGCTGCGAATATTTATAAAGCTGATTAAGTATGATCTGTCCGTTAGCGTCACGGCGGTAATCGACAACGATCTTAATGCCGTGCTTGCTGGACAGGTCGCGGATGTCGGTTATTCCTTCGATACGCTTATTGCGTACAAGGTCCGACATCGCCTCAACGAGCATACTCTTATTGACCATATAAGGTATCTCGGTGATCGTGATAGTGCGTTTTTCCTCGTCGATATCCGCCTTTGCGCGGACCATAACGCGTCCCTTACCCGTCGTGTATGCCTCAAGGATTCCGTTTAAGCCGTAAACGGTTGCGGCAGTCGGGAAGTCGGGGCCCTTGATGTAGTCCATAAGCTGGGGGACGGTACAATCGGGGTTTTCCATACGGAATACCGTCGCGTCAACGACCTCTCCGAGGTTGTGAGGCGGCACGTTTGTCGCCATACCGACTGCAATTCCGACGGCGCCGTTTACGAGGAAGTTCGGGAAGCGCGAGGGGAGCACGTCGGGCTCGTCGCGCGTGTTGTCGAAGTTTTTATTCATCTTGACGACGTTCTTGCCGAGGTCTCGCATCATTTCGTCAGACAGACGCGCGAGGCGCGCTTCAGTATAACGGTAAGCTGCAGGCGGGTCGCCGTCGATAGAGCCGTAGTTACCCTTACCTTCAACGAGCGGATAGCGGTAGGAGAAGGACTGCGCCATTCTTACCATCGTGCCGTAAACGGCAGCGTCACCGTGCGGATGATAGCGTCCGAGAACGTTACCGACCGTCGTCGCACTCTTACGGAAGGGGTTGTCGTGGGTGAGATTGTCCTCGTACATAGCGTAGAGAATTCTTCTCTGTCCCGGCTTCATACCGTCACGGACGTCGGGCAGCGCACGGGAGATGATTACGCTCATCGAGTACTGGATAAACGAGGTCTTTACCTCTTTTTCCATTTCGATATCAACGATCTTCTGGTCAGGATAGATTATTGACTTTCTTTCTTCTGCTTTGCTCATTTTTTGTCCTTTCTTTAATCAAGATAGGTGTTGTTTATGTGTCATATATTCGCTTTCGCTGATTTCGGCGTGATTTAAAATATCTTTGCACACCAAGTCGAAGCTTGTGTTTATTTCGTGATTTGTGTATCTTAATACTTTAATTCCAAGGTCAAATAATGCCTTGTCACGCGTTTCGTCTTTATTTTTGTTTTCTTCCTTGCCGTGTTGAGAGCCGTCGAGTTCGATTGCGAGTTTTTTAGAGGCGATGAAAAAATCTAAAATATAATTAGATACAATTTTTTGACGATTAACTGTAATGGGCAGATATTTCAGAAAATCATACCATAGATGCTTTTCTTCATCTGTCATTCCGGTACGCAACTTTTGAGAGTTTTTTACCAAATTTTTATTATAAATATTTTTCATAAGCTCTTATACTAACAAGAGATGCTGATTTTGCCTTCCCCTCAGGGGAAGGCCTATTTACGTCTCATATGACTACTTATGTTCATATAAGTTTTCCACAGGTTTTCCCCTGTGGAAAACTTTTGCGTCGGCTCAAATTTTATGTTCGGCGCTGTGGAAAACCGTCGCCGTTTTCATTTTTTTGCCTTTTATGCGTGGAAAATTCACTTTACTGTGGAAAAGTTTTGCACATTTTTTTGAGTTTTCCACAGTTTTATCAACAGAAAATTTTGTCTTTTCGTGTTGTAAAGCGTCAAAATATCGGCTTCACACAATGTTTTGCGGGGTACTTACTAAAAGTTATCCACAAAATCAGTGTATCTGTGGAAAACTTGTTTTGTTTTCCACAATTTTGTTTTTGGGGTTGTGAATAAATGAATATTTGATAATTATAGAGACTTAGTTTATATAGCGGGAAGAGCATGTGGGGTTCCCCGAAGCGAGCGCAGACAGCGAAGCGTCTGCTGGAGCATTTTGGGGTTCCGAGCCAGCCCCTCCCCTACCGACAACGTGGTTCTTGCCCGAGATTCCGCCGTGCTCGCGCTACGGCGCCCTTCGGGTTCGACTTCGGACTTCGTCCTTCGCTCAGAATGACACGGGCAACCGAAAGGGGTATCCAAAGGGGAAAACGTGTGCTGAATTTTGCGAAGGCAAAATTCAAACGGTTTGCCCCTTGGCGCATTTTCTTTTGGAACTTTTCTTTGTGCGAGCAAAGAAAAGTGGAAAAATCAAATATCCAAATTCTCCGCATATCTTGCGTTCTGCTCGATGAACTCACGTCTCGGCTCGACCGCGTCGCCCATAAGAAGCGAGAACATCGCGTCGCAAGCCATAGCGTCTTCCATCGTAACGCGAAGAATGGTACGGCGCTCGGGATCCATCGTGGTCTCCCAGAGCTGTTCGGGGTTCATCTCACCAAGACCCTTATATCTGTCGGCACGGATATTCGGTCCGCCGCCGAGCTTTTCGATACAAACGTCTCTCTCCTCGTCGGAGAATGCGTAAAGCTCCTCGCCCTTGCCGCTCTTGCGGTAGACCTTATAAAGCGGCGGCTGTGCAAGGAACACGTGTCCGTCCTCGATTAGCTTTCTCATATGACGGAAAAGGAAGGTAAGAATAAGTATTCTGATATGCGAACCGTCGACGTCGGCATCGGCCATTATGATTATCTTGCCGTAGCGGAGCTTATCGGGGTTAAATTCCTCACCGATTCCGCAGCCGAGCGCCTGAATTATCGGGATAAGCGACTGATTTGCATAAACCTTGTCGCGTCTCGTCTTTTCTACGTTAAGCACCTTACCGCGTAGCGGCAGGATCGCCTGAAAGCGAGGATCACGTCCGGTCTTAGCCGAACCTCCTGCGGAGTCTCCCTCGACGAGATACAGCTCAGTATGCTCTGCATCCTTTTCCTGACAGTCTGCGAGCTTACCGGGGAGAGCCGAGCCCTTGTCAAGAACGCCCTTACGCGCCGTTTCACGCGCCTTACGAGCCGCTTCACGAGCGTGTGCGGCAGAGGTTGCCTTGTCGAGAATAAGCTTCGTTATCGCGGGATGCTCTTCAAAATACTCGGAGAGCTTCTCAACGACGAGCTGACGAACGAAGGAACGCATCTCGGAGTTACCGAGCTTACCCTTCGTCTGACCCTCGAACTGCGCGTCCTTGAGCTTGACGCTGATTATTACCGTAAGTCCCTCACGAACGTCCTCACCCGTGAGCTTATCGTCGCCCTTCAAGAAGTTATGACGGCGTCCGAACTCGTTAACTACGTCGGTAAGAGCCGCCTTGAAGCCGGCTTCGTGAGTACCGCCCTCGGGAGTTATGATGTTATTTGCAAACGACATCATCGTTTCGTCGTATTTTGTCGTGTACTGAAGCGCGACCTCTGCCGACTGGAAGCCCTTCTGAACCTTCATATAGATGACCTCGTCACCGACGGTCTCGCTGTGCTTCTGCTTGTTTATATGCTCGACGAAGCTCTTGATACCGCCCTCGTAGTGGAGAACGTCCTCGCGGACTTTCTCGCCGCGCTCGTCGCGCATAACGATTCTGATACCGGGGTTGAGAAACGCCTGCTCTCTCATACGGTTAAGGAGCGTATCGTATTCAAATACCGTCTCCTCGAATATCTCGGAGTCGGGCATAAAGCGAACGTAAAGACCGCGCTTTTCGGTCGCGCCGAGTGCGGTAAAGGGCTTATCGGTCTTACCTCTCTTGAAGGAGCCGGTAAACGCCTCACCGTTATAGCAGTCCTCGTACGTCAGCCACTCGGAGAGCGCGTTTACGACCGACGCACCGACGCCGTGCAGACCGCCCGATATGTTGTATCCGCCGCCGCCGAATTTACCGCCCGCGTGGAGAATGGTAAATACGACCTCGGGAGTCGGAATACCCATCTTATGGTGGATAGCGGCAGGGATTCCTCGTCCGTTATCCTGAACCGACGCGCTTCCGTCCTTGTGGAGCGTTATTACGATATCGGTACATTCGCCCGCGAGTGCCTCGTCGATACTGTTATCGACGATCTCGTAAACGAGATGGTGCAGTCCTCGTATAGAGGTCGTACCGATATACATACCCGGTCTTTTTCTTACCGCCTCAAGTCCTTCAAGAACTTGTATTTGGTTTTCGTCGTAGGTCTGATTCTGTGTCATCTTTTTTTCCTTTCTTTGCGGAGATTTCTCCGCATTCTTGCTTTCCAATACGGTTAGCAAAGCTTTGCCACGTTATCTCGCCTTCCCCTCAGGGGAAGGTGGCTGAGTGAGGCAACGCCGAATGAAGCCGGATGAGGTGTAGGATGCGAAGCATCCGTTATCAAAACAAAGTTACTTTACTTATTTGACGCCGTCTGCGACGGCTACACCTCATCCGCCTCGCAAGCTCGGCACCTTCCCCTGAGGGGAAGGCAAGTTATCGTTCACTTTAGTCTTTTAAATATTATTCAACTCTGCCGATTAGGGCTTGAGTTGAGATCTGGGAAAAGTACACTTTTCCGTCGTTTGTCAATATAAATGACTTCGGTACTTCCTCAAACAGCGCTTCGGTCATACCGTTTTTTTCTCTACCCTTGAGAAATTTTTTCGTGTCGGCTGATACGGTTGCTGTGTCCATATCGAAGATGCCGATTATGTTTTTTAAACGTAGATTTTTGTTGTTTCCTGCGTGTAAGAACATACTGCGTAGGCCTCTTTATTTTTTTTACTCACCTTTCTTGCTCACCCAAGAAAGGTGACCAAAGAACGGTGCCAAAGGAACTTTTCTTTGTACGCAAAGAAAAGTTCCTTCTGGAATCCTCAAAAGAAACTTAACGCCTCGCATTCGCTCGTCGGTTTTGCGCGAGAGTTTTAAACTTTCGGTAAATCGAAAGGGGAATCCAAAGGGGAAAACGTGTGCAGAATTTTGCGTAGGCAAAATTCAAACCCGTTGTCTCCTTGGCGTGCTTCTTTGCTCAACTTTCTTACACGAGTAAGAAAGTTGAAAGAAAAAAGTTATATTACTACCCCGTTATTTACGTTATAAACCTTACAGGGTGTATCGATTTTATCGCAGGATGTGATAATTACCTGCTTATTTTCAATTCCCGAGAGGAGATACTCGCGTCGTTTTTCATCAAGCTCACTCAAAATATCGTCAAACAGGAACACGGGATAAGTTCCGCTGACTTCCTTTGAAAGCTCTCCCTCGGCTATCTTCATTGAGAGTGCGACCGATCTCTGTTGTCCCTGCGAGCCGAATGCCCGCGCCTCGCGTCCGTTCAGCATAATTTCGATATCGTCCTTATGCGTTCCATACAGCGTTGCGCCGAAACGTAGCTCCCTTTCGCGGTTTTCGGTAAGGAGAGACAGATATTCTTCCTTCGTTTTCCGCGTCTGGTAGGTCAGCTTACAGCTTTCCTTTCCCGCCGTCATATCGTTTATTATCTCGTCGGTCACCACGCTCAAGCGTGAGACGTATATATCGCGCTTTTCCGAGATGATCTCCGCCTCACGGGCAAGCTGCTCGGCGTATACGTCGGAGAGCAGGAATATATTATCATCCCGTCGGTCACGCGCCATTTTGATGAGCGCGTTTCTTTCCGCAAGCAGTGCGTTATATTTTTGGAGCGACCGCAGGTAATCGGTATCGGTCTGCGATAATGCGTGGTCTATAAATTTTCGTCTCACCGACGGCCCGTCCTTGACGATCGACAGGTGCTCGGGACAGAACAGCACGGCGCGGAACTTTCCGACGACCTCGGATAACCTCGTTATCGGAACGCCGTTTATTGAACAGAACCGTTTTCCAATCCTCGGCACGAAGCGGAAAAGCATTTCGTTTTCGCGCTTGCCGTCGAAAAAGGTCATTTCTATCTGTCCGTATTCGGCGCCGAAGCGTACAAGCTCGTTTTCGTGTACCGTACGGAAGGATCTGCCGCCCGCGAAGAAATACACCCCTTCGAGTATATTCGTCTTTCCTTGCCCGTTTAAGCCGTTAAAAACGGTGACGGACTCCGATGGGACGACCGACGCGTATTCGATGTTACGAAAATTCTTATAGACGATCTTCCGTATGATCATCCGTTAAGACGTACGGGGAGAATGAGGAGCAGGAACTTACTCGGATTCTCGCCTGCTTCTTCAACCGTCATACTCATAAGAGGAGAGGTAAGGCAGAGCTTTATTCTCTCGCAGTCACATACCTTAATAGCGTCGTAGAGAAAACGGCAGTTAAAGCCGATCTCGATGTCCTCGCCCTCGTGATGAACGGAGATAACGTCGTTTACGCGACCTGTAACGGAAGAGGAAGCGATGGTAAGCTGTCCTTCCTTAACGGTGCAGATAACGGGGCTCGGGATCTGTCCCTGTCTTCTTTCCTCGGTAACTAAGAGCGCTCTTTCAAGCGCTGAAAGAAGATCGGAAGTGTCAAGAGTTACGAAGATTTTGGGTGCTTTCGGAATAAAGCGGTCGTAATCTATATACTGCGCGTCAATTCTTCTCGTAAAGAGCACGAATCTGCCTACGAAGAAGATGATATGCTTTCTTGCTACGTAGATTTCCATTTCCTTATCGCTGTCGGAAATGAATCTCATAAGCTCGGAAACGCTCTTTCCGGGGATAATTACGTCGAAGGCAAGCTCGCTCGTTCCGACGTTTTCCATCGGCTCCGTCTCGGTCACGACCGAAAGACGGCTTCCGTCGCAGGAAACTGCCGAAAGGACTCCGTCCTCAACCTTGAGGTCGAGACCGTTAAGCTCGGGCTTTACGGAGTTGACGGCGATAGCGAACTGCGTTTTCTGTATAATTGCGCGGAGCGCATCCTGGCGGATCTTAAATCCGCGGTCGCCGCGAAGCTCGGGAAGATCGGGGAAGTCGGACGCAGAAAGCGCGTAAAGCTCAAATTCCGACGTTCCTGCCGAAATTCTTGCCTTGAGGTTGCTTTCGTTTATTTCGATAGTAAGCAGACCCTCGGGCATTGCCTTTATTATCTGTATAAATCTCTGGCAGTTTATGATGCCCGCGCCGCTTTCCTCAACGATACAGGTAACGGTCGTTTTCATACCCTTTTCAAGGTCGTAAGCGGTGAGTTCGCATTCTTTATCGGAAACGGTTTTAAGTAAGATACCTTCCGTCGATGCGATCGTGTTTTTATTGGATGCAAATCCGACCGAGGGGATCGCCGCCTCGAGGATCTCGTTTTTCATAACCTTTATTTTCATAATTTGGTCCTTTCCGTCCGAATTACTCGAACCCGCGCTTGCGCGGTAAAAAGAAATAAATAATAATATTTTTAGTAGATATATTAGTAGGAGGTGTTGAAACTGTGGATAAGTTTTAAAATCCTTATGCCGTACTGCTTTTCGGGGTGTAAATGTCAAAAAATGGCTGTTGAAAACTTGTTTGAAGATTTGAAAGTTGTCCACATGTGGATAAGGTGTTGATTAGTTGTGGAAAAATGTTGATAACTTGGTTTACTTGAAGGTGTTTTCCACATTTAATGAATTATTTGCCACGCTGTCTTGCCTTTCCCTCAGGGGAAGGTGGCGACCGCCCGCGTCATCCTGAGCGTAGTCGAAGGATCTCGGGCGGTTGTCGGATGAGGTGTTATACAGGTAGTGTATTTTTTACTAACTTTTCTTACTCGTGTAATTCTTTCCACTTTTCTTTGCTCGTGCAAAGAAAAGTTCGCAAAAGAAACCACGCCAAG
>CAZVVM010000031.1:0-18213 GCA_964630635.1 uncultured Ruminococcus sp. | reverse complement strand
GGTTCCGCTTACCGATGAAGAGGTTGCTGCTATCGGCGTTGAGACCAAGCAGATCAATCTCGAATACGAGATCGGTGACAGCGTTAAGGTTACGGTAGGTCCTCTTAAGGGCTTCGTCGGTACTGTCGAGGAAATTTCCGACGACAAAAAGAAGATCAAGGTGCTTGTTTCTATGTTCGGTAGAGAAACTCCTATCGAGCTTGATTCCGAGAGCGCCGAAAAGCTCTATTAATTAAAAAACAAACGAACATTCGCGCAAAGACGCGAAGGTGGGAGGGGGAAATACTGATCCCCCGTCTAATAACCACATTTGGAGGTAAAAAGAAATGGCAAAGAAAGTAAGCGGTTATATAAAGCTTCAGCTTCAGGCAGGTAAAGCTACCGCACAGCCGCCTGTAGGTCCTGCACTCGGTTCCTACGGCGTCAACATCGCAAACTTCGTTAAGGAATTTAACGAGAGAACCAAGAATCAGATCGGTCTTGTTATCCCCGTAGTTATCACTGTATACGCAGACCGTTCCTTCTCCTTCATCACGAAGACTCCCCCCGCTCCCGTTCTTATCAAGAAGGCGTGCGGCATCGAGACTGCATCCGCGGCTCCTAACAAGACCAAGGTTGCTACTATCACCAAGGAACAGATCAAGCAGATCGCCGAAACCAAAATGCCCGACCTTAATGCCGGCTCGCTCGAGACCGCGATGAGCATGATCGCAGGTACTGCACGCAGCATGGGCGTCACCGTTGTTGACTGATTTTCGGAGGTAGATAGAAATGGGAAAGAAATATATTGATAGTGCAAAGCTTGTCGACAAGGCAAAGCTTTATGATTCGGCAGAGGCACTTGACCTCGTATGCCAGACCGCAAAGGCAAAGTTCGACGAGACCGTTGAGCTTCACGTTCGTCTCGGTGTTGACTCCCGTCACGCTGACCAGCAGGTAAGAGGAGCCGTCGTTCTTCCTAACGGTACCGGTAAGACCGTAAGAACCATGGTTTTCTGTAAGCCCGATAAGGCAGAGGCAGCAAAGGCAGCAGGCGCTGACTACGTTGGCGAAGCTGATTACGTTGAGAAGATCATGAAGGAAAACTGGTTTGAGTTCGACGTTGTTATCGCAACTCCCGATATGATGGGTGTTATCGGCCGTCTCGGTCGTGTTCTCGGACCGAAGGGTCTTATGCCTAACCCCAAGGCAGGTACTGTAACTCCCGACGTTGCACGTGCTGTTACCGAGGCAAAGGCAGGTAAGATCGAATACCGTCTTGACAGAAACAACATCATCCACTGCCCGATCGGCAAGGCATCCTTCGGTAAGGATAAGCTCGCTGAAAACTTCGACGCTCTTATGGGCGCGATCATCAAGGCGAAGCCCGCTGCTGCAAAGGGTCAGTACATTAAGAGCTGCGTCGTAGCTTCCACCATGGGCCCCGGCGTAAAGGTTAATTCCGCTAAGCTCGGCTGATAATTCATAAGAAAAGAACGACAAATGAGTCAGGCGACGCTTCGATTCATTTGTCGTTTTGCTTTTTTGAGGTCATTATGAAAAAAGGACTAAATTCTATTCACGGTATATTAGCGATAGTGCTCGCTATCCTCTCGCTCCTTTTCGGCGGATATATTCTTATTCCGATATTCGGTAATAACGGGGCGTTTTTGGGCGGAGTGCTTATCGCTCTTATTGCGCTTATTTTCACGCTTCTGACGAAAACGAAGATCAAAGAGGTGTTTCCGACAGAGCTTCCGCCGATCAAAAAATTCTTTGGCTCGGTGCTTATGTACGTCGGCGTTACCTTGATAAGCTCGGGATTTTCAGTTATCGTAGGAAGATTTTTCGACGCTAACGTGCGCTCCGACGCCATTGATTCGCTTCTATTGAAGATGCACCCCGCACTCGCAATTTTGCTTGTCGCAGTAATTCCCGCAGTATGCGAGGAGTTTTTCTGTCGGGGATTTCTCGTTAAGTGCTTCTCGGGAATAAAGAAGGAATGGCTGCTCATAACGGTCGTCGGCGTGGTATTCGGCGTAATGCATCTCGACGCGTATACGTTTGTGCCGACTGCGCTTTCGGGCGCGCTTCTATGCTTTATAGCAATCAGAACGAAGTCGCTTATATTGCCGATGATCCTGCACTTCGGAAACAACGCTCTCGCGGTGGCTCTTGCATATTCAAGCGCGAAGGAAAGTGCGTCCGAAACACTTGATCTGCTTGCGCTCTCGCTCCCGCAGAGCATCGGAATGAGTATTCTTTATATCGGATTCGGGCTTTTTCCGCTCGTTGTCGGATATAAAATGTTTGTCGGTAAGAGGGTATTCGTATTCAAGACGTTTGTCGCCCTTATGGTTGCGGTCTCTATATGCGTGACCGGATTTGTCACGTTTACGGTGTTTTCGTTCAGATTCGTTTCTTTTAAAAGTGAAACTGCGGTAGTTACCGAGCAGGCAGAGGAAATTTCGCTTAAGATCGACGGAATGGGTGATTTTGAGCTTTTCCTTGAGATCAATGCAACTAAATCCGTTGAGGTGACCGTCATCTGTGACGGCACGACGGTATACAGCGAGACGGTAAAGGGAAGCGAGACTATACAAAAGAGCTTTGAGTATGAGAGCGGCGGAGAATGCGTTATCATACTGACGCCGATCGACGGCAAAAAGTCAACGGTTGATATAACCTACGTTATTCTCGAAAGCGTGCTTCCGCAATGAAAATACTGATCGGTTTAAGCGGCGGGCTTGACAGCACCTACGCCGCGTATCTTCTTAAAAAACAAGGTCACGACGTTGTCGGCGCGGCGGCGATAATGCACGAATATACCGACGTTTCTGCGGCGGAAGTCGCGGCAAAGCAGGTCGGGATCCCGTTTGTGACGGTCGATTACCGCGAGCAGTTCCGTAAGAACGTTGTCGCGCGGTTTATAAATGATTACAAGAACGGCAGAACGCCGAATCCGTGTATCGTCTGTAACCCGACGGTCAAGTTTGACACGTTGCTATCATACGCGCGCGAAAACGGCTTTGATAAGATCGCAACGGGGCATTATGCAGTTATAGCAAATGAAAACGGCAGATATTATATCAAGGCGGATACCGCGGGCGGAAAGGATCAGAGCTACGCGCTTTCGCGCCTGACGCAGGAGCAGCTTGGGGTGCTGTATCTGCCTCTTTCGGGTATGAAAAAGGACGAGATACGCGAAGAAGCGGCGAAGCTCTTATTCAGCGCCGCCGACGCGAAGGACAGCCAGGATATATGCTTTATTCCCGACGGCGATTACGTTTCGTATATCGAAAAAGCGACGGGCGAAAGCTTTAAAGAGGGCGATTTTCTTGATGCCGACGGTAACGTTATCGGGCGTCACAAGGGAATTATCCGTTATACCGTAGGGCAGAGAAAGGGGCTCGGCGCATTCGGCAGACCGATGTTTGTAAGTAAAGTCGATCCGAGTGCTAATACCGTCACTCTCGTCCCCGCAGGCGAGGAATTTTCGGGTAAGACCGAGGTCGGCGAGCTGAATTTTATGAAGCTTGCGCCGATGACGGAAGGAAGCATCAAGGCGTCTTGCCGCGTCCGTTACTCGGCAAAGCCGTCACCCTGTAAGGTGACCTTCGGCGGCGAAAACGCACTTGTCGAGTTTGAAAATATGACGAGAGCCGTCACTCCCGGTCAAAGCGCAGTCTTCTACGACGGCGATGATCTATTGTTCAGTGGGATAATTAAATAACAAAAGACTGTTGATCTCTCAACGGTCTTTTTCGTAGGGCGGGGGCTTGCTCCCGCCGTTTACCTTCTCCAGTGGGAGAAGGTGGCGGCGAAGCCGTCGGATGAGGTGTCAAAGAGTATATCAAAGCGAATGTAATGAGCTTTGACAGTTCCTTTACTCCCTATGTCGGGATATTACTCCTCATCCACCGCTGGCGCGGTCCCCCTTCTCCCTCAGGAGAAGGTATAACGCAAATCCCGCTATTGACAAAAGCTTTTCACCGTGATAAAATGAAAATGCGACATAAATGAATAGAACGACACGGAAGTGTACATTTTTGTTTAGGCAAAAATGTATGCTCGATTTTCGTATGCTTCTGTGTCAAGCGTTGAAGATTCATTTGTGTCGCAGCAATGAGCCATACATTTTTCGGTGCGTGGCTCTGCCACGCACTTTTTAATTGTGGGGGATAGTTTTATGAAGAAGTTATTTATGATGCTTTTTGCGGTTGTGATAATTTGTATTGTCGCAGTGCTCGGAGCAACGAGCGCGAGTGCTGCAACCCGAAGCGGAACGACGGGCGACTGCTCGTGGACGCTTGACGGAACTGTACTTACCATCAGCGGCAATGGCCAGATGGGTAATTACTCATCCAGTCCGGCATCTCCGTGGGGAACTACTATCACAGAAGTGATAATAGAAGACGGCGTAACCTCAATCGGAGACAGTGCTTTTGCAGCTTGCACAAGCTTAGAAAGTGTCACCATTCCTGATAGTGTTACAACAATCGGCTCAACTGCTTTCATCTTTTGTAAAAATCTTAAGGATATAACGATCGGTAGCGGTCTCACAAAAATTGGCATAATGTGCTTTTCGTCTTGCGACAACATTACTAACGTGCATATTAACGATTTAGCTGCATGGTGTAAAATTGAATTTGAGATGTATGATTCCAATCCTCTTTGGAATGGTGGAACTCTTTATCTTAACGGAACACCTTTGAGCGGAAATCTTGTTATACCCGATGGAATTACATCCATTCCATTGTATGCATTTAAAGGCTGTAGTGAAATTACTAGCGTAACCATACCAAATAGTGTCACAACAATTGGAGAACATGCTTTTGAGGGCTGCTCAAGTCTAACAAGCATATCTATCCCAAACAGCGTTACAACTATTGGAGTTGGTGCATTCACTGATTGCACAAAACTTACGAATATAAACATTCCTAACGGAGTTATATGTATTGAAGGCGGTCTATTTAATAATTGTACAAGTCTTACGAGTATTACAATTCCTAATGGCGTTATAGATATTTATGACCATGCTTTCTACGGTTGCTCTAGCCTTACCAGCGTAAACATTCCCAAAAGTGTTACAGGAATCGGTTTTGATGCCTTCGGTGGTTGCTCGTCTCTTGATAGCATCACTATTCCAAACAGCGTTACAGACATTGACCAATGGGCATTCTCAGGATGCTCAAGCCTTACGAGCATAACTATTCCTGATAGCGTTGCTTCTATTGGCGGAGGTGCTTTCTCTGGTTGCTCAAGCCTTACAAGCATAATGGTTTCACCAGGTAATGCTAGATACTATTCTCAAGATAACTGCCTGATAGACAAAGAAACCAATACATTGGTTTTAGGATGTCAAACAAGTGTAATCCCAAATAGCGTAACATCCATTGGATGGCTTTCTTTCAGTAGTTGCTCATCTCTTATGAGTATTGTTATTCCCGATAGCGTAACAACAATTGAACTTTATGCCTTCCGGAATTGTACGAGCCTTACGAGCATAATAATCCCCGACAGCGTTACAACTATTGAGGAGGGCGCCTTCGAGGGTTGCACAAGCCTAAAGATTGCTTATATTTCCTCGCTTTATGTAAATGAGAATATAGCTAGCATTTGCACTGATATTGCGTCCAAACCCTGCCAAGCCACAAATGTTAAGTATAACGGAGCAACCTACACTCGCTATTCTGATAATCATATTTTTGAAAATGAGTGCGATACTACCTGCGATTGTGGCCATACCCGTACTATTACCCATTCGTATAAAACACAGTGGGGTATGAATACAACCCAACATTGGCACGAATGTTCGGTGTGCAAAGATAAAAAAGATGTGGGCAATCATGTTTATGACAATGCTTGCGACACTATTTGTAATACCTGTGGTTATGTTAGAACTATAACCCATGGCTACAAAACGGCCTGGGAAAACGATTCAACCCAGCATTGGCACGAGTGTTCCGTATGTGGTGTAGCGGACACCAAAAACAATCACACTTATGATAACTCTTGTGATACAACTTGTAACACCTGTAATTATGTTCGCACCATAAACCATTCCTTTAGCACGAAATGGGAAAACGACAAGGACGGCCATTGGAAAGAGTGCTCTGTTTGTGGAATACCTGGCACAAAGATTGCTCATACCCCCGGTGCCGCTGCTACCGAAACGACAGCACAAACTTGTACCACCTGTGGTTATGTTATCAAGGCAGCTCTTGGTCACACCCACAAATACGAAGAAGAGTGGACAACGAACTCAGGAAAGCATTGGCACGCTTGTTCTGGTTGCGGAGATAGAAAAGACGAGGGTAACCACGTTTACGATAACTCTTGCGATACGGCTTGTAACACCTGCGGTTATGTTCGTGCTATAAGCCACAGCTACAAAACAACCTGGGAAAGTGATGAAAATCAGCATTGGCATATTTGCTCGGTATGTTCTTCTGTCGATGAAAAGGTCAATCACAATTACGACAACGAATATGATGCAGAATGTAATAGCTGTAATCACACTAGACGGGTAGAAACAACTCCTGACGCAACAACCACCCTTGACGAAACGACCGAGGACGGAAATACGACCATGCCAAACACCACCGAGCCCGATGTTACCGTTCCCGATACGACCGATAGCGGAAAGGAAAGCGGCAAAAAGGGCGACGGTAACACGACGATAATTATAATTGTAGCCGTTGTCTCGGTTGTCGCAACAGCCGGAATTGCAAGTGCTATATTTGCGGTCATTTTGAAAAAGAGAAAATAAAACCGTGAGGATTTCCTCACGGTTTTTTGCATATTAATTTTCCGTCACTTATGTGATCGGGAATTACCGAAATTATACTTCCTTTTTCGGGTGCGGTGTCGGACTGTATCAGGCACTCAACGAAGCCGTCGGTGTGTCCTGAAATATATCCTTTGTTATAGGTTTCGCAAAGGATCTTTATCGGTGTTCCGCACTCAATCAACGCGGTAAGTATCTTCCGTTTTTCCTCGTCTGCGATAGCGGAAAGTCGGTGCAGACGCTCGGTTTTTACCGTTTCGGGGATTTGATTTTCCATTACCGCCGCCTCGGTATCGGGACGCGGAGAATACGTAAAGATATGCAGATGCAGAAATGCGTTGCGCTTCACGAATTCGCAAGTGTTCACGAAATCTTCCTCGTTTTCACCCGGAAAACCGACGATAACGTCGGCGGACAGATTACAGTTCGGCATAACGGAACGCAGATACGCGATATTATCCTCGAGCATCTTTACGTTATACCGCCTGCGCATCGCGCGAAGCACGTTATCGGAGCCGTTCTGCACCGAAATGTGAAAATGCGGACAGACCTTGTCTATCTTTGTGATAGCATCTACAAACGCTTTTTTCATAAACGACGGCTCAAGTGAGCCGAGGCGTATGCGGTGTATGCCGTCAATTTCTGCAATTTTTGCAATCAGCTCGGGGAGCTTGTCGCCGTAAGCCGATGTCTCGATTCCCGTAAGAACGACCTCGTGACAGCCGTTGTCAGATAGTGCCTTTACCTCGGAAATTATCTCGCTTTCGGGTCGGAGAACGACCTTTCCGCGCACCTTTGGAATAATGCAGTACGCGCATTTATTCTCGCATCCGTCCTGAATTTTGACGTAGGCACGCGTTCTGTCGAAGCGCGTGATAGCCGTAGGGCAAAGCGGAGAATTCGGCTCGTCAACGATAACGCGCGGCGCGTTTTCACCGTTCATACGGGATTTTAATGCTGAAATCAGCGCGTCTTTGTTTCGTGTGCCGTAGATGAAGGATATTTCCTTTATCTTCTCAAAATCGCTTGGATGTAGCTGTGAAGCGCATCCGCAGACAGCTATGAAGGCATCGGGATTCTTTTTCGCCGCGCGGCGCACCATTTGCTTCGACTTTCGCACAGATTCCTCGGTGACCGCGCAGGAATTTACGATATAAACGTCGCACTTTTCGGTAAAAGTCGCGCTTTCATATCCGAGCTTGGATAGTTCCTCGGAGAGCACCTGACTCTCGTAGTGATTAACTCGACAGCCGAGAGTCAGGATAGCAAATTTTTTCATTAAAACGCCCACTCGCCGTTTTTGAAGATGGTTACGGTCTTGCCGTTCTTATCGGTACCCGTGATCTCGGTGTCGATAGCGCCGATCATAAAGTCCTCGTGTATCATCGAGTCGTTTATGCCCGCTTCCTTTGCTTCCTCGTGAGAATACTTTTCATAGTCCTTGAGGCAGTTCGAGAAGCCGCGTCCGAGAGCGAGGTGGCAAGCGGCATTTTCGTCAAAGAGAGTGTTGAAGAAGAGAACGCCCGACTGATTTATGGGAGAAGAATAGGGAACGAGCGCAACCTCTCCGAGGTACGCAGCGCCCTCGTCCATCGAGATCATCTGGTTAAGAAGCTCGGTGTGGCGGTCGTTATCCGCCTTGATCTCTACCGCCTTACCGTTTTCGAATTTAACGTAGAAATTGTTTATTACCTGACCGTTATAGGAGAAGGGCTTCGTCGAATAAACGATACCGTCTGCCTCACCCTTTTTAGGCGTTACGAACACCTCTTCGCTCGGCATATTGGGGTTATATACGATGCCGCTTCCGAGAGCCGCTTCACTTCCGCCCATAAAGACAGCGTCGGGGATAAGACCGACTGTAAGGTTCGTGCCGTTAGAGGACTTGATGGAAACGTCCTTAAGGCCGAGGGCGTTAATATATTCGCATTTTGCGGCGAGATTTGCGTTATGCGCGTCCCAATCGGCGCATGGATCGTCTCCGTCGGCTCTTGCGCACTTGAGTATAACCTCCCAAAGCTTTTCAACCGCCGCTGCGGGACGAAGCTCTGGGAAGAGCTTTTTAGCCCACGCCTTACCGGGAACTGCGGCGATGACCCACTGATACTTGTTTTCCATCTTGTCGCGTATCGGCTTGATGACCTTCATTCTCGCCTGCGCACTCTTTGCCATCTTCTTGAAGTTGATGCCGTTAAGACCGTCGGGATCCTCGGACATAAGATAGATCATGCAGGGAAGGATCTCTGCGCGTCTTTCCATCTTTGCTACTTCCCAGTCCTCGACCTTGCTCATTACTTTAAGCGAACGACCGCGGGTGTGTATCTTGGTAAGGGGCTGATGATTCCATTCGACCGTCACCTTCGATGCGCCTGCCTTGTATGCGGCGTCAACGACCATTGTAACGAATTCGGGCTGGTCAAGCTCGGCAACGACAATTACTTCCTGTCCGCGCTTAACAGCAACGCCCTTTTCGACTATAAGCTTTGCGTATTTTTTTAGAACCGTTTTTTTCATAAAATTGCTCCTTTTCAGGTATTATACCTTATAATTATACATTTTCAGGGCTTTTATGTCAATAGCGGAGGGAAAAAAGGAGATTATTGTGGATGTGGATTATGCCGTAGAGCGGGGGCTTGTTCCTGCCTTCCCGAAGAAAAGTAACATCGTTTTTATGTGGGCTGTCGAGGGCGCCAGCCCCTACCGCGTAAATTTTGAACGTTCATCGGTAGGGGTCGGCGCCCTCGACGACCCGTTCCAAAGTAAAGTAACATTGTTTTGGTGCGGCGGGAGCAAGCACCCGCCCTACAAAAGGTTGAAAAACATTCAAGTTTTTCGTATGGACGAATTGCGTTCGCCCGCATAAAAAGAAAAGTGCCGTTTTTCGGCACTTTTCGTAATATTACTGCTGAACGAATCTTGCGTAGATCGCGCGGATAGCTTCCTCGTAATCCTCCTCGTTTACGCCGAGGACGATGTTTATCTCGTCGGAGCCCTGGTCGATCATACGAATGTTTATATCTGCTCTTGCAACGGCGTGACACACTCTTGCCGCCGTTCCCTTTGCCCTCGCCATATTACGTCCGACGACTGCAACGAGCGCGAGGTTATCCTCGACGGAAATGGAGTCGGGGTCAACGGCGGTGCAGATGTTGCTGATAACGAGGTCGCGCATCGACTCAAGCTCTGCGGTGTTGACGACGACCGACATCGTGTCAATACCCGAGGGAAGGTGCTCAAAACTCAAATCACAGCTTTCAAGAACCTGAAGAACGCGTCTGCCGAAGCCCTTTTCGCTGTTCATCATATCCTTTTCGATGGTGATAACGCTGAAGCCCTTTTTGCCCGCGATGCCCGTTATATAGCCGTTACCGTCGGGAGGACAGTGCGATACTATCATAGTACCCTTGTCGTTCGGAATGTTAGTATTCTTGATGTTTATCGGAATGCCTGCAACGCGGACAGGGAAGATAGCGTCCTCGTGAAGAACGGTAGCACCCATATAGGAAAGCTCACGAAGCTCGCGGTAGGTTACGAGCTCGATGGGATTAGGATTGTCAACGATTCTCGGGTCAGCCATAAGGAAGCCCGAAACGTCGGTCCAGTTCTCATAGATGCAGGACTGCGACGCTCTTGCGACGATAGAACCCGTGATGTCCGAGCCGCCGCGGGAGAAGGTCTTTATGGTATCGTTAGGCATAACGCCGTAGAAGCCGGGGATAACGGCATGTTCGTGGCGTTTGAGAACGGCGGAAAGCACGTCGTTCGTCTTTTCGTCGTCAAATGTTCCGTTTTGACGGAAGAAGATGACCTCCGACGCGTCAATGAAATCAAAGCCGAGGTAAGCCGCTAAGATCTTACCGTTAAGGTATTCACCTCTTGAAGCGGCGTAGTCGCGGCCCGTGCGGTGAATAAGCGCACCTTCGATCTTGTTATATTCGTTTTCAAGGGAAAGGTCGAGTTCCAGCTCTTCTATAATGCTGTCGTAGCGCTCTCTGATCTTTCCGAAAATTTCCTTTATGTCTTCGCCCTTGGACGCCGCCTCGTAGCAGGCATAGAGCATATCGGTCACCTTGGTGTCTTCCTTGAAGCGCTTTCCGGGCGCGGAGGGAACGACGTAGCGGCGGTCCTTATCCGCGAAAATGATGTCGCGGACCTTGCGGAACTGCTCTGCACTTGCGAGGGAGCTTCCACCGAATTTTACTGTTTTTACCGTATTGTTACTCACTTGATTTTGCTCCTATTTGTAATACTGCACTGTTTTTTTCATATACTACATTATTATATTGAAAATCGAGGGTTTTGTCAACTGTGATATTGACAAAATACGCGTCATAATATGCAAAAAAGTGTAGATATTGTTGATTTCGATGCCGTAAGACGAGGAATCGTTGCAAAAAAACACATAAAAAACCGATAACGTTATTGACTTTTTTGGTTCAATATGATAAAATGTTCCTAATTATATGAACTATATTTTCATAGTTATACAAGCATTTTTCCGACGTGATGAGGTATGATTATGCAAGTTTTGTTTATTGGCAACAGCTTCACTTATTTTAACGATATGCCGTACACGTTTCTCAACATGGCAAGAACGGTCGATCCCGATTCGCGCGTTGAGTCGATAGCTTACGGCGGTTACAGCTTGGCACAGTACTGCGACGAGGATACCGAGGTCGGGCGTCTCGTTATAAGTAAGATCGTTTCTTACGAATGGGACTACGTCGTCCTTCAGGAGCAGAGTTTGCTCCCTTGTACCGACGAAGCGGCTTTCGTTAATGCGGTCAAGCGCCTTTCGCGTATAATTTCACAGGTTGGGGCGAAGGTCATCCTCTATCAAACGTGGGCTTATGCGGATAATACCGAAAAGCTTATGAGTACCGGTATGTCGTATACCGAGATGTCAGAAAAGCTTATAGCGGCGTATGATAAAGCGGCGGCGGAGAGCGGCGCTGCGGTTGCCCCTGTCGGTGATATGTTCACGCGTGTCAAGGATTCAGACTATATTACGCGTCTTATAAATGCAAACGACGGTTACCATCCGTCAAGCACGGGAAGCTACCTTGCGGCGTGCGTTATTTTCCGTACCATAACGGGAAAGAGCACGATAGGTCTGCCTTGCCCGTCAAACGTATCTCTTTATAATCTGTCGGTGGTTCAGAAGCTTACCGATTCTGTAATTTGACGAAAAGGATAATTTGTATGAAAATTTTCACAATAACCCTAAACCCCGTTTATGACATATTTTATTCCGTGCCGAAGCTGAATCTCCGTGAGGAAAATCAGGCGTCGGGCGTTTCGGTATTTACAGGCGGTAAAGGAGTAAACGTTTCCCGTGCGCTTCTCGGCTGCGGCTTTGATACGAGAGCATATCTCCTTCTCGGTCACGAAAACTGCCAGCCCTTCATCGAGGGAATGACTGCGGCGCAGATACCCACGCGCCTTTTCTATACAGAGGGCAGAATGAGAGAAAACGTAACTCTTATCGACGGCGAGGGCAACGAGACGAGAATCGTTATGAACAACTTCTCGGCGAATCCCGAGACCCTCGACTATATTCTCGCAACACTTAAAAAGGAAGTTACCCCGGACGATATTATTGCCTGCTGCGGACGCTTCCCCGAAGGTATTCCGAAGGAATATACCGTTAAGTTTGTGGAGGAGCTGAAAACGATTACCGATAAGGTGGCTCTTGACACTAAATCAATAGGTCTTTCTTATATCCTTGAGATCGCACCTTGGTTTATCAAGCCGAACGAAAAAGAGGTAGAGGCACTCGTCGGCTATCCCTGCCACGAAAAGGATGTTGCGCTCAAAGCTGCCGAGGAGCTTCACCGCGGCGGGATCAAGCACGTTATGATCTCTATGGGAGACCGCGGCGCAGTTTACTGCGGAGAGCTTGGTAAATGCACTGTCGAGCTTCCGAAGATAACGAGCAGTTCGACTGTCGGCGCAGGCGACAGTACGGTTGCGGGCTTTATCGCGGGATATACGGAGAATCCGACTCTTGAACATTGCGCAAGAATGGCGTGTGCATACGGAACTGCTTGCTGTCTTGAACCGGGAACGAATCCTCCCGTGTGTGAAAAGGTCAAGGAAATGTACGAGCTTGTTTCAATAACCGTAAAATAATGTTTTATCGAAACCGACGGGAAACCGTCGGTTTTTCTTTTTTGATATTTTTGACATTCTGAATAAAAAAGACAAAGTCGGAAAGAATAACGGTAGGGCAAAAAATATCTTGAAAGGAAGATTTTAAAGTGAATTACAGTCAAAAAAGAACCCTTATTGGGCGAGTCGTATACATCGGACTTACCCTTATGGCAGTAACGGTGCTTTGCGTTACAATGTATACCTTTTTCGGAAGCTCGAAGGAAGCAAGCAAGACGAAGCTCCCTCTGCCGACGGAAGGAACTGTTCCGCCTCCCTCGTCGAGCGACAGACCGACAGTAACCGACCCTCCCGTCGTCACCGATCCGCCGACAACTGACGAACAGCCGACCGTCAAGCCCGAGAAGGACTGGATGAACGAGAAGCTCACGATGCCGGTTGACGGTACGGTTATAAAGGAGCACGACCTTCAGAACGCAGTCTATTCGGCAACTATGAACGATTACCGCGTTCATTGCGGCGTCGACATTGAGACCGAGCTCGGCTCGGAGGTCGTGGCGGTTGCCGACGGAATCATTAAAGAGGTCGGACAGGATCCCTTTATGGGAACGACGGTAACTATTGACCACGGTGACGGACTTATTTCGGTGTATAAAAACCTTTCCCCCGATCTTGCAAGCGGAATTAAGGTAGGCAAAGAGATATCAGAGGGAGCCGTTATCGGAACCGTCGGCGAGAGCGCAATAGTCGAAATTGCCGATGAGCCGCATCTTCACCTTGAGCTGACCTTAAACGGCGAGTCGATCGATCCGACGGAGCTTCTTGACGTAAGCAGCGACAGCGAAAACAAATAAAAAATTGCCTCCTGACGGGTGCCTGCCGTAAAGCAGTTTCGTGTCAAGATCAAAAAAGGACGAGAAATTCTCGTCCTTTTTTCACGTTTCCTTGCCTGCAAGGTATAGTGTGTTGTACCCTGTGTTTATTATCGGGTGGAAACGAAGTGATGTTTTTGCTTACGCAAAAGTGATGTTATTCGCTTCGCTCATAATGATGTTGCTCCCGTCGGTCGCAATGATGTGATGTTTGCCCACTACGCCGCAAGGCGTAACATCACTTACGTAGTAAACATCATTGCCGAAGGCAACATTACTTGCCCGCAAGGGCAAACATCGTTCGGCGACCTGTTTTATCGCAGGTCGCCGTCGGGAGGCAATTTTTTATTCTTCATTTGGTACTTCGTGATATACGAAATTCTCTGTCGAGCTTAAGGGCGGGCTGAAGAAGTCTGCTATTTGAGAAACCTTTACCTCATCGCCGTCCTCGAGCTTTATTCCCGAGAGAATAAGCGTGTTATCGTCGATAAACTCGGTATCTTCGTTTGAGCCGTTTACGAATATCTGGCTCGACTTTGTAAATCCGGTTCCCTTAACGTAAATGTGTTCACCGTAAACGTAAACGTCCGTGATGGTTACGTCGATTACGCCCATCTTCAGATCGGTAGCTTCGAAAGGAGAATTTCCGTCGTAGGACATCTTTGAGTTATCCTCGACCATATCGTACTGCAGACAGTGCAGATAATTCTCGTATTTGGACTCCGAAAGCTGATCGCGCTTTTCGTGAAGCTTCGTTATTACGCCGCCTTCAATATTGAGTGACATAAAGACGTCGGTATAAAGCTGATACGATGTGAGATTTTTGCCTTCCTCGTAAGCTCCGTCGCTCCGCCAGATGACGTACTCCGTATCATAAAGGGTCATTCCATTGGGGACCCAGTTATCTTCAAAGCCGATATTCGGAATATGGTCGCCGTAGAACACGATAACCGTTTCCTCGCCAAACTCATCGACTGCCGCGATAAGATCGGCAATAAATTCGTCGGTAGCGTAAAGCTGATTTGCAAAATAAGTGAATGCGTGTTTGTTTGCTCCATTGGGAAGCGCGGTCGGCTTGATGCGTTCGTCCTTCTCGCCCGGATACGAAACGATGGGGTACTTTCCGTGTCCCTGAACGGTTATACACTGGATAAAATCGGGACCGTCAGTTGAATTGAGAGAGTTCATAACGCTCTTAAGAAGCGCCGCATCCTGCTCCCAGCCCGCGTAGTTCTCACCGAGCAGATCCATATACTCCTTTGAAGTAAACGTATCAAATCCGAGCGTAGAGAACGCCGTGTGTCTGTCGTAGAAATTGCCCTTGTAGTTGTGAATGGCGTGCGAGGTGTAGCCGTAGTTTTTAAGAATGAAGGGTACGCTCTCGCAGGTCTGGTTCTGAAGGAAGGTTCTGTACGGATACTCGGCTGAACCGAAGAATTCCATTGACATTCCCGTAAGGACCTCAAACTCGGTATTTGCGGTTCCCGCGCCGATCGAGGGAACGGTAAGGATTCCCGACGTACAGGTGTTTTTCAGATTCGTGAATACGGGTGTCGGGTCCTCGGAAAATTCAAATCCCGAAAGAAGCTTTAGATCGTAGAACGATTCGAGCTGGACGAATATAATATTCGGCGTCTTTTCGGGTTGCGTAAATCCGTCGGTGTCACCGCCCTTAACGAATGCGACAACATCGTCTATTTTTTCGTCATATCCGCTCGGCTTACTTACGCCGCGGTCGAAGATGCTGATGGAGAAGCAGAGGGCGAAGCCGTGATGGTCATAAGCGCGGGGCAGGGAAGAAAAGTGAGCGGGGATTGCGCCCGTAAGCCGTCCGCCGCCGACGAATGCGGTCGTGATTATTGCGCAGGCGAGAATCGTTACCGCAGCACGGGTATAGCTGACCTTGATCTTTTTGACCCTGAACCAGATGATAATGACGCCGATTACCGCAGCGAGGATAACAACGCCCGCTGCGATCAGTCCGCCCCAGCCGATATATATGGGAAGGATAGGGAGAACGCTCGGCATAAGGAGAAAGTCCATTGCGTTGAACGGCGTTATGCGGCTGAACAGCATTACGAAGTTCGTAATTCCGAGCCCCAACCATATAAGCGATATTACGCACATCCAATACGTTCTTTTCTTTGAAAGAAGCGGAATCGAAAGGCAGAGCGCAAATATCGACATATTTGCAAGGAACATACCGGGATTTGTGAACTCAAAGACCAGCGCTTTCCAACAAGAATGTCTGCCGAGCGACTCGGTTATAAAGGTAAGGCAGTAGGAGAGGACGACGATCAGCAAAACGGGATGCTCGTTCAGATAACCGAACGCCTTTTTAATGCCGTTTTTTATTTTTGACGGCCTTCGCTCTTTGTCCTTACCGTTTTCTTTTATTTTATCTTTCTTTGCCATATTTATCTCCGTTATTTCTGACGATAAAAATACACAGTAATTATATCATAAACCGAAAAAAATGTCAAATATCCCCGAGCATTTTCGAGTAAGCTTTTTCCGCTTCGGCGGAAATGAACTCAATTTCATCGTTTTTGCAGGTTTTGAGCACCTTTTTCGAGGGATATCCCCAGATATTAAACAGCCAAGGACCTATCCACGTATTCTTTTCCGTGTCCTCAAAAATGCCGTGAAGCAGGCAGAGCGCCGCCTTTTTCGGCTTCATAAATATGACCTTCATCGGGTGCTTTATGACAGCAAAAACGAGCTTCGGATAGTGCGCTGTTATGTTCGTAAAGGTAATTCCGGGGTGGACTATCGAAAGGGAAACGTCCTTCTCACTTTCAAAAAGGGAATAGAGCGAGAACATAAGAAAACGCTTTGCGTTTCCGTAGACCTTGCTCGACGCCTTGCGCGTTACGAAATCAACGTCATTCGGGTCGGTTTTCGAATAATTGTGCGCTATGCTTCCGACGGCGATGACGCGGCCTTTTTTCTTTCGGAGAACGGGCAGAAGCTCCTTTATCATATAGTACGGCGAGAGGAAATTTATCTGAAAAACGTTGCCGTAGCCCGTGTCGCAGATTTTCCTCGGAATACTGTACGCGCCTGCGTTGTGTATAAAAACGTCGGGCTCGGCTTTGATAAGCTCCTTTGTGGCTTCGATAACGGATGCGCCGCTTTGAAGGTCGCACTGCAAAAGAGTGACCGTAACACCGTATTTATCCTTAAGCTCGTTTGCGTGCGCCTCTGAACGGCTTCTGTTGCGGTCAACGAGAATAAGCGACGCGCCGAGCTGAGCCAAATACGCGCAAAGCGGAGCACCGAGACCTCCTGTCGAGCCGGTGACTGCGACCGTCTTTCCCGAAAGGGAAGAAGTATTATTTTTTAACCATTTTTCGATACTCATAGTATACCTCTTTCGTGTTAATATAGTAGCACAGAACGCCGTTTTTTGCAATAAGAAGCCGAATATCTTTACAATTTAACCGATTTCCGTTTTTATATTGAAAACCGAATGAAGCGCATTTATAATATTTACGAGGTGATGAAATGAAATTCAGCTTGATACTCGGTGAAGAATACGAGGACGAGGTCGTCGTTTACGCGAAAGAGGAAAATGCGACGGTAAAAGCGATAAGAGCGTTCTGTGAAAAAGAGGAAAAGAGCATTATCGGATATTCCGATGGCGGCATATATACCTTAAGCCCTTACGAGGTCGATTGCTTCGTCAGCGAAAATGACCTGTTATTCGCCTACGCAAAGATGGGAAAGGTTCGGGTGAGAAGTCGGCTCATCAAAATCGAAGAGGTTCTGCCGTCCTGCTTTATAAGGATAAACCAGTCGTGTATTGCGAACGTGAATATGATCGAAAGGTTCGACGCGTCCTTTTCGGGAACGCTCGGCGTCGTTTTCAAAAACGGCTACCGCGACTACGTTTCAAGGCGGAATCTCAAAAAAGTCAAGGAAAGGATAGGACTATGAGATGAATAAGCATTTAAAAGAATTTTTCCACCGCGGACTGATGTTCGGCGGCTTCGGACCGATAATTCTCGGCGTGATATATTTTGTACTTCAATACAGCATCAAAGGATTTTCCCTCGACGGCGAGCAGGTTTTTACGGCAATAATCTCGACCTATCTTTTGGCGTTTATTCAGGCGGGCGCAAGTGTTCTCAATCAGATCGACACACGTTTTCCGCTTCTTATGACGGGCGCGCACCTGTCGGTTCTCTACGTTTCAACGCTCGGCGCGTATCTCATAAATAGCTGGATACCGTTCCGCCCCGAGGTACTCGGGATATTTACTGCCGTTTTCATTATCGGCTACGCGGTAATTTGGCTGACTGTGTATATCTCGGTAAGGGGCGTCAGCCGTAAGCTTAACGGAAAATTGCAGGGTTGAAAACGCTCTGCGCGGTTTTAACAAAATTTGTTAATTTGATATTGCATTTATGCGCATAATGTGATATACTATTAACGAGGATAATATAATTTCTCGTAACG
>CAZVVM010000030.1:14492-18740 GCA_964630635.1 uncultured Ruminococcus sp. | reverse complement strand
GGGCGCTATCTATCACGTTCACGCGAAGGATACCAAGATAGATAAGTACAATACCGCAAAGAACGGTGTGCTCGACACAAAGCACTACGGTGACGAACTTAACCGTTCCTGGATATTCCGTGCCGTCGGCTTCGGTAACGACGCAAGCTACTGGAGAGATATGATCTCCGCGCTTCAGCTCAACGGCTACGACAGAGTTATGTCGATAGAGCACGAGGACAGCTTGATGTCCATCGACGAGGGACTGAAAAAGGCAATTGATTTCCTTCGTCCCCTTATCATTAACGACCCTAAACCCGGAACTATGAGCTGGGCATAATTCAAAGAAGGTATATAAAATGGCAGACAAAAAGAAACTGGCAGTCGTCGGTTACGGCGGAATGGGCGGTTGGCACGTCGGATTTGCTCAAAAGAGCGACGTTGTCGAACTTGCGGGAATTTACGATATTAAGGAAGAACGCCGTGCGCTCGCACGCGAGAACGGTATTCGTGCTTATGAATCGCTTGGCGAGGTGCTTTCCGACCCCGAGGTCGATATTATCACTGTTGCGACCCCGAACGATCATCATAAGGAAATAGCTATCGCGGCGCTTAACGCGGGTAAAAACGTTATCTGCGAAAAGCCCGTTTGTATGAACTCCGAGGAGCTTGAAGAAATTATCGCGGTGGCGAATAAGGTCGGAAAGCTTTTCACGGTGCATCAGAACCGCCGTTGGGACACCGATAAGATG
Source organism: uncultured Ruminococcus sp. (assembly GCA_964630635.1). Taxonomy (GTDB): domain Bacteria; phylum Bacillota; class Clostridia; order Oscillospirales; family CAG-272; genus Colimorpha_A. The sequence goes on along the minus strand of CAZVVM010000030.1, from coordinate 18,009 downwards.
CGTATAGCAGACCTTTATAACAAGGGTACGATCGGCAAGATGCTCAATATCGAAAGCCGAATCCACGGCTCGCGCGGTATTCCCGGCGACTGGAGAAAGGTCAAGCATGAGGGCGGCGGGATGGTCCTCGACTGGGGCGTTCATCTTATCGACCAGGCAATTATGATCCTTGAGGACGTTAAGATAAAGAGCATTTATGCGCGTCTTGACCACGTTACGAATACCGAGGTCGACGACGGATGCCATATCGTCCTCGGCTTTGAAAACGGCGTTGATTATACTATCGAGGTCGGAACGAGCAACTACATAAATATGCCCCGCTTCTATGCAAGAGGCGATAAGGGTACTGCGATAATCGTAAACTGGAACGAGCCGATGAAGGTCGTCGTTAAGCGCATCGGCGAGGAAAAGGACGCGACTCCCATCAAGGCAGAGTCCGGTCTTACTAAGACTATGGCTCCGCGTGACGAGGACACGGTCGATACCTTTGAGGTACCGATGCCGCCGTCCGACGTTCACGACTTCTACCGCAATTTCTGCGCCTCTATCGACGGTAAGGCAACGCAGATCGTTACTCACGATCAGATGCGCCGCGTAATGAAGGTTATGGAATATACCTTTGAGAGCGCGGAGAAAAATCAGGTTATTAAGGTAAATATTTGATAAAACTTCCCCGCAAGCTGCGTTGCGGGGAAATTTTGTTGATAAAATTACATTTTTGGCACGAAAAACATATAATAAAGTGTTGACTTTTCACAATAAAAATGTTAAAATTGTTACAGAAAAATTTTTAGGAGATATTTATGAGCAACTTCAAAAAGATCTTTGCTGCGTTAATTGCTTTAGTGCTCGTCGTCGGAATGCTTCCGTTCGGCACTTTGGCTGAAACGCACGTCGAAACCCACAGCTTCACGCTTCCTACAGCTGAGGCGAGCGGTTCTGAAACGCCGCTTATTACGATCGGAACCATTTCCGACTCGCACGTTGACTACACGCTTCAGGACAACGATCCATATATGCGTCCCACCTTTATCAAGGCGTTGGAGGTGCTTAAGGCAGAGGGTATTGACCTTCTCGTAGTCGGCGGAGACATGGTATCCGGTAACCAAGCCGGTTCGGGAGATAGGTACTGGGAAAAGAGCACGTACGACAGAGTAGTCGCTCAATACAAAGAGTACGCCTCCGCCGCTTCGAAGACCGGTAAGACTCTTTGGGTGCTCGGTAACCACGACTACGAGGTAGGTATGCATAACAACGATCCTACCAGCGAAGGTTCCTACAGCTCCTACTACGGCTTCGTTCAGACGATGATCGAGACTAACGGTCAGCCGAAGAGCGTTCTTCCGTATGTCGGTTCTACCGAGATCCGTAAGGACGACTGGAGTGGCGCTCACTACGTTATCAACGGCTTTGATTTCGTAATTATAAACTCCCCCTCGCAGTCTTATTCCTCTGCTATTCTTGAGTGGCTTGATACGACTCTTGCAGGTATCGGCGCGAACAAAACCGTATTCGTTATCGGACACTATCCGCTCAACGATCAACGCAACATAACCCGCCCCGACGCATACGGCATAAAGGGTTCGGCTGCTACTGAGTTCAAGAACGTTATGAACAAGTATGATAACGCTATTTATCTTCACGGACATGACCACGGTACATACAGCGGTAACGTGCCGTGGATAACGAACGACGTTTTCGAAAGAATCACTCACTATGACGCAAACGGTGCTGTCGTAAACAGCCGTATGGTATCCCCGACCTCCTTCATTACCTCATTTATGGGTTCTGCGGGCTTCTATGACGGCTCTCTCGGTAAAGCAGACCCCGAGATCGTTCAGGCGATGACTATCACCGTTTATTCCGATCGCATTGAGTTCAAGACGATAAACTGCGGCGTTAAAAACGGCGGTTCTCAGGAGCCCTTCGTTTATACCGTTTACCGTAATCCCCTTAACAATACCGACTCCGCTTCTTCCGAAATCGAGGAGATCTATACCCTCGACGGAACCATCACTACCGCTACCGGCTGGACAAATGGAAATTACGCCCTCTACTATATGGATATGAAGGACGGCATTCTCAAGAACGACTGGGTTCAGGGAACCTCTTACGTTAACGTAAGCGGAGGACACGGCTCAGGAACCTTCGATAAGCGCTCGGACTGTGCGATCAGAGTATATCCCGAGGACGGAAAGAGTGCGGTAATTCAGTTTACCGCGCCCAAAGACGGTATATATAAATACGAGGCACTCGTTACTTCGCTTGCAAAGACGGGAAGCGGCAGCAGCAAGCAGATCGTATACTCCGTTATGAAGGACGGCGTTATATACGATATTACTCAGCCGCAAATGGCGGATTACAATGACGTTCTTTCGGGTACGGTAGCGCTCAAGAAGGGCGAAACGCTTCTGTTCCTCGCCGATCAGTACGTAAGATACTTCAAGGGAACGAACGTGAATCCCAACGACCGTGGCCCCGGCTCGAGCGGCGGTTGGATAGCAGGAACTTACGCTGACCTCAGCGTTGCGCTTCTCGGCGGCACCGTTTCCGACGAAAATCTTAGCAGCTACAAGTTCGATAGCAGTGCTCTCAATTTCACCGAAGGCGGCTTCTCCCTTAAGAACGGCAACTTCTCCGTTACCGCTATCGACTATACGAATAAGAAGACTCTTACTACCGCATACGGCTCGGGCGCCGCTCTTTACAACGGTAACGTTACCATAGCTTACAAAAACGCAGACTCCAAGGTCGCGTTCGGACCCTTCGGAAGCGGAAACTCCGGAAAGAATATCGCATCCGCTATCGCGTTTACCGCTCCCGCGCAGGGAACCTATAACCTGACCGCGCTTCTCCTTCACGAAAAGGATTACGATTTGGCAACGGGCAAGAATTCCTCGATCGTATACGAAATTCTCGACGACGAGTTTAACGTAGTATTCTCGGGCAGCACTGCTAACCCGTATACCGCAGTGGACGTTACGGATACGCTTTCAAGAGCTGCCGCTGACGTTTACCTCAATAAGGGTGAGACGATGTATCTCGTATTCAGGGCTGCATCCGGAGCGAATGATCTTACCTCTGAATCGATGGCGACTCAGGTGCTTTCGCTTGACGTAACCACTCTTTCTCTCGGTTGCGCTCACGAATGGAACTATTCTACCAATACGTGTAATCTCTGCGGCACCACGTGTACTCATAAGTACACAAACGGCATGTGCACCACTTGCGGCAAGACCTGCTCGCATACCTGGAAGAACAGCAAGTGCACTGTTTGCGGCAAGACCTGCACGCATAGCTGGAACAACTCTAAGTGCACTACCTGCGGCAAATCCTGCTCGCACACTTGGAGCAACAGCAAGTGTACTACCTGCGGAAAGACCTGTACTACTCATACTTACAAGGATGAAAAGTGCACCACCTGCGGAGCAAAGGAGCCGAAGAATCCCGAAGGCATGATGCCTCCCAATCTCTCGGGCACGACAAACCCCGACAACACGACCCCGCCCGATACGAC
>CAZVVM010000030.1:0-14392 GCA_964630635.1 uncultured Ruminococcus sp. | reverse complement strand
TGATCCCGACAGTACGACTGATCCCGACAGTACGACTGATCCCGACAGTACGACTGATCCCGACAGTACGACTAAGCCCACCGACACGACAGTTCCCGATACTACTGCCCCAGATGGCGGTCAGCAGGACAAGGGCGGTAACAAGACCGTTATTACTGCCGTATTGATCGGCGTTGCGTATGCTGTTGCAATAGCGCTTATCCTGATAATCTTTTTGCCCAAGAAAGCTAAAAAGTAATAAAAACTCATAACTAACGTCAAATAGGTATTGTAAAGTTTTTTACAATACCTATTTGGGCATAAATTTGGAGGATTTATGTTTAATTTCAGAAAAATTTTTACCGCGGTCATAGCCGCAGCGCTTGTTTTCGGAATGATTCCGACAGGCGCACTTGCAGAAACCAACACGGAATCCTATACGTTTACTCTTCCCGCCGCCGAGGCAGGGGAAGAGCCGCTTATCAAGATTGGAGCAATTTCCGACTCGCACGTTGACTATAATATTCAGAATAAAGAGCCGTATATGCGTAACTCATTTATTACGGCAACAAACGTTCTCAAAGGAGAGAACATCGACCTTCTTCTCGTCGGCGGAGATATGACCTCCGACAACCAGGATAAGGGCGGCGATTACCGCTGGGAATACGACGTTTACGACCGTACGATAAACCAGTATCATAAGTACGCATCTCAAGCATCAAAGAGCGGTATAACCTTTTGGGCATGCGGTAACCACGACCAGGAGGTCGGAACCTACAGCAACGTCCTCAGCTACGGCGATTATAACTCTTACGAGGGCTTTATGAACCTGATGTTCGCAGACGCGGGATATCCGATCTCCCTCTATACTCTCGAAGACGATGCCGGTTACGCGATGTTCTACGAGCAGTGGCTCGGAGCGCACTACAACGTAAAGGGCTTTGATTTCATTATAATCAATGGCGGCTATCAGGTGTATTCTGCGGGCACCCTTAATTGGCTTGATACTACCCTTGCGGGTATCGGAGCAGATAAGACCGTATTCGTTATGGGTCACTATCCTCTCCAGGAGCACCGCGGTGTAACCAATCCGAGCTCGTACGGTATGTCAGGCGATGCGCAGACGGCATTTAAAAACGTTATGAACAAGTATGACAATGCTATCTACCTGTACGGTCATAATCACGGTACCGCTAACGGCAACGTGCCGTGGATCAATGCTGACGTTTTTGAGAGAATTACTCATTACGATTCCACGGGCGCCATAGTAAACGACAGAACGGCAGCTCCGTCCTCTTTTGTTTCCGCGTTTATGGGTTCTGCCGGTTTCTACGACGGCTCTCTCGGTGCAGCCGATCCCGATATCATTCAGGCGATGACGATCTCCGTTTATGCAGACCGCATCGAATTCAAGATGATAAACTGCGGCGCACAGAACGGCGGAGTCAGCGAACCCGCTGTCTGGACGATCACGCGCGAAGTAAAGAGCAGCGGTGTCTCGGAGGAGAACAATGCGCCCTTTGTTGCTGACGGTGATTTAAGCGATAAGGTTTATTACGGCAGCGCTCTCGGCATTAACAAGTATGTGATGTCCTCTAAAGTGACTTCTCTTACCTACGGCAGTCACACTATCGAGGCAGAGGGACTTGAAGAGCTTAATCTCACAGTTAAGAGAATTGTATCGGGAACCAAGTACAGCGGTTATATGGAAAAGCTCTCAAACGTGCTGAATACCGCGGTTATATACGAATACAACGTCAAGAAAACGACCAGACCCAGAAGCATCGAAACTCCCGTTAAAATAACGCTCCCCGCGCTTATTAACGAGTTTGGTGACAAGACGTCCGAAATTGACGTTGCGGTTTACTATTGGAACAACGAAGGCAAGCTTTGTATGACCGACGTTAAGGTGAACGAGGACGGCACTTACAGCTTCATTATGACCAATCTCTCTGCATTTGCTCTTTCCGCGCGCGCCAACGTAAACGATCAGCTTCCCGAGATCGAAGAAGATAAGAAGGGCGGCGGTGATAAAGACAATGATGATATACTGCCTATTATAATTGCTGTTGCAGTAGCTGCCGTTGTTGTGATCGCTGTCGTTGTCGTGATTATCGCGGTTAAAAAGTCGAAGAAGCCCGCGCTTGAAGATAAGACGGAAGAAAACGATAAACAGGAATAATTATGCTCACTAAAGCTATCGTAACAAACGAAGCATACCGTCTCGAATACAACTACAAGGACGTATGTCCGAAGGAAATAAACTCCGTCGTAATGGCAAAAAACGATCGCGCCGCTTGTCAGCTGATCCTTCAGTCCGATAAGCATTACAGCGTGTCGCTTTCGCGCGGCGACTGGTATTCCGATTTCGAAAAGGTGGCACCCGGCAAGGCACTCTGCGGTCACGACAGATTCAGAGTTGCGGTCAATTCACCGCTGAAGGTCGATATGCACCATATCGGAATGTTTTTCGACGACGATGAAACGAAAAAAGCGGATATTCTGCTTAATCAGGACGTCGTTGAGACCTATGCAAATATGCCGACCTCCGTCTGGGTGGAATTTGAAAGCAGTGCAGACACTCCCGCAGGGGAGTACGAGGCCGAGATCAAGGTGTATTATTCCGCTTACGGCGAGGACGAAAAAGAGGTTGCGTCCTTTAGGGTGACCGCGAACGTTTACGACGTTATTCTTGACGACAGCCGAAGCTGGAAATTCCATCTTGACCTGTGGCAGCACCACTGTAACCTTGCACGTCACGGTGACGTGCGGCTTTGGTCAGACGAGCATTTCGAGCTTATGAAGCCGTATGCAAAGAGTATGGCGGATCTCGGACAGAAGGCAGTTTCGGTTGTTGTGAGCGAAATTCCGTGGGGCGGTCAGCTCTGCGAATCGGATCACCGTTACGGCGGAAATATGTTTGAATACTCCTGCGTTTTCGTTAAGAAAAAGCTTGACGGAAGCTTCGAATACGATTTTTCGAAGATGCAGAGGATAATAGACGCTTATAAAGAGGCGGGCGTCGATAAGGTCATTGAGGTGTTCGGACTGGTCAACCTTTGGGGCGTCAAGGGATATCCCTGCGGCAAGCCGATCGACGAATACCCCGAGGATATAAAGGTTCGCTATCTCGACGAGAGCGACGGTACGCAGAAGTACCTTCGCCGCGGTGAGGATATCATCGCTTATATAAAGGCAATCGAAAAGTACTTTATTGACACGGATCAGATAGACAAGGTGCGTATTGCGGCTGACGAGCCGGGCGATCCCGATCATTACCGCAAGAGCTTGGATATGCTGAAAAGCATAGCGCCTCGTTTCCGCGGTTCGTGTGCTATCAACCACGCGGAGTTCATCGGACAGTTCCACGAGCGTATCGACGATTTCGTTCCTTACCTCGGCTGTACCGTTCAGGAATATGACCGACTTCGGGAGTATAAGGCGGCGTATCCCGAAAAGAGATTTTTGTGGTATGTATGCTGTAACCGCGAAATGAAGCCGAACACCTTCCTTTCGTCTTATCCCGTTGAATCGAGAGCGATAGGACTTATGACGTCGTTCTTCGGCTTTGACGGTTTTGTGCGTTGGGCGTACACCATCTGGTCGGAAGATCCAAGGATTGATATGCGTCATTCGGCGTTTGAAGCGGGAGATACCTGCTTCGTTTATCCCGGATATAACGGTAAGCCCCTCCTTTCTCTGCGCTACAAGAATCTTCAGCGCGGAATATCGGACTTTGAGCTTATTACCCGTTACCGCGAAAGGTACGGCGACGGAGCGGCGGATGCGCTTCTTAAAAAGGTTCTTATATTTGACGATATCAGAACCTACGTCAATAACGGAAGATGCCGACACGAAAGCAAGCTTTTCTCAATAGAATTTGAGGACTACAACGAGATAAAAAAGAAGGTTCTTGAGGAACTTGAATAACGCAAAAATCGCTCCGATTCTTCGGGGTGATTTTTTTGCGCATTTATTCAGCAATTTAATGGCAAATGAGCAAAAAGATACGAAAATTATCCAATTTGTGCGCCATTATTGACAGATATGCTCGTTTTTGTTATAATTATTGTGTGTATATTTTTATGAATTGCTATCTGCGATTTGTAAAGAAAAAACCACTGTTATCATAATATAAGGAGACATTTTATGATCAAACGTATTTTTGCGGCGCTTTTCTCTATCGTGCTCGTGATCGGTATGATACCGTTCAACGCACTCGCTGAAAGCGTGACAGAACACACCTATACAGTTCCGACGGCGGGCGCGTCGGCTTCCTCCGACGAGCCCCTTATAACCGTCGGTACTATTGCTGACGGTCACGTTGACTACGGCATTCAGAATTCTGACCCATACATACGCTCGTCGTATATCAAGGCGATGAACGCACTTAAGGCAGAGGGCGTTGATATCGTTCTCGACGGCGGAGATATGGTATCCGATAACGAGGACCTCGGCAAGACCGACTTCCGCTGGGAGACTGACGTTTACGACAGAGTTGTTTCTCAATACAAGAAGTACTCGTCTGCCGCTTCGACTACGGGAATTACCCTTTGGGCGTGCGGAAACCACGACTACGAGGTCGGACGCCTCAAGGAAGGCGTTTTCTCTGAGGGTGACTACAACTCTTATGAGGGATTCCAGAAAGTAATGGTAGAGACCGCAGGTCAGCCCGTCAGTCTCTATACCGAGAAGGATGATACCCCGGCTTCCGTAAACGACGTGACCAGGGATAACTGGCTCGGCGCACACTTTAACGTAAAGGGCTTTGACTTTATCATCATAAATCCCCCCTATGCGAGATCGGATTACTACACTACCGGAACTCTTGCGTGGCTTGACGAGACTCTTGCGGGCATCGGCGCAGACAAAACTGTATTTATAACAGGTCACTATCCGCTTCAGGACAGCAAGGGTCCTGCATCGACCAGTGTTGTAAGGGGCACTAACTATACGAATTTCATGAACGTAATGAAGAAGTACGATAACGCTATCTACCTCTTCGGTCACATTCATGATAGCGACACCGGCTACATTTCAGCCGACACCTTCGAAAGAATCACTCATTACGACAAGGACGGCAAGATCGTTGGCTTCAGAAGCGTAAATCCTACCTCCTTTATCAGCTCGTTTATGGGCTCTGCAGGATACTACTCATTTTCATATAATCCCGGCGGACTTACCGCCGCCGAGCCGAAGATCGTTCAGGCAATGACGATAAAGGTCTACACAGACCGTATAGAGTTCAAGATGATCAACTGCGGCGAAAAAGAGGGAACTGTCCGTGAGCCGTTGACGTATACCGTTAAGCGCGGTGACAACGTTCCTGCCGTTGAGTTCAAGGACAGCTGGACTTTGCCTACCGACATAATATCCGCGCCCAATGCTACAAGCGGTAACTTCGGTCTTTACTACATGGATCAGACAGTCGGCGAGCTGTCAAATGACTGGAACGGAACCTGCGGTACTACCTACCTTAACATCAAGGGCGGACACGGATGCGGAACCTTCGCATCTGCTTCGGGCGGCGGAATCTGTGTATACCCTGACAGTGGAAAGACCGCAGTAGTTCAGTTTACTGCTCCCTCGGACGGTTTGTACTTCTATGAGGTTCCCGTTACCTCGATCGCAATGACCGCGAACGGAACGGGAAATAAGCAGGTCGTATTCTCGGTTATGAAGGACGGAGTTATATACGATATAACCCAGCCGACCTATAATAAGAATTACAGCGGCTCGCTTACGGGCACTATTAAGCTTAAGAAGGGCGACAAGCTCCTCTTCACCGCTGACTGGTACGTTAAGTACTTTGCTGATACACGTACAAACGCCGACCATAACGGCCAATGCTGGGCGGCAGGAAGCTTTAAAACCATCGCTGTAGCTCAGCTCGATACTACCTCCACTCCCTCCGCGACCAAAAAATACGAGTTCGACGGCTCGGGTCTCAACTTTACCGAAAGCGGCTACTCTATCAAGAGTAACGAGCATTATACTCTTACCGCAATCGACCTGAATAACAAGAAGCTCCTTAATCTTGAGCGCGGTGAGATTTCGATCTACACAGGTCCTACGGATGCGCCAATTTACAAGGGAAGTAACGGTCAGAACGTAGGTGCTGCTTGTTACTACACCAACGGCAACCTTATGTTCGGTCCCTTCGGTCCCGGTAACGCAGATAAGAGCACCGCTACGGCAATTGCATTTACAGCTCCCGAAAAGGGTATGTATAATATGACGGCTCTTCTGCTTCACGACTGGGATTATAGTGCAACTTCACAGACCACCTTCTCAATGGTCTACGAGATCCTCGACAGCGATCTGAACGTTATATTCTCGGGAAATACTACGAACGTATATACCGGCGCAAACATACAGCATACATATTCAAGAGCAGCAGGAACCGTTTACCTCGATAAGGGCGAGAAGGTATATCTTGCCTTCAGATCTGCTCCCGAAGCTACGGTTACTGCCAGCGATGCAGTATGTATGAGAGTCGTTTCGCTTGCCACTACTCAGATCTCGGCTAACTGTGAGCACGAATGGAATAATTCCGTATGCGACGTCTGCGGAAAGACCTGTACTCATACCTGGAAGAACGGCGTTTGCTCTGTATGCGCAAAGGTATGCTCGCACAGCTGGAAGAACGGCAAGTGCTCGGTTTGCTCGCTTGCTTGTACTCACAGCTACGGTAACGACGACGTCTGCGACACCTGCGGATACAAGAAGTCGGCTGTAACGACAACTCCCACTACCACTACGAAGCCGGACGATACAACTCCCGATTCGACACCCGGTGATACCACATTACCCGATTCAACTCCGGGCGATACTACGGATCCCGATAGCGGCAGTACGACGAAGCCTACCGATACTACGGTTCCCGACGAAACCGAGCCGAATGATGACGGCAAGGGCGATGAGGGCGATAAGGGTGATAACCAGGCAGTTGTTTGGATAATCGTTATCGCGGCTGTTGTAGTTGTTGCAGGCGTTGTAACGGCAATAATCATCAAAAAGAAAAAAGCATAAATAAAAAAGGTTCGCTCGAATGAGTGAACCTTTTTTGATTACTCGTAAAGCATCTTTATTATTCGTTTGATCACAGAGTCGTTGTTTATGAGGGATTTTTAGCAAAATGTTGTCAAGTTGTTCGTGCTTTATTGACATTATTGTTTAGCCATATTACAATAAAATTGCTGTGATGACCGCTCTAATTATCGGTCATCATTTCAAGAGATAAGGAGAACTATTATGATCAAACGTATTTTTGCAGCACTCGTCTCGGTCGTGCTCGTGATCGGTATGATACCGTTCGGCGCACTTGCTGAAAAAGTGTCAGAACACACCTTCACCGTTCCGACGGCAGGCGCGTCGGCTTCCTCCGACGAGCCGCTTATAACTGTCGGTACTATTTCTGACGGACACGTCGATTACGGTCTTCAGAATTCCGACCCGTATATACGCTCGTCGTATATTAAGGCGATGAACGCACTTAAGGCAGAGGGCGTTGATATCGTTCTCGACGGCGGAGATATGGTATCCGATAACGAGGACCTCGGCAAGACCGACTTCCGCTGGGAGACTGACGTTTACGACAGAGTTGTTTCTCAATACAAGAAGTACTCGTCTGCCGCTTCGACTACGGGAATTACCCTTTGGGCGTGCGGAAACCACGACTACGAGGTCGGACGCCTCAAGGAAGGCGTTTTCTCTGAGGGTGACTACAACTCTTATGAGGGATTCCAGAAAGTAATGGTAGAGACCGCAGGTCAGCCCGTCAGTCTCTATACCGAGAAGGATGATACCCCGGCTTCTGTAAACGACGTGACCAGGGATAACTGGCTTGGCGCACATTATAAGGTCAAGGACTTCGACTTCATCATCATAAATCCTCCTTATGCGCATAGCACTTATTATACCACAGGAACACTTAAATGGCTTGACGATACTCTTGCCGGTATCGGCACTGAAAAGACGGTATTTATTACCGCACATTATCCGCTTTACGACAACCGTAATCTCTCGTACGCGGGTGACGGTCTCAGCGGTGCCCATTATACTAATTTTATGAACGTAATGAATAAGTACGATAACGCGATCTATCTGTACGGACATAACCACAGTACCGACATCGGATACATCTCCTCCGATACGTATGAGAGAATGACTCATTACGACAAGAACGGTAAGGTCGTTATGTTCAGAGACATAGCGCCGACATCGTTTATCACTGCGTTTATGGGTTCTGCCGGATACTACTCTTATTCATATAATCCGGGCGGTCTTACCGCTGCCGAGCCATACATCATTCAGGCAATGACGATAACCGTTTACGCTGACCGTATTGAGTTTAAGATGATAAACTGCGGTGAGAAGGAAGGCACGCTTCGCGAGCCAAAGGTTTATACCGTTTATCGTGACGTTAAAAACGGCGTGAACACCGGTAGCTCTTCCGAATATAAAGATGTCTGGATTCTGCCATCCGATATACTGACTACCTCTGATAAGACAAGCGGCAATTTTGGTCTTTATTATATGGATCAAAAGGGCGGCGAGCTCTCGAACAACTGGAACGGCACCTGTGGCTCTGACTATATCAATATCGCAGGAGGTACGGGATCTGGTACATTCGCATCTGCAGTTGGAGGCGGAATCAGGGTATTCCCCGATATAGGTAAAACTGCAGTGGTTCAGTTTACCGCTCCCAAGACCGGCGAATACATATATGAGGTTCCCGTCACCTCGGTCGCTACGACTGCGAACGGCGCCTGCAATAAGCAGGTCGTATTCTCGGTTATGAAGGACGGAGTTATATACAATATAACACAGCCGACGTACGATAAGAATTACAGCGGCTCGCTTTCGGGCACCATCAAGCTTAATAAGGGCGACAAGCTTCTTTTTACCGCTGACTGGTACGTAAAATATTTTACTGGTAATCTGACTAACTTGGATCATTCCGGCTATTGGGTTGCGGGAAGCTTCAACAGTATTGCGATTGCACTTATCAACGAGAACGCTACCCCCGAAGCAACAAAGAAGTATTCGTTTGATGGCAGCGGATTTGTCTTTACCGAAGACGGATACTCGATCAAGAGTAATACACATTATTCCTTGTCTGCTATTGATATAGCAGGTAAAAAGCTTCTTAATATCGAGCGCGGGACAGCGAACGTTTACTTCGGCGTAACAGATGTGCCGCTTTATAAGGGCACATCGGGTAACGTTGCTCTCGCTTGTTACTATAAAGACGGCACCCTTATGATCGGACCCTTTGGTCCAGGCAACTCGAATAAGAACGTCGCTTCGGCAGTAACCTTTACTGCTCCCGAAGCAGGTATGTATAATATGACGGCGCTTCTGCGTCATGAATGGGACTATCAGCCGTCAACCAACCGCAATTTTGCGCTGATCTATGAGATCCTCGATAGCGATTTTAACGTGATATTCAAGGGAAGCACGGCGAACGTTTATACCGGTGGCAACATTTTATCAAACTATTCAAGAGCTGCGGGTAACGTTTATCTTAACAAGGGTGAAAAGGTTTATCTCTCATTCAGAGCTGCTCCCGAAGCTAATACTACTACCGATGATGCAATTTGCATGTATGTTTCATCGCTTGAAATGACCAAGCTTTCGAGCAAATGTCCTCACGAATGGAATGACTCTGTATGCGGCGTCTGTGGAAACACCTGTACTCATACCTGGAAGAACGGCGTTTGCACCGTATGCGCAAAGGTATGCTCGCACAGCTGGAAGAACGGCAAGTGCTCGGTTTGCTCGCTTGCTTGTACTCACAGCTACGGTAACGACGACGTCTGCGACACCTGCGGATACAAGAAGTCGGCTGTAACGACAACTCCCACTACCACTACGAAGCCGGACGATACAACTCCCGATTCGACACCCGGTGATACCACATTACCCGATTCAACTCCGGGCGATACTACGGATCCCGATAGCGGCAGTACGACGAAGCCTACCGATACTACGGTTCCCGACGAAACCGAGCCGAATGATGACGGCAAGGGCGGTGATGGCGATAACCAGGCAATCGTTTGGATAATCGTTATCGCGGCGGTTGTGATCGTTGCAGCCATTACGGCAGTAGTGCTTATCAAAAAGAAAAAAGCATAAATAAAAAAGGTTCGCTCGAATGAGCGAACCTTTTTTCATTCAAAAAAATTCATTATTACCTTGACCGACTGCTCGGATGCGAGTTTGGCAAAGGTCGGATAATCGAGGGCGGCGCTGTCGTCACCGCCGTCGGAGATCGCGCGCATAACGCAGACGGGAACCTTGTTCACATAGCAGACCTGCGCTATTGCTCCGCCCTCCATTTCGCAGGCGATGGCGGAGAAGTTGTCAACGATAGACTTCTTGTCATCGTCAGACGCGATAAACTTGTCGCCTGTTGCGATGACGCCGTTAATTACGTTTATTCCGCAGCTCCTCGCGGCTGCCGTCAGACGCGCGGTCGCTTCTTCGTCGGTCGGGATGTTGATTACGTTTATGCCCGAAATAAGTCCCTTGGGATCGCCCATTGCCGAGGTATCCATATCGTGCTGAACGAGAGAGGTTGCAACGGTCACGTCACAGACCTTAAGAGAGGGGTGAAGCCCGCCCGCAACGCCGCTGTTTATTATCAGCGACGGGGAATAGCGGAGTATCATCGTCTGCGCGCAAAGCGCGGCAAACACCTTTCCGATCCCGCAGACCGCGACGACGCAGTCCTTACCGTTGATCTTGCCCTTGTTAAAGGTTACTCCGCTTATTTCCTCGGTCGTTACGTCGGTCATTTTTTCGATAATTCCGCACGCTTCCTTGTTCATCGCGCAGATTATGCCGATCATATTATTCTTCATACTTAAAATCGTTCTCCTTGTTCTCAAGTGCGGTCAGATACCGCGCGCACTCCGCCTTTGCCGCGTCGAGCGACAGATTTTTGTAGTTTCCGCATTCCTTGCGTTTAGCACCGAACATCTCGCCGTCGTATTCTACCGTCATTTTCAGGCACTTTTTGACACTTTCAAGCACCGTTTCGGGACAAATATCGCGCGTGAGCAGGTAAAACCCCGTCTGACAGCCCATCGGTCCGAAGTAAATTACGCTGTCCTTTATCTCGGAATTGCGCAAAAACGTCGCCATCATATGCTCGACCGAGTGCATCGTCAGGTCGTCCATATAATCGCCTGCGTTCGGAGTTCTCGTGCGCAGGTCGAAAGTCGTTATATCGCCGTCGATTCGGGAAATATAGATTCCGGGAGTTATCTTGTCGTGATCGACGGTAAAGCTTGTAATCTTGTTCATTTTCTCTCCTATTGCATCGCCTTTTCGTCTGCCGTCATAAGCTGTCGGGTCAGAAAAGCCGCATACAGATTTTCTTCGTTTTCAAGGTTAGGGTCGCGCGCAAGAACTGCCTCTGCCGCCGTCATCGCTTCCTTTAAGGTGAGCATATCGGCGTTTACAATTCCGCCGAAGCTTCCGCTTTGGCGTGCATTTCCGTTCTTTCGGGGGAAGTAGTCGCCGGGGCCGCGGAATTTGAGGTCGTATTCTGCAATTTTGTAGCCGTCGTAGGTCGTTCTCATAACGTCGAGGCGCTTTTTGGCGTTCTCGCCTGCGTTGTCTGAAACGAGAACACAGTACGCCTTTCTCTCACCGCGTCCGACGCGTCCGCGAAGCTGATGAAGCTGGGATAGACCGAACCTATCTGCGTTCTCGACTATCATAAGAGACGCGTTCGGGACGTTCACGCCGACCTCGATCACCGTCGTTGAGACGAGAACGTTGGTCTTGCCCGAGGCAAAATCCTTCATCACCGCGTCCTTTTCGGCACCCTTCATCCTTCCGTGGATAAGGGCAATATTAAGGTCGGGAAGCTCGTCGCTCAAATATTCTCTATGATCTGTGGCGTTCTTCATTTTCGGCTTATCGAGTGCCAATTCTGCAATACCGTCGGGTGAGAAGGAGAGCAGGTCGCCGTCCTCATCGTCCGTCTTACTTTCAACTGCAGGGCATACGATATAAACCTGTCCGCCGCTCTTCACTTGCTTTTCGATAAAAGCATTGAGGCGCGCGCGGTAGCTTTCGTCAACGACGAAGGTGTCAACTTTTTGTCTGCCGGGCGGAAGCTCGTCGAGGGTCGAGAGGGAAAGGTCGCCGTAAAGAATGAGCGCCATTGTGCGCGGAATAGGTGTCGCAGTCATTACGAGCATATGAGGATCAAGTCCCGAGAGGTTGTTTCTGCCGAGCTGTGCGCGCTGGTTTACGCCGAAGCGGTGCTGCTCATCGGTTATTACTATTCCGAGGTCGGAAAAGACCGTATCGGAGGTTATCAGCGCATGAGTGCCGATCAGAAGGTCGAGCGAGCCGTCCTTTATCTTCTCTTTAAGCTCGCGCTTGGCTTTCGCGCCCGTTGAGCCGAGAAGAAGTCCGACGGAGAAGCCGAGCGATTCGAATATCGGCGTTAAGCTTTCCGCGTGCTGGGTGGCGAGAATTTCAGTAGGCGCCATCAGCGTCGCCTGATAGCCGTTGATAAGCGATAGATATACTGCCGCCGCCGCGACTGCCGTCTTTCCGCTTCCGACGTCGCCCGAGAGTAGGCGCATCATAGGCAGTTCGGCATTCAGCATATCGGAGGATATTTCGCTGACCGAACGGCTTTGCGCGTTCGTAAGCGGGAAGCCGAGCTTGTTAAGAAGAGGCGTGACGTCGCTGTTTGACATTTTCGGCGGAGTGCCGCTGCGCTTTTTTTCGTTTGTCAGCGACATTCCGAGCGAGAACAGATATAGCTCTCGGCAAGAGAAGTACCTGCGCGCTGATTCTATCTCGTCCATATTTCTCGGACGGTGTATAAATCTGTATGCCGCCGACGCGGTCGGAAGCATTAGCTTTGAGCGAAGCTCCTTCGGTAGTACCTCGCAAGCGCCGTTTTCAGACAGCTTTATAAGCACCGAGGTTATAGCTTCCTGTATGAAGCCCTGTGTAAGCCCCGAGCCGACCGAATATACGGGCGTAAAATCGGGAAGCTCGTTTTCGCTTACGCAAAATTCGTGAATGGGGGCTGACATTATAAGCCGCTTTCCTACGCGGTTTACCTTGCCCCAGAATCGGTGCGTTTCACCGACTCGGAATGCGTTTTCAAGATAACGGCTGTTGAAGTAGGTTATCTCGACGGTTCCGCTTTCGTCAAAGGCGCGGAATTTGGTCAGCACCTTGCGGTTTTTGAGAGTAGCCGAGCGCGGCTCTGTGCCGACGGTGAGCAAATAAGAGCAGTTTTCTCCGATTATCGCGTCGGATAGTTTTCTTATATTGCCGCGGTTCTGGTAGGCGCGGGGAAAATGGTCGAGCAGGTCGCCGACGGTGTAGATTCCCATACGGGAAAATGCCTCGGCGCGCTTTACGCCGACCCCTCGCAGAGACGATATTTCACTGTTCATGAGCTTCAGAAACAGCTCGATGTTAACGTCTGCCATATTTTCACCGCCTTTCAGTAGTATTGTAACATAAAAGAGCGCTCCTTGCAAGTTTTTTGCTCTTGATTACGGCGAAAAAATGTGATAGAATAGTATAAACCTATTGAAAGGACAATAATTATGACAGGAAAAGAAAGAGCGGCTCTCCGCGCGCAGGCAAATTCGCTTCAGGCGATACAGCAGGTCGGACATAACGGGATCGGCGAGGAGCTGATTAAAAATATAGACGCGGCGCTTACGGCTCGCGAGCTTATAAAGCTCCGCGTGCTTGAGACCTGTCCGCTGACGGCGCGTGAGGCGGCAAACGAGCTTGCCGAAAAGACGGGAGCAGAGGTCATTCAGGTCATCGGTTATCGCTTCGTGCTTTACCGTTTCAATCCCGAAAAGCATAAGGTGAGAAGAAGTAATGCATATTCCGCTTTGTGAGACCGAGAAAATAGAGATACTGTCCTTTGACGATGCACGTCAGCATCATAAGGAGAGCGCGGTATACGACCGCGAAAGGTGGCTTTATATTCCCGATTTTTATTCGGAATACCGTTATATTCTCGGTACGGTTGGAAAAAAGCCGCTTATTACCATCGGCATAAATCCGTCGACTGCCGCGCCCGACGATCTTGATAATACGCTCAAAAGCGTTGAACGCATCGCGCTCGGCAACGGCTACGACAGCTTTATAATGTTCAACGTCTACGCGCAGCGCGCGACGAATCCCGATATGATGGATAAGAGCTTCAACGAGCAGCTTCACCGCGAGAATATGAAGGCGTTTCGTTTCGTTCTCGAAAGAAGCGGTGAAAATCCGTCGGTTTGGGCAGCGTGGGGAGCTATCGTTGAAAAGCGCGACTACCTTAAGGAATGCCTGCGCGATATGACTGCCATCGGTAACGAGTTCGGCGCGAAATGGTTTATGACGGGCAAGCCGTCAGTTAAAG
>CAZVVM010000029.1:1131-19093 GCA_964630635.1 uncultured Ruminococcus sp. | reverse complement strand
GTGTGTACATTCTGACATTTTATTGCCTCCTGAAATTGTGATCTACAATATACTATTATACCCCTATTCGAAATAAAAATCAATAGAAAAATGAATAAAATAACGGTTTGTAATTCTTTTGTGAATTTTGTTAAAAAACGGAAAATAGTGAATAATCTGTGGTATAATTGAATTGAACAAAGGAGGGATAACGGTGGATATTTTTGTAAATACAGCACTATTCAGATACGTAATGCGTTTTCTTGACAGATCTTCGCCTATGAAGGCGCATTTAAAATATACGATGCCGAAGCCGCTTTGTCCTATCGGAACAAGCAACGCGAAGCCGATGCCGAGAGCGCTTCCCGAAAGCGTCGGGATTCCATCATCGGTTATCTCCGCGTTTCTTGACGAAGCGATAAACGAATGCGGACTTGATCTCCACGGGGTTACCGTTGTTAAGGACGGCAACGTCGTTTGCGAGGCGCAGATTGGTTCATACCGTCCCGAATATTACCACGTTTGTCATTCATTGAGTAAATCCGTTACTGCTATGGCGATAGGAATGCTGATTGACGAAGGGAAGCTGACTCTTGACAGTAAGGTGACAAAGCTTGTCGAAAAGCGTGTGCCCGCATTGTCAATGCTCGGCTACCGTTCGCTCACCGTCCGTCACCTGCTCACTATGACGTCGGGAGCTTCCTTTGCTGAAACGGGCGTAACGGTTGAAAAGAACTGGCTGAAAGCGTTTTTTGAATCGGGAATAACGTCAGCACCCGGCAAAAAATTTCAGTATAACAGTCTTAATACCTACGTTCTTTCTTGTATCGTAAAGGAAGTCAGCGGAGAAGGGCTCTGCAAATACCTCAAAAAGCGCCTATTTGAGCCGCTCGGCATAACGAATTATCATTGGGAGACCTCGCCCGAGGGTGTTGAATGCGGCGGCTGGGGGCTTTACCTTACGCGCGAGGATATGGCAAAGCTCGGACAGCTCTATCTTGACGACGGAGTTTACGGAGGCAAGCGCATAATATCCGAAAACTGGATAAAGATGTCGACGATGCCCTGGATAAAGACTCCCGACGAGTACGGACCGTTCGAATACGGTTACCACGTCTGGGCGGACAAATACGGAAAGAGCTTTCTGTTTAACGGTATGTTCTGTCAGGACGTCCTCGTTCTGCGCGAGCAGAGGATCGTCATAGCGACAAACGGCGGACTTGAACAGTTATTCCAGCAAAGCGAGTACTATAAGCTGATCTATAAGTATTTTGACGTTCCGAGCTTCAGCCGGATGCCGAAAGCAAAGAACCTTTCAAAGCTTCTCCGCGACCTTAAAAGCGGCGGCAGGTATAATCCTTTTGCGTCAATGATACCGTCTGACATAAAGAAGAATATCGGCGTCATATACCGTGCCGACGACCACTCGAAAAAGCCGCTTAAAGGCATTCAGAAGAAAGGAAATCCGCTTGCATACGGAACCCTTCCGATGACCGAGCAAATGCTTCGAAACACCTACGCGACGGGCATTCGTTCAATGACCTTGAACAGAGAGGGTAGGGCGCTGTTCCTTGATATTGAGGAAACGGACGGCATAAAGCGTATACCTATAACGATCAATAAATGGACTGACACTGTGCTTCATTTCGGTAACACCGATTATCGCGCAGCCGCTTATGCAACCGTATCAAAAAACGAGGACGGCTTCCGACTTCTCAAGATCAAGCTTGCATTCCCCGAGGTCGCAAGCACGAGAATTATAAAAGTGTATTTCAGAAATGGTTCGATTCTCGTCACGATGTCGGAAAGCCCCGGAATGGAGCTTGTGAGAATCTTTGCCGACGTGCTCGAAGCTATGCTCAAAAAGAATAAGCTTCTATCAGACGTGGTTTCGCTCATTGATGCGGATGCAATAATCTTAAAGCTTGAAAGACGGTTTGAACCTACGTTTACCCTTGAACAAATATTATAAACAACAAAAAATCGCAGTCGGTACAGTAACCGACTGCGGTTTTTATTTTACGTTTTAATTCCAAGCGACGCCGTTGGAATCAAGCTCCTGCGAGCTTGACGATTCAGCTTTGATTGACGGGGAAGTGTCACCGAGTACGATGACCCTTGCCGAAATCGACGCAGGCATCTTGACCGTTACGGTACTCTTGTCAATACCTACGACAAGATAAGAGCCGCTGTTCAGCGAAATATCCTTGTATTTTCCGACGCTTGAGAAGTTCTGACAGTGTGTCGCTTCATTTGTCATTCCTCTGCTGGGCATGATCGCAACTACCAAGCCGCCCGTATACTTGTAGCCCTGCTCGGTATCTATCGCGGAGTTGCCGCTCGAATTTGTGATAACAATGGTTCTTCCCCCTGAAAATACGATTCCTTGATAGGAAGTACGGCTGTTAGAATCAATACCGTCGCCAGAGCAGTAAATATAGACTGTACCGCCGCTTATCGAAACCGCAGTTCCCGACGTGGTCGTGGCGTTGATTCCGTCGTCCTTGGAAATAACCGAAACGTATCCGCCCGAAATATCTACGGTCGTTCCTTCTATACCCTCGTAAGCGTTTGTGACCGTGACCGTTCCGCCCTTGACGGAGAGAGCACCGTCTGCGTGAAGACCGTCGTCGTTTGAATAAACGGTGACCGATCCGCCCTTGATCGTTATATTTCCAAGCGGTGTCTTGCCGTTTTCAAGTGAAGTATCGTTATTCGCGTGAATAGCATCGTCATACGATTTAATGTTGACTGTACCGTTGTTTATAACGATCTCATTTGCCGCCTTGATACCCTTGGTCGAGTGATCTCCCTTGTCGGAGTTACCGTCACCCATACCGCCGGGATCACCGCCACCGGGTCTGCCGCCGCCAAAGCCGCCCTCTTGAATCTGCGTGGTATAATTGGTCCACTCATAGTAAAGCCCATCGTAAGACGGTGTCAGCGCAAAGGTGTCGTATCCGCTGTTCGGGGTGAGATACTCCGACATAACGAGGCATTCTTCTTGACCGCGCTGATCGGCGCTTTCATAGATGAAGAACTGCTGTTTAGCATAGTCGTTCATCTTCGGGTAGGAATAGTAATAATAGGTATTTCTTCCGCCCGACACCTTGGAATGGTATTCAGCATTCACCCAAACGAAATCTGTGTCGGAATTATAATACTTAACGGAATAATAGTAATTATCGCTCGGGAAACGGATGTAATTGGTATCCGACGAGGTCGCTGTAACCTCCTTGGAATAGCTCGAATACTTGTCGGTGTAAATGTTCAGCACTGTCGTTTCGTCGTCAACCGTTACGTTATACGCCGCGTCAATTCCGTCGCAAGCTGCGTAAAGGGTGTGCGTTCCGCCCGTGACCGTAACGCTGCCGCGCTGATTTCCCTTTTCGGAAATATTGCTGTTCGAGGTCTTGATGCAATCTCCGCCCGACGCAATAAGCGTGGTGCTTCCGCCCTCGATCTCAACGCTATCGTTACCCTTTAGCGCATTGTCGATGCAAGCAACGAAGAGCGTCAGATTCTTGACCTGCAAGTCGTCCTTTGTTTGAATACCGTTATTGTTTTCGGAAATTACGGTAAGCTCGCCTTTGCCGCCGATCTCAAGATCGACGATCGAATATATCGCACCAGAATAGAGCGCATCGTTTTCGGCGTCAATAGTTGGACGCTTATCGTAAATATAATTTTTCGTATCCTTTTTTGCTTTGATAGCAACCTCATCGCCGCTCTTCACGAGAATGGGATTGGTCGAATCACAAACAAGCGAAAGCCCGTGAAGCTCAAGATCAAACTTGTAGTCGTCGCCCGTATCAATAACGATGTTTCCGTTGAAGGTGCCCGAAACCGAATAGGCGCTTCTCTCGCTTACCTTCGTGAAGGTCAGAGTAGTACCTTCAAGCTTGTACGCGTTAGCAGTGCCCGAGATACATTCAATCACGATATCGGCTGATTCTCCCTCAAAATAACCGTCGTACGCACCCGTATCGTCAATATCATCTCCAAAGGTCTTGTTGTCGTCTCCAAGGTCAGTAACGTTACCTTGCGTTTCCGATCCCGTATTATGGGGATCGCGCTTATCTGTGTTGCCGCCGCACCCCGTCAGAATAAGAACGAGGCACAGTAGGACTGCGATAGACCTTTTTTTCATGCCGTTCTCCTTGTTATTAAAGCTCCGCGATCTTGTTTTCCTGCTTCGAAACCATTATTTCGAGATTTCCGTTTCGCTCGCGGATACGGTCGATCATTTCCTTTTCCTTCGAGGCGTCGCGGAGGGTTATATTGTATGTAAGACGGAACATACTTCCCATATTCGTGGTCTTGACTTTAACAAGCTCGTTTTTCTTCGTATACTGTGCGAATATATCGTCAAAGGCACCCGTATAATCAAGATCCTCGGGAATGGTAATGCTTATCATTTTATTTGCAGCAAGCTTGTGCGCATATCCGCCCGAAATAAGATTGTAGAGAACGAATACCGCGCACATTATAAGGGTAAAGAGTCCGGCAAAACCAAGGTAGCCCATACCGGAAATAAGCCCCGTACCCATAGCAAGGAAGATAGCAACTATTTCCTTTGCCGAGCCGGGCGCCGAACGGAAACGAACCAAGCTGAAAGCACCTGCAACTGCAACACCCGCGCCGATGTTTCCGTTTACCATCATGATAACTACACATACGACGGCAGGCAGAAGCGCAAGCGTTACGATAAAGCTGTTAGAATGCTCGTTCTTGATCATATAAGCGAGAGCCATAATAAGACCGAACGCGAGTGAAACTCCAAGACAGAGAAGAAAATCCTTTACGTCGATAGTCTGTGTCAGTCCATTGTCGAAGATGCCCTTAAATAGTTTGTCCATTTGTAATTATCTCCTTGTGTCTTACTGAATTTTGTATGTAAATTCCGGGGAATATCATCGTCCCGTACGCCGTGCCGTATTTAGAAAACGAGGTCTTGTATATTTTTTCTTTCGAAAGGATCTCGACCATCCATAATGGGATCGCGCCCGAGCATTTCAGCTCCATAAGCACCTTCCCGTTTTCAAGTATCTGCGTTCCGTACGGAGGCGAGCAAAGGGAAAGGTCGGTGGTCCTTGCGAGAATGTTTTCGTCGAAGGTTATTCGAAAATCACCGCCGTCCTTGTCGAAGAACGCCTCGCGCTCATACGAGAGAAATACCTTTGGCTTTAGGTTTCCGTAAAAGTCGATAAAGTAATCAATTTCACGCGAGATCTGGCTCTCCGTAACGGGGACCTCATCACGTCCGATCCATCTCATCGCGTCACTTTCAGACATAGCAAGCCGACGCTTGTATACGACCTTCTGATACTTCTTTTTCAGCTCGACGAACACCGTGCTGTCGGAAGAAGCAAGGTCATAGCTTCGCACGCGCAGCTTTTCCTTGTAGGCGGGTCTTTCAATCGAGCGCCTGATAAGCCGGTAGCTGTCGTCGTCGTAATAGATATTGCGTATCGTACTGCGTCCGTATTTGTCGGGCAACATATACCTTGACATCGCGTCAAGGATCATTTCCTTCTGTTCAAGGGTGAGCATATATTTAAGCTCGTACCGCTTAAACACAGTCTGAAACGCCATCGGTTGTCTCCTTTCCGTTATCCGTATTGGAAATCAGAGAATTATTCTCTGCTGTGCTCGTTTTTCGGGGCAGGGAGTATGCGGAAGCCCTTTACACCTGCCATATATGCGATCATACAGGTTACAAGAGAGGGGATAATGATGATGAGATACGCCCAGGGGTTGAAGTTGAAAACAACGTAAACGATACCGCTGTACATACCTTCAATGAGCGACGCTACGAGACGTCCTACGCCGTAAACTTCTGCCGCCCAAGCGGGAGATACGGGCGTGCCTTTTTCGAATGCGTCAGCGCCGTAATAGCCGACAAGGGCAAGAATTGCGATTATAAAATTCGGAATGTTTGCAATAAGGGACATATAAAGACCCTTGAAACGGTTGTATTTAAGACGCTTTGCGTCGATACGTATCTTTTCCTCGTAACCGAGATCCCAGGTCATCGTATAGAGCAGAACCATATAGAAGCACGCGCCGAAAATGCTCGAAAGAAGGAAAAGAGTGTCGTTTTCGCTTGTCGCAAATGACAGAGCAATTCCGAATATGGTCATACCGATCTGGTTTATAAACATTTTAAAAATTGAATAGGAATTGTCTTTGAAAAAGAACTTCATAAAACTGGCGTGATCCTTTCGGAATTAACAAAATTAACATCTTAAGTATACTGTGTTTTTGTGTTATTTTTGTGAATAAATAAAGAATATTAATGAAAGTTTACACTTTGTCAATGAAAAAGTAAAGTATGAATCTTATGATATAGCTGTAATTGTACTAAATCTGGAGGACTTATGACACAGCTTCCCGAATTTGTGAGCGAGTTTTCGCAATATATGCTCGTTGTCCGCGGACGGCTTCCGAGGACTGTTGAGCAGTATGAGATCGACCTGATGCTGTTCTTTAAATTTCTACGCGCAAAAAGGGAAGGTCTCCCTCTATCGGGCGAGAAATTTGACGAGATGACGATATTCGATCTCGATTACGACTTTGCCGCGTCGGTGAAGAAAAGCGAGGTAATGGAATTCCTTTCGTTCGTTGCAATCGACCGCGATAACCACGCAAGAACGAGAGCGAGAAAGCTCTCGTCGCTCAAATCCTTTTACCGCTACTATTGCGGCGTCGCAATGCGCTTTAAGGATAATCCGACCGCAAATATAGACACGCCGAAAATACCGAAAACGCTTCCGAAGCATCTTACGGCAGATGAAAGCATAGAGCTTCTGCGCGCCGTAAACAGCGACGACGAAAGCCGCTTCAAGGAAAGAAACTTCTGTATAATAACGCTCTTTCTAAACTGCGGAATGCGTCTAAGTGAGCTTGTCGGACTCAATCTCGGCGACCTCGACCGCGACCTGCGTTCGCTTCGCGTAATGGGTAAGGGCGCAAAGGAAAGGGTAATATACCTGAACGACGCCTGCCGCTCGGCTCTTGAAAACTACATAAAGGTTAGGGAAAAGAATCCGCAGGGCGGACACCGAAACGCTTTGTTTTTAAGCTCGCGCCGTACTCGCATAAGTAAACAGATGGTGCAGACCGTCGTTTATAAATATCTTGACGCGGCGGGCTTTGATAACAGAGGACTTTCAGTCCATAAGCTCCGCCATACCGCGGCGACCCTTATGTACCAGACGGGAAAGGTCGATATACGCGTCTTGAAGGACATTCTCGGTCACGAGCAGCTTAATACGACGCAGATATATACTCACGTTTCGAACAGCGAAATGGAAAGGGCAATGAGCCAGAATCCCCTCGCGTCGCTTACCGAAAAGAAGGTCGGAAAAAACGAGAGTTGACATAATAGCGAATTTATGGTATCATATACTTTACGAAATAATGCCGCTTTTGGCTTAACGGAGGATAGAATAATGACTGAATATCAGGGCAACGGAATAAACGGCGAATTCCTCGTTTATAAGGATAAGCCGCTTGTAAGAAGAGATAATATGTACTGCTACGGCGATATGAAGGACGATTACGTTCTTTTCCTTATGGTCGTAACGACGAAGAAGGCAGACAACGGTATGGAGATCCCCGATCTCGTTATCGTTCAGGTAATGAGCACCGACGAGAGCAAGAGCCCCGCTGACCGTCTCGCAAAGCAGTTCGAGAAGAACGGTCTTTACGACGCGATAGACATCGGACTTATCTGGCTCGAGAAGCTTAACCGTAAGTAATATGGGCAAACTCGTTCGTTCAATTTCGACCGACGGAACCGTCATAATGATGGCGTCGGATACGACTGATATAGTTGAAACTGCCGCGAGAATACACGGTACGTCGAAGGTATGCTCGGCGGCGCTCGGACGTCTCCTTACGGGATGTTCCTTTATGGGACAGATGATGAAGGAGGAGAAGGGTACGGTCACGCTCCGCATAAACGGCGGCGGTCCCTGCGGCTCTGTCATCTGCGTTTCGGACTATCTCGGAAACGTAAAGGGATACGTAATGAATCCCGACGTTGACCTTCCTCTCAAAGAAAACGGAAAGCTTGACGTTGGAGGTGCTGTCGGCACAGACGGCTACCTTTCGGTAATGAAGGACTTCGGTACCGGCGATCCCTATACGGGTCAGATACCGATAGCAACAGGTGAAATTGCAGAGGACATAACGTCCTATTACGCAATAAGCGAGCAGATACCGACGGTGTGCGCCCTCGGAGTACTTGTAAATCCCGATAATTCCATCGCAGTTGCGGGCGGATTTATAATCCAGCTTCTTCCTGCCGCAGGCGACGATACCATAGAAACGGTCGAAAGATGCTTGAACGGCTTAAAGCCCGTTACGTCTATGCTCGCAAGCGGAATGAAGCCCGAGGATATCTGTGTAAACGTTCTTAACGAATTTGAAATGGAGATCCTGGACGAGTTCGACATCTCGTTCAAATGCGATTGCAGCAGAAGCAAGGTCGAAAAGGCGCTCATTTCTGCGGGCGTCAAGGAGCTTGAGGATATGGCAAAGGACGAAGTAACCTCGGTAAGCTGTCAGTTCTGCCGTGAAAGGTATGATTTCACGTCTGCCGATATCTCTCGTATACTGATAAAAGCATCAAAGTAAAAACAAGGGAAAGGCAGACCGTCTTTCCCTTAAATTGTATAGGTACTTATGAAGAAAAAACTCATAATAATTCTGTCCGTTTTTGCTTTTCTTCTCGTTTCGTTTCTCGTATATTCGCATTTTGAGAACACGGTAATTGAGGTAACGAAGTACATAGTGAAGTCGGAGCGTCTGCCGTCAAGCTTTGACGGATTTAAGATAGTTCAGGTGAGCGATCTGCACAGCGCCGATTTCGGTAACGGACATAAAGGACTTATTAACAAAATAAAGGCGTGTAAGCCGGATATTATCGTCGTAACGGGCGACCTGTGCGCCAGGGATAAAGCAAGCGATATAAATTCAGCCGTTTCGTTTATGGAAAAAGCGATGGAGGTTGCTCCCGTTTATTACGTGACGGGCAACCACGAGGCGGTACTCGACAGTTATCTTGTCCTTATGGCAAGAGTAGAGGCAATCGGCGTTACTATACTCAACGACGACGAGGTCAGAATCACGGTCGGCGGTGAAAGCATACGGCTAATTGGCGTTTCCGACCCGACCTTTGCGGGCGGATCGAGAAATAAGGAAAAGTCGGTAATGCGCGATAAGCTTGATCGACTTGCGCCGAGCGGAGACAGCTATACGATACTTCTTTCGCATCGCCCCGAGCTGCTGTCGGTTTATTCGGAGTATAATGTAGATCTCGTGTTCTCGGGTCACGCGCACGGCGGACAGATAAGGATACCGTTCATCGGCGGTCTGTACGCACCGAACCAGGGTGTTTTCCCGAAATACACGGCAGGTGTTCACGAGATGAACGGCACTAAAATCGTGATCAGTAGAGGCATCGGAAGCTCGTCGTTCCCGTTCAGGATAAATAATAATCCCGAGCTCATCTGCGTCACGCTCCAAAAAGCATAAAAGCTCGCATTTGCGGGCTTTTTTATATTCTCATTCGGTTTTTGATATTCGCGTAGGCGAGATCAAGAAGTAATGAATCAGGGTCGGAAATTAGCGAGAGCGCTTGATGGGATTTTGTTCTGCTTGAAATTAGCGAGGCAACCGATATGACATCTGTAATTCCGTTCTGATATTCGAGCGCAAGCCCGATTGGGAATATCCTTGCAAGGTCATTGAGATGTGAACACACGGGAATTATTGAAGGCAGACCATATACGTTACGGCTTGAAAACTCAAGCGCGATTATGGCGACATCGGTCGGATCTTCGGTTCTTATAAGCATACTCGTCGGAAGCTTTTTGTTGAGACGGAGATATTCGAGCAAACGGTGAAGCTCTCCTGCTTTGTACGATAGATTTGTCAGAACGTTGCTGTTTTGGGCACAAAAAGTGCCGAAAAGTGACGTTAAAACGTAGGTTTTGAACCCGTTTTGATCCGAAATCGGCACCGCTTTTCCGCCTTTTAGCGCCGTGTATATCTCGTATACCTCGTGCTTACGGCTCATTCGTACAAATTCGTAATCACGTCCGAGCGTGAACGAAACGGAAAACGACCCGCGCTCCGCGCGCTCGGTAACGACCGAGGCGATCTTGCTTATGAAGCTTTCAAGATCGTTTTCGATGTTGTTATCAGCCGTGACGAGCGAGACAATATCCGAAAGGTCGGTTACCGAATAAAGGTCAACATTCTCTGACGAAATATCAAAATCATCAAAGGGCGAAACGCGCAGGGACAAGCTTTCAACTCCAAGTGAGGCGAGCAGGGAAGTCGGCGTTAATTCGTTATCGTCGAGATAGCTGTTTAATACCGCCCAAAGCTCGTCGCAGTTAAAGGGCGACAGTTGCTCATATACGCCGAAAACGTCGCTTAAAATCCGTTTTACGCCGTTATAGACCTTATGTCCGACGAGATATTCCATTGATGAGCAGATCGCTGCGAAGCGCTCGTAGTCCGATGCGCTCCCGTCGAGGATACGCGCCTCGGCTCCGCACAAAAGCAGCGCGTCGCGCACACTTTTTGCGCTCATAAGAAGCTGACCTATATTGCGGTAGGGCTTGTTTTCGCGCAGAGTATTTATATCAAATTCGCTGTCGTATATCAGTGTCGACGGTAAAATATTGTCCTGCATTGTTATCTCCAAACGGTATTTTTATTATTTTACCATATATAACGCCGCTTTTCAATTATTTTTTCGAGCAAATTTCAGAAAAATACTGTTCAAACCGATATGAGTATGATATAATAAACTAAATTACTAAAAGCGAGGAATCTATTATGAACGAGATACTCACACTTCTTGAAAACGATTGCCGTCTCACTCCCGAGCAGATCGCGCAGACCTGTAAAATGGACGTCGATGAGGTTAAGGCGATAATCAGACAGCTCGAAAAGGATGGCGTTATCCTCGGATACAAGGCGCTTATCGACTGGGATAAGACCGACCGCGAATACGTAAGCGCGGTCATCGAGCTTAAGATCGCTCCCCAGCGCGACCGCGGATTTGACCGATTTGCCGAACGGCTCATAAATTATCCCGAGGTTCAGAGCGTTCACCTTATGTCTGGCGGCTTCGATATTATGCTTATTATCGAGGGCAAGACGATGAAGGAGGTCGCGTACTTCGTTGCATACAAGCTTGCACCGCTTGAATCCGTCGTTTCTACCGCTACGCACTTCGTTCTCAAAAAATACAAGGACAAGGGCGTAATTTACAAGTCCGACGTTAAGGACGAAAGAGAGAATATTCTGTAATGAAAGATTACTCACAGCTTTTATCAAGAAAGGCGCAGGAGCTAAAGCCGTCGGGAATACGTAAGTTTTTCGATATGCTTGACTCGATGACCGACGTCGTTGCACTTACCGTCGGTCAGCCCGACTTCGTTACCCCTTGGCACATACGCGAAGCGGGAATAACGAGCTTGGAGCAGGGAAAGACCTACTATACCTCGAACGCAGGACTACTTGAGATGCGTAAAGAGATATGCTCGTACCTATCGCGCCGTTTTGACCTTACTTATAACGAAAACGAAATAATAGTCACAGTAGGCGGCTCCGAGGCGATCGACATCGCCTTCCGCGCGATCTTGAACGACGGCGACGAGGTCATTATTCCGACACCCTGCTTCGTTTGCTACGATCCGCTCGTGAAGATGGCAGGGGGCGTTCCCGTACCTCTCGTTACCGAAGAAAAGGACAATTTTAAGCTCACTCCCGAAAAGCTGAAGGCGGCTATCACGCCCAAAACGAAGCTTCTCGTTATGCCGTTCCCGAACAATCCTACGGGCGCGATAATGACGAAAGATGAGCTTGAGGTAATAGCCGCAATTTTGCGTGACACCGATATAATGGTCCTCTCCGACGAGATATACGCAGAGATGACCTATGGCGGCAAGAAGCACGTTTCTATCGCGTCACTTCCGGGTATGAGAGAACGCACGGTAGTCGTCAACGGCTTCTCGAAGGCATACGCTATGACGGGCTGGCGAATGGGCTATACTGCCGCACCGCAGCCGATAACGAAGCAGATGCTTAAGCTCCATCAGTTCGCTATAATGTCCTCACCTACAACGAGCCAGTTTGCCGCTATCGATGCGCTTAAAAACGGTGACTCCGACATAGAATATATGGTTGGCGAATACGATATGCGCCGCCGTTATCTCGTTGACGGTCTGCGTGCGCTCGGCATACCTTGCTTCGAGCCGGAGGGCGCGTTCTACGTGTTCCCGAACATCGGCGTTTTTGGAATGTCAAGCGACGAATTTTGCGAACGTCTGCTTTACGAGGGCAAGGTCGCTATCGTTCCGGGAACTGCTTTCGGTGAATGCGGCGAGGGCTTTGCGCGTATTTCCTACGCATATTCGCTCGCACATATCAAGGAAGCGCTTGAAAGAATAGCCGCGTTTGTAAAGACGCTTTAAATTATGGATAAGTTTGTTTCTATTCCCGATGACGTAAAGAAATACGTGCGCAAAAAGCGGTTTATCAGATACGGAGTAAGAATACTCGTTTTTCTTGCTCTTATGGCTTTTGTCGTTTGGCAGGTGTTTATCGTTGGACACGAGACCTTCGAAAGAGTTGATATTAAGGGTCGTATAGTCTGCAAGACGGTCATACTTATAGCTCCGTTTATTATCACGGGAATGCCGTGGAAGCTGCGCGACAGGTCGTTTATCGGAATCGTTAAAACGCCGATCGTAAAGACCTTTTACGGTCATCTTAACAATCTGAAGGAGCATAACAAGGCGTTCAACTCGCTTTATCTCGTTATCGACACACCTTTTTCAAAGAAGGATAAAAAGAAAAGGATCTCGACTGCCGAATCAAAATATCTTCAGCACCTTGACGTATACCGCAAGGGCAACGTAATTTACCGCCTCGACGGCGCGAATTGCGCATTCCGATTTCCGACCGAAGAGGACGGACGCCGAGTCTGTGTTATCTGCGGTCTTCAGGGACACGAGGGCTGGAAATCCTGCAACGTTTGCGGATATAATTATATTACAGGCAACGAAATTGAGGTCAAGAATAAGCTGATCGAATACGAATACGGTAATGATACCGAAACAGAGGATAACTGATGGAAGAAAACAAATCCCCTATACCAGAATTTAACTTCAAACCCGATTATATTTTGGCAAAATTAAGCTTGATATGCTTTTTCGCGCCGCTTATGTACGGCTCGTTTTACGGATATCTTCCGCCGTTTCTGCATATCGTAATGATCCCGGGATTTATTGCGGTGATTGCAGGACTGTACTTCCTCGGACGGCTCCTAACTAAGATAGTTGCAAAGAAAAGGGTAGAGTACGACCCCGAAAAGACATTACGTGAATATATAGTCGTCAAAAAAAGCTGGCTCGCATTCCTGGGCGCTCTCCTCATAGGCGTTGCATTTTTCTTTATCGCTTTGGCGGTGAAGAATTGGTTCTGGGCAGACTTTGACGACGGTACACAGGCACATTCGAAGGGCTACGTTTACGAGATCCTTTGCGCCGTTTACGCCTTCTTCGTTACCTACTTTTCCGCGATCACGTGGTTCCTTCACGACGGTATGTTTATGCCCGCCGAAAACTATCTGACGTTCGGCATCGCCGCACCGTTTACCGTGTATTTCATTATGCCGATGTTCGCGGGCGTTCCGAAGAACGTTGCGACCGTCTATGCTGTCATTCTTTTGATTTTGTTCCTTATCAGATATATAAGGATACATTCCTACGATAAGATGATAGATAAGATCGAAAAGAAACAGAAGTATTCGAATTATAAATCCAAATATGATGAATAAAAAATATCGCCGCAAATTACGGCGGTATTTTTTGTTAGGTCTATTATTGCATGATATGAAATTATTGAAACATACTTGTAGGGGGCGACGTCCTCGGCGCACCGCCGCTCCCGCGCTCACTCTGTCTTGTAGGGGCGACCATTGGTCGCCCGCAAAATACGCACCACTTACGTCGGGCGATTCGTGAATCGCCCCTACAAGGTGTTTGAACATTTCGCCGCGTTGTTGGTAGGGGCTGGCAACCTCGTGAACCCCCAAAGCTCATTTCATTCGCTTCGGGGAACCCCTCGCCTCGACGCCCCGTATTGAAAGAATGTTACTTTACCTTTTTACGGGTCGTCGTAGGCACCGACCCCTACCGAGGAACGTCCACTCTACCATTGGTAGGGGAGGGGCTTGCTCCTCCCGTATGGAAACGATGTTACATTACCTTTGGGACGGTGCGCCGAGGACGTCGCGCCCTACAAATACAAATTGGTGACTTGAGTTGTGAATCGAATCTTTTTGTTGCAAACGAGAAAAAGAGCTTCGCATTGCGAAGCTCTTTTGAAGTTGATAACAAATTATCTCTTCGAGAACTGGGGAGCACGACGAGCGCCCTTGAGTCCGTATTTCTTTCTTTCCTTCATTCTCGGGTCACGAGTGAGAAGTCCTGCCTTCTTGAGCGCAGGTCTGTAAGCAGCGTCTGCAAGAAGAAGCGCCTTTGCAACTCCGTGGCGGATTGCGCCTGCCTGACCGGAGAAGCCGCCGCCGTTTACACGGCAGATGATGTCAAACTTGCCCATAGTGTCGGTAACAGTGAAGGGCTGGTTGATGATGAGCTTGAGGGTCTCGAGGCCGAAGTATTCGTCGATATCCTGACCGTTGATATTGATAACGCCGGTTCCGGGCATGATGCGAACACGGGCAACCGACTTCTTTCTTCTACCGGTTCCGTAGAAATAAGGTTTTGCACTTGTATACATATTTCTTAGCATCCTTTCCGTAAATTAAGCGTTGAACTCAACGGGCTTCTGAGCCGCGTGGTTGTGATTTTCGCCCTTGTAGATCTTGAGGCGAGCCATGCTCTTTCTTCCGATAGAGTTAGCGGGAAGCATACGCTTAACAGCGAGCTCCATTGCCTTCTCCGGCTTGGTAGCCATAAGGGTCTTATACTGGATTGCCTTGAGGCCGCCTACGTATCCGGAATGATGATAGTAGTACTTCTGCTCAAGCTTCTTACCTGTAAGAACAGCTTTGTCAGCGTTTACGATAATAACGAACTCACCGCAGTCAACGTGGGGGGTGAACTCGGGGCGGTGCTTACCTCTGAGAATGTTAGCGGCAGCAACAGCGGTTTTTCCGAGGGGCTTGCCTGCAGCGTCGATGACGTACCATCTGCGTTCAAGCGTCTCTTTTTTTGCCATAAAAGTGGACATTTGATTTCTCCTTAATTTTTAATCATTTTTTTACCTTGCAAATTATACCACGGTGAAGGTGCTTTGTCAACACTTTTTCGAAAGTTTTTTTGAAAATTTTAATTTATAATTCTCGTTCTCGCGTTTTCTCGCTCGGAGACC
Source organism: uncultured Ruminococcus sp. (assembly GCA_964630635.1). GTDB lineage: Bacteria > Bacillota > Clostridia > Oscillospirales > CAG-272 > Colimorpha_A. Next base: position 3,688 of record CAZVVM010000029.1, on the reverse strand, counting down.
CGTTTTTCTTCGTTTTTCTCGACCTCGAAATTTGAAAATATCAAAAAAATATTTACCGCATAGACTGAAAATAAAAGAAAAGGCGGTAAAAACAATGACGTGTCTTATTACAATGCGCTCCGAAACGTATGCCCTTCGTGCGGAACGTGTGCTACGAAACCGCGGAATCGCGGCGAAAAAGGTGAAGCTTGACGGTGAATACTCATCTCGCGGCTGCTCTTACGGAATACAGCTTGACTGCCGTAACCGTGCGGTTGCGTTATCGGTTCTTAACGAGATCAATCTGCCGTATTCTGACATCAGAAGCTTATGATCTATCTTGACAATGCCGCGACGACCTTTCCCAAGCCGAAAAGCGTTATGGCAGCAGTACACGACACCATTCGTCTTTACGGCGGAAATCCCGGTCGGTCGTCTCATTATCTGTCGCGACGTGCGGCAGGGATCGTATACGAGACGCGAGAGGAAATAGCGTCGCTGTTTGGCGGTCAGCCCGAAAACGTGGTCTTTACTCTTAACGCGACGTATGCGCTCAATATTGCCATAAACGCGCTTCGCAAGAAGGGCGGGCTTGTTCTTATATCAAATTTCGAGCATAACGCCGTGCTTCGTCCCGTTGCTGCGGGTGGTGAATACGAGGTTTTTGACGCGTCGGGAAGTGATGACGAGGTTATAAGCGCCTTCACTTCGGCTCTTTCCTTCAAGCCGTCGCTCGTCGTCTGTAATCATATATCAAATCTTTGCGGAAAAATACTTCCCGTTGAGAGAATCGGGCGTATATGTTATGACAACGGCATACCGTTTATAATTGACGCGTCGCAGAGCGCAGGGCGGAGAAGTGTTTCGCTTCGTGACACGTTTGCAGACGCTGTTTGTGCGCCCGGTCACAAGGGGCTTTACGGCACGCAGGGAAGCGGTTTCGTCATTTTTGCGGATAAGTACCGCGACAGTGCATCTGGTCTATTCCCGTTCGTTCACGGCGGTAACGGCGTGAATTCTCTTGAACCGTTTATGCCCGATTTTCTGCCCGAACGGTATGAGGGCGGAACGCTTCCGACGCCTGCTATTGCCGCGCTCGGCGCAGGAATCAAAGAGGTAAAGCGAATTGGTTTACAGAATATCGAATACGTCGAAAACGCGCTCGGCAGACGGCTTACAGAAGGTCTGAAGGAGATTGAGGGAGTGACGGTTTACGGCGATTACGGCGGCGGAACGGTGTTATTTAACGTTGACGGTGTGCAGTCTGAAGCGGTTGCGCATCAGCTTGACAGAAACGGTATTTTCGTTCGCGCGGGTTATCACTGCTGTCCCCTCGGACATTCGACGCTTAAGACCCCGCAGGGCGGGGCAGTGCGCGCATCGTTTTCGGTTTATAATACGAAATACGACATTGATCGGCTTCTTCTTTCGCTGTATAAAAAATAAAAGCCCCGATTTTTGGGGCTTTCATTTTACTTATAATTACTGTGGCTCTTTATTGCCGTCAGCGTAGCGTTTACCTCTTTTCCTGTAAGGAAGCGGTTTTTGTTAAGATCGTTCAGCGTTTCGATCAGGTTATCTGCAGTCGTTAGCTTTTCCGAGCGTATTTTGAAAACCGTTCTCTTCTGGGAGAATACGACTACGTTATGCTTCGGTACGTTATAGAGCTTTTCACGCTTCAGAATTCCGTCGATCGCGCTTAATGCGTATCTGTTTTGCTCAAACGGGTTCGGAAATTCACCGACGCCCTTTGAGTTTTCAACTGTCCATACGCTGCGGTTTGAATTGTCGATCTTGCCCGGGAAATTCTTTACGCGAATGATAAAGACTCCGCCGCAGTCGACGAGAACAAGATCCGCTATCGCTCTCTGTCCGTTATCAAGCGGAAGAACCGCCTGACGCAGGATCTTTGAAGCGGGGAAGGCGGTTTTCAGAAGCCGATATACGAAGTCGCCGCCGCGATCGTTTGAAGAAAGCAACCTTGCGACATTGGTCTTTACTTTCTTTGAGTATATCCAAAGTGCCAATAGCGTCAATATAACAAGCGCAAGACAAACGAGCGTCAAGCCAATAAGAAATTCCGCCAACTTCTCCATATCGGACCTCCTTCCTCAAGATTTGTTCAGGATTATTACTTGTTTTCTTCGAGATATGCTACAACGTCGCCGACGGTAATGAACTTATGAATATCGTCGTCCTTGATCTCGATTCCGTACTTTTCCTCACAAAGAAGGATAAGGTCTGCAAGCTCAAGAGAGTTGATACCAAGGTCGTTTACGAGCTCTGCTTCGGGCTTGATGTCGTCGGGATTGATCTGAAGGTCGTTTACGAGAAGTTCTTTGATTTTGTCAAACATTAGGTGTTTCCTCCATAATTATGTTTTTACAAGAAATGGATTGATTTTTCTTGCCGTCGTCATTTATGCGGGAAGCTATGTGAAGCTCGGTTTCCCGATTGCAAAATGACATAACGTATATATTATATAATATATAGCGTATTTTGTCAACTGCAAAATTTGTTAATAAGGGTAACACTATGAAAACACCGCAGGCATTTGCCTGCGGTGTTAAGTGAATTA
>CAZVVM010000029.1:0-1121 GCA_964630635.1 uncultured Ruminococcus sp. | reverse complement strand
AATGCACATCTCGGTGTCCTTGTCGAAGATGTGGATTCTCTGAACGTCGATAGCGAGCTTGATATCGTCTCCGGTTCTTGCAACTGCACGGGGAGATACGCGGGCGATGAGGTTCTGGGGAGTCTGGGGATCGATACCGTCTGTAGAAACGTAAAGGTAGATCTCTGCACCCATAAGCTCGGTAACGTCAACGTGTGCGTCGATAACGGAATCAGCCATCGTGCTGATAGCGAGGGGCTCATCCTTGAGACACTCGGGACGAACGCCTACGATAACTTCCTTGCCGATGTAATCAGCGAGTGCGGGATCCTGTGCCTTCTCTGCGGGAAGCTTGATCTCGTTCTTACCGAATACTACGTAAACGTCGGAACCATCCTTCTTGAGGGTAGCGTCGATGAAGTTCATCTGGGGAGTTCCGATGAATCCTGCAACGAAAGTGTTAGCAGGGTAATCGTAAAGGTTTTGAGGAGTATCAACCTGCTGGATAAGACCGTCCTTCATAACGACGATACGGGTTGCCATCGTCATTGCCTCTACCTGGTCGTGAGTAACGTATACGAAGGTAGTACCGAGGCGCTGATGGATCTTGGTAAGCTCGGTTCTCATCGCTGCACGAAGCTTTGCGTCGAGGTTGGAAAGCGGCTCGTCAAGAAGGAAGACCTTCGGCTCACGGACGATTGCACGTCCGAGCGCAACTCTCTGCTTCTGACCACCGGAAAGTGCCTTAGGACGTCTGTCGAGAAGGTGTGCGATATCGAGGATTCTTGCAGCTTCCTCAACCTTTCTCTTGATAGTTTCCTTAGGAACCTTGCGGAGCTTAAGTCCGAATGCCATATTATCGAAAACGGTCATATGAGGATAAAGAGCGTAGTTCTGGAAAACCATCGCAATATCTCTGTCCTTGGGGGCAACGTCGTTTATAAGACGGTCGCCGATGAAAAGCTCACCCTCGGTGATCTCCTCAAGACCTGCGATCATACGAAGAGTAGTAGACTTACCACAACCGGAAGGACCGACGAAGATTATGAATTCCTTATCCTTGACTTCAAGGCAGAAATCCGAAACTGCGGTAACGCCGCCGGGATACTTTTTGTAGATGTGCTTAAAAGATAGACTTGCCA
>CAZVVM010000028.1:8756-19156 GCA_964630635.1 uncultured Ruminococcus sp. | reverse complement strand
AGTGAATTTGATTATCTGCAGAATGTGATCGACCTCTTTAAGTCAAACGGCGCAACTGTTATGGTGGTAGAGCTTTGTGCTGATTTTGAAGAACGTCTTGTTCGCAACAAAAGTGAAAATCGCTTGCTTCACAAAGAATCCAAGCGCAACCTTGAATGGAGCGAAGCAGAAATGAGAAAGACGAGCGAGAAATACCGGCTCAATTCCTATGACAGAGAAAGCCTACCCTTTGAAAACTATATTAAAATCGACAACACTACTTTGGCTCCGGATGAGGTTGCAAAGATGATCCAGACTCATTTTGCAATCGAAGGACGAAAAGAATGATAGGAGTACCAAAATGATATTTGAAGATAAACCAATAACCTTAAAAGACGGCAGGACAGCCATCATAAAAAGTCCGTGCGTTGAAGATGCGGAAAAGTTACTGAACTACATAAAGACATCATGCGGTGAAACTGAATATCTCGCACGTTATCCCGAAGAATGGAACACCACCGTCGAGCAGGAGGAAGCATGGGTAAATCGTCTGCGCTCCTCTCCCGATACCTTGGGAATCACCTGCTATATTGACGGTGAGGTTGCAGGCAACTGTGAGATCAGCTTTAGAGGTGGCATGAAAACCTCGCACAGAGCAACCATCGCTATTGCGATTCTCAAAGACTACTGGAATCTCGGAATCGGTTCTGCAATGTTTACGGAGCTTGTTGCTGCAGCACAGAATCGAGGAACTGAGATCATGGAGCTGGAGTTTATCGAGGGCAATGATCGTGCAAGGTACTTATACGAGAAATTCGGTTTTCGTGTGGTTTCCGAAAAGCCCAATGCGTTCAAGCTCAAGGACGGCACTTATCGGAACGAGTTCTATATGCAGAAGTATTTGCGAGAGATATAAAGGAGAATAAGAATGGACTTTGAACAACTTGCAAAAATCGAAAACGAAAGTGAACGTGTAAACAGAACATATGATATATTCAACGAGGACGCGCGGCTCAATCATTCAAAAGCGGCGCGGGTAGAATTTCTGACCACCGTTCACTACATAGAAAAATACTTAAAAGAAGGCGACAAGATACTCGATATCGGCGCAGGTGCAGGTGAATACAGTTTCTACTTTGCCCGTAAGGGTCATAAGGTGTCTGCTCTTGAGCTTGCCGACGCCAATATTGCCGCTTTCAAAAAGAAGCTAACGCCCGAAGATAAAATCGACCTTGTTCAAGGAAACGCCCTTGATCTCTCTCGCTATGCAGACAAGTCGTTTGATATTGTCCTTCTGTTCGGTCCGCTTTATCATCTCAAAGATAATTCGGACAAACAGAAATGTATCAGCGAAGCGAGGCGTGTCTGCAAGGACGGCGGTAAGATCTTCTTCACCTTTATTTCCAACGACTTTGTTTTCCTCACGGAATTTGAGTACGACGTTAATTATTTTAGCAACGGTGATTACGATAAAGAAACCTTCAAGCTTAATGACTTTCCGTTTGTATTCCATACGGTTGGTGCTGCGAGAAAACTTCTTGCAGATGGCGGCTTAAACATACTGCACGAGGTTGCATCCGACGGTGCAAGCGAGCTTTTGGCGGCGAGAATAAATGAAATGAACGACGAAGACTATACACAATATCTTCGTTATCACTTCTATATCTGCGAAAAGCCGGAGCTGCTTGGAATGACAAACCATCTGCTGTTTGTAGGAGAATGAAAAAACAATAATATAGAAATAACCCACGACGGATAGTCGTGGGTTATTTTTTAGCCTTCTATTGCCGCTTTTTTAGAGAGGATCGGGTAGATCTGCTCGGGCGGGAATTTCGGCTTTCTTTCGTAGGTGCAGAGACCGTTCTGCTCCTGCTCTATATCGTAAAGCTGGGTATAGCAATATCCGAAGATATTGGGGTTATCAAGCAGAACGTCGGTCAGACCTTTAAGGCGAGACATAAATTCTTCCTCCGTCTCAGGTCCCTTGCCGTAGCCCCAGCCGTTGCCGTGAGCCGCCCAAACGAATCCGCCGTACTCACTTACAAAGAACGGAAGCGAGGGGTCGTAATACTGTCTTCCCTGCTCAAGGTGAGGCGAGGACGCATTTCCGAGAGTATCGGGATCGGAGAAGGTCTGAGCAAAGGTCTTTACTACCTGCTCGTAATCGTGAACGTCGTAAATATCGGTCTTAACGTGATAATATCCGCTTGTATCAATACAGGGACGTGTCGGGTCTGCCGCCTTCGTTGCATCGTAAACAGTAGAGAGAAGCTCGTCGCGCTGACGGAAAAGCTCGTTATAATCGGGTCTGTGTCCGCGAAGGTTCTCCGTTTCGTTTTCGGGACACCAGCCGATGATCGACGGATGATTGAAGTCGCGGTCAATTTCCTCAAGCCATTCGGGGAGGATACTGTATATCGCCTCGGGACGGGTGTGGTCAAGTCCCCAGTCAGCGTATTCGCCCCAGACAAGGTAGCCCTTGCGGTCAGCGTGGTAGAAAAATCTTTCCTCAAAAACCTTCTCGTGAGGGCGCGCGCCGTTGAAGCCCATCGCAAGTGCGAGGTCGATATCGTGTTCAAGTGCTTCATCGCTCGGTGCAGTATAAAGACCGTCGGGATAGAAGCCCTGATCGAGAACGAGACGCTGGAAAACGCTCTTGCCGTTAAGAAGGAATTTCTTATCACGGAATTCAACTGAGCGAAGTCCGAAATAGCTCTTTACGGTGTCGTCGCCGAAGGTAAGGATAAGGTCGTAAAGACCGCCCTTGCCGACCTCCCAAAGGTGCTTCTCGGTGAGCTTAATAGTAAATACAGTATATCCGCAGGTAACGTCAGCCGTTGCTTCGCCGCACGCTTTACCTTCAAAGGAAGTGCTTGCGGTAAGCTTTCCGTCGCCCTTTACCCACGCCATAACGGTGAGCGATCCCTCGTCGACGTTCGGATAATACTTGACCTTTTCTATATAGTTTTTCGGGACGAATTCGAGCCATACCGTCTGCCAAATACCCGTCGTTCTCGTATAGAAGCAGCCGAAGGAATCCTGCTTATAGCACTGCTTACCCGAGGGGATAAGTCCGCTTTTTTCGTTATCGGTCGCGTGAACGCAGATCTCGTTCTCGCCTGCGGTGAGATAATCGGTGATCTCAATCTTGAAGGAAACGTAGCCGCCCTTATGGCAGCCGCACTTCTTTCCGTTCACGTAAACGGTTGCCTCGTAGTCAACTGCGCCAAAGTGAAGGAAAACTCTGCCATTAAGCTGTTCTTCCGTTATGCTGACCGTTCTCTTATACCAGACGGACTTCATAAAGTCGGTGTCGCCGATACCCGACAGCTTGCTCTGCGGGCAAAACGGAACGTTTATCGACGCGGAGAGCGTCTTTCCGCACTCATAAAGCTGACGGTCAAGACCAGTACATTCGCGGTCAATTTCAAACTGCCAGATGCCGTTGAGGTTCGTCCAGCTTTCTCTTTCAAATTGAGGTTTCGGGTGCTCTAATCGGTATATCATATTCTTTTCTCCCAATAAAATATTATTTGGTCTACCTTTAATTTAATTATAAGCCGTTTGTACCATTCATTCAATAACAAAATGTCCGATTTTATTGACATATTCTACTGTTTATGATAATATGATTTCAAACACTTACGGAGGCAAAAATGATAGTTTTGACCGAGATACGCCACATGTGGCCCGAAAAGCACATACTTATCAACCGTCCGCAGGGACTTCCCGTATATACTTTTCTCCACTTCATAAACAGCGTTGAGGTCACGATCGACGGGCGTTCCTACATAACGAAGCCGCACACGTGTCTTATATATTCGCCGAAAACACCGCAGCTGTTTCAGTACGGCAGCCCCATTGTACACGACTGGTTTCATTTTACCGTAGATGATTCCGATTATTTCAGCAATATCTCGCTTCCAACCGACGTTCTGCTCACGCCCACGCATTCCGAGTTTATAACTCCGATCGTCAAAGAGCTTGAGCACGAATTTTTCGCCGATAAGGATATGGGAAAGGCACTTATGTCGGCAAAGAGTGAGGAGTTGTTTATAAAGCTTTCGCGTGCAGTGTCAGGCGAGATACCATACGGCGTATCGCTTGATACGGAAGAACGCTTCCGCGAGCTTCGCTCTGACATTTTCTCCGATTTGTCTTATCCTTGGAAGGTGTCCGAAATGGCAAAGAGAGTAGGATTAAGTCCGTCGCGTTTTTACAGCACGTACCGTTCGGTTTTCGGTAATTCTCCGATGAACGACCTGATTTCCGCACGAATTGACGCGGCGAAAAATATGCTTTCCTTCAGTAATTTGCGAATAAATGAAATCGCGGAAAACCTCGGATACAATAACGTAACTCACTTCATGCGTCAGTTCGCATCAAACGTCGGAATGTCCCCGGGTGTATACAGAAAAAGCTCCCGAAAGTGACGCGTCACTCTATCGGAAGCTTATAGTAAATATCCGTTTTATTATAGGTTACGATTATCTTTTCAATAAGACTGCGCAGGACGTTCTGCTTTTCCCTAAGCGTCATAAGATCCCAAGCGTCGCGCACGTTCTTTAGCCCCGAACGCATTTCAATTAGATCCGATAATTCCGCCTTTTCCCTTTCAAGCTCGACCTTGCGCTTTTTTGCGTCGTCGAGCTCTTTTTTTATCTCGTCAATAGCTTCCTTGAGGGTATCGTCGCCCGAATCGGAATAGAGGTTATAGAGATTTTTCAGGCGTTTGTTAAGCCGAGCTATCTGTCCGTCAACAAGCTCTCCGGCATCTTTTCTCTCCTGCTTTTCATCTTCAATCTCCTTGTCTGCAATCATAAACAGGTCTTTTTTGACGGCGTCCTCAAGCTCGTCTGCCCATATTTTGAAGTTATCACATTTTTCTCCGTGAGATAGGTGCGGCTTGCCCTTGTCCTGCGAGTAGCAATATATCTTATACCCCGCCTTGCCCCATTTCTGATAACGCATTTTTGATCCGCATACGCCGCAGTGTATAAGACCCGCAAGGAGACTTTTATCGCCGTAGCGCGCCCGTGAGCGCTCCTCCATCATTTTTAGGGCGCGGTTATAGGTCTCCTCCGACACTATCGCCTCGTGCTGACCCTTATATTCGTTACCGTTATAGACGATATATCCGCAGTTCGTCCTTCGGCGCAGGATCTGCTCCGCCATTCTCTCGTATTTCAGCCCGACGGAACGCGCCACCGACATCATTGAGTGCCCGTCGAGATAAAGCTGATACATCAGCCGCACCGTATCCGCATCTGAATTCGGGATGAGTATTCCCTTTTCGCTGTCGTAATCGTAGCCGAAGGGGATCTTTCCACCGCCGCGCCAAAGTCCGCTTTTGACGCGCTCCTTCATTCCCATTCGAGTTCTTTCCTTGATCGTCTCGCGCTCAAGCTGAGCGAAGGCAGACATAATTCCGAGCATAGCTCGTCCGATAGGCGTTGATGTGTCCATGTTTTCGTTCAGCGACACGAAGCTGACACCGTTGGGGATAAGCACGTCCTCAATAAGATACAACGTGTCCTTTTGGCTTCTTGAGAGTCGGTCGAGCTTATAAACGATAACATGACTTATTTTGCCTGCTTCGATATCTGTTATCAGCTCGCTTAAGCGCGGTCGGTTTATATTGCTTCCGCTGAAGCCGCCGTCGGTATAGACCTCGTATTTTTTGATCCCGCGGCTGACGCAGTAGGCGATAAGCATCTCCTCCTGCGCCTCGATCGAATATCCCTCTTCCCTTTGTGCGTCGGTAGAGACTCTTATATACAGCGCGGCTTTCCTATTATCCATCAAGTTTTTGAGACGTCACCTTATCGGGTATGCCGTTTTCGGACGCGCGTCTGCGCACCTCGTTTACGGCATCCGCTATTTCGGGAGTTATTATTTTTACCGAATTCAGCTCCTTTTCGCTGACGGTAACTCCGTTTAAGTATCTGACGAATTCCACATTATCACCTCACGTTGATTATCGACACGCGATCACCTGCTTATACCTTGAAATATTGGTATAAGTATGGTAGAATTAGTCGAATACTGTCGAAAGGAGAGACGATATGTTAAATATGATAAAAGATCGACCGCTACTGTTTTTCGTCCTCTCCTTTTTCTTTGGGATGATAATCTCATCGCCGCTCGGAATTGCCGCAAGAGGGGTACTCGTTATCGTTTTGCTTGTGTTTGCCTCCGTCATTATTTTTCATAAGCGTCCGCTTGTCAACAAAATGAGGAAGGTCGCAGTAACGCTTCCGATTCTTATTGGAATAATACTCGGTACGGGCTATCAGTTCTTCGCCGTCGACAGACCGAGAAACGAGATCACAGCGTTGAGCGGCTCCGAAAAAGAGATCGTCGCCGTCGTTGAAGAGGTTTCCTTCAGCGAGGAATATTTCGCCGCGTACAAGGTACGGGTAGTAAGGATCGAAGAAACAAAGGTCGGCTTTTACTGTTCAATTTCAATTCCCTACGATATAGGTGCCGAGGAAAACGACATTCTTCGTTTGAAGGCAAGCTTCTATCTGCCCGAAAAGGAAAGCTACGGCTTTTCGCTCCGCGAATACTATTCCTCTCGCGGTATTTACGTTTTGGCGGAATCGACCGACGAAAACGCAAAAATTATCGGCTTCGACCGCTCGATACCGTCATATTTCAGAGATCTCTCAAACGGTATATCGGTCAAGCTGAAAACGGCGCTCGGCCGCGAGTACGGCGGATTCGTTTCGGGGCTTCTTATCGGCAGAAAAAGCGATATTCCCGATTCGGTAACGACGTCGTTCCGTTATCTCGGCATCTCGCATATTCTCTCTGTCAGCGGTCTGCACCTTGCAATTCTCGCAGGTACGCTTATGATGTTCTTAAAGGCACTGACCGTCCGCAGAAGCGTTCGCTACGTACTGACCGTCGGATTTATAATATTCTTTATACTTTTGACGGGCGCACGTCCTTCCGTCATTCGTTCGGGAATTATGCTGATACTGCTACTATCGGCAGAAATTCTGGGACGTGATTACGATCCGATAACAGCGTTGGCTGTCGCGGCTTTCGTGATCATTCTCTTTTCACCGACTGCAATTTACGATGCGGGATTTATTCTATCCGTCAGCGCGACTGGCGGAATCGTACTCCTCGGCGCACCGATAACGAAGTGGCTCTACCACATAAGTGACGGCAAGAGCTTTTTGCTTAAAATTCTGACGCGCTTGCTTACAGTTCTTGCCATAACCGCGTCGGCTACGGTATTTACACTTCCTGCAATCTGGTATTATTTCGGCGAGACCTCGTCTGTGTCGCTTCTTTCCAACATTGTGTTTATACCGCTTACTACGGCACTAATGTATATTTCAATACTGTTCTTTATCTTTTATCGAACACCGCTGGCGCCATCGCTATCGGGAATGACGGCATCAATGGCGAAGCTTGTGACGGATCTTGCCGATGCCTGCATGAAGATCCTTCCGCCGCCGATCGATCTGACCTATCGCTTTACCGTTATTCCTGTTGCTATCGCAATTACCGTTCTGGTCGTCACGCTGATCAAGAAAAAGCGCGCTCTTGCGCTCGTTCTTTCGCTTTCCGCGTTTGCTCTTTCATATTTCGGTTCCATTACATACTATGATCATCTTCACAAGGGTGAAGAAAACGTCATATATTCGAGTGTGAACGGAAACGATTACGTTATCGTTAATGCAGATAACAAAACTTTGCTTTGCGACTTTTCGGACGGCAGTTATTCGTCTGCCCGGCGCGTAACCGAACTTATTCAGCCGAAGCTGCACGACACGTCGGTCGATACGATACTTCTCACTCATCTGCACCGAAAACACATAGATATGATAAGCCGTCTTTCCGATAACGGCAGAATAAAACAGCTATTCATTCCGTCTCCGCAAAGTGACGACGAGATAATATTCGCAGAGTCAATACGTGACGCCGCCGAGAATCGCGGAGTCGAGGTCATTACCTACAACAGTGACCGTGACGTCACCTTTAATTTTTCGGGCATAAAAATTACGCTCTATCAAAAAGCGTATATCAAACGCTCTGTTCAGCCCCTGCACCTAATGAAAATAGACGGAAAACGCGATTTTCTTTATATAGGAAGCGCGGTGTTTGAAAGCGAGCTTAACGAAAAGGCGATTTCTCTTCTTGACAGTGTCGACGTCCTTTTCCTCGGCGCACACGGTCCGCTTATTAAAGAGCCGCTGACATCCCTAAATTTCAAAGGCGAAGTTCTCATATCGAATGTTGAAACAAACGAAGCGTATCAAACGAGCTACGCGGCATTGGGATTTTTCAAAAAGTATATTACAAAGTAAAAAACAGCCACCGTCGGTGGCTGTTTTTATCAGAAAAATGTTATCTGGTTCGTTTCGGAGAGTCCTTCAAGCGCTCCGTTTTCGCGAAGCACCTCGATAACCGACTTCGTCAGCTTTGCCTTTACGCGAAGCTCCTCGACCGAGAATATCTCGCCGCTGTCGCGCGCCTCTGCTATTGCCTTTGCGGCGTTTTCGCCAAGACCGCCGAGCGAGTTGAACGGCAGACGTATCTTTCCGTCTTCGGGAACGTAAGCAAATGCGTCGCTCTTGAAGTAATTGACGGGCAAGAAGCGTATTCCGCGTGCATAGCACTCGTTTATCAGGTTCAAGGTAGAAAGTGACGAAAGCTCCTTTTGCGACGCCTCGTAGCCGGGCGCCTGTATCCTCTTCATTTCCGCGACGACTCCGTTCTTACCCTTCATCGCAATCGCTGCGTCAAATCCGCCCGGTGCGGCGGTGAAGAACGCGGCGTAGAAGGTGAGCGGCATATGTACTTTATACCATCCGAGACGTATGGCAGACATAACGTACGCCGCGGCGTGCGCCTTCGGGAACATATACTTTATCTTCTTACAGGAGCCGATGTACCAATCAGGAACACCCGTTTCGATCATCGTCTGCTCCCATTCGGGCTTAAGACCTTTACCCTTACGGACACTCTCCATTATCTGGAAGGAAAGCGCGCTGTCAACGCCGTAGCGGATAAGGTCGTTCATTATGTTGTCTCGACATCCGATAACGTGCGAAATATCGCATATATCCTGCTTGATAAGCTCCTGCGCGTTACCCGTCCAAACGTCGGTTCCGTGCGATAGACCCGAGATCTGAAGTAGATCCGCAAAGTTCTTCGGCTTTGCTTCCTCGACCATCTTCATAACGAATTTCGTACCGAATTCGGGCAGACCGAACGTACCGAGATTTGCGTCGACCTGCTCGGGCGTTACGCCGAGCGGCTTCGTCGAAGCGAATAGCTCGTAGACCGACGGATCGTTCATCGGAACGTCCATTACGCTCGTATTACTGTACTTTTCGAGCCACTTATATTTGGTCGGAATATCGTGTCCGAGCTCGTCGAGCTTGAGGAGCGTATCGTGGAGATACGAGAACGTGAAATGCGTCGTTACAATATCAGAATTGGGGTCATCTGCAGGATGCTGAACGGGGCAGAAATCGTATATCTCGTATTCACGCGGAACAACGACGATACCGCCGGGGTGCTGACCCGTCGTTCTCTTTACGCCGACGCAATGCTTGACGAGTCGCTCGACCTCCGCCTTATTGACGGTGATTCCGCGCTCCTCAAGATATTTCATAACGTAACCGAAGACGGTCTTATCGGCAAGACCTCCGATAGTTCCTGCGCGGAAGACGTTTTCTGCGCCGAAAAGCTCTTCTGTGTACTTATGCACCTTGCCCTGCACTTCTCCCGAGAAGTTAAGGTCGATATCGGGCGACTTTTCTCCGTGGAAGCCGAGGAAGGTCTCAAACGGTATATCGTGACCGTCACCGACGAGCTTCGTTCCGCAATTCGGGCAGATAGCGTCGGGCAGGTCAAATCCCGAGCCCGCCTTATCGGGGTTGCTGAAATCGCTGTACTGACAGTTCGGGCAGTAATAGTGCGGCGGAAGCGGATTGACCTCCGAAATTCCCGCCATCGAGGCAACGAAGGACGAGCCGACAGATCCTCGCGAGCCGACAAGATAGCCCTGCTCCTCGCTGTACTGTACGAGCTTCTGCGCGATCATATAAAGCACCGCAAAGCCGTTCTTTATGATCGACGTAAGCTCCTTATCGAGACGCGTTTTGACTATCTCGGGAATGGGATCGCCGTACTTCTTCTTCGCGTTTTCGTAGCAGATACGCTGAAGGTCCTCCTCCGCGCCCTCCATATTAGGCGTGAAGGTTCCCTTCGGGAAGGGGCGGATGTCGCTTTCGATCATATCAGCGATCTTATTCGTATTGGTAATAACTACTTCCCTTGCGCGATCCTCTCCAAGATACTCAAATTCCTTAAGCATCTCGTCTGTGGTGCGGAAATAAATTCCCGTATCCTTATCGGCGTCGGAGAACTTCATTCCTGCAAGAAGTATCTTGCGG
>CAZVVM010000028.1:0-8746 GCA_964630635.1 uncultured Ruminococcus sp. | reverse complement strand
TATTGAGATAAGCTTACGGTTGAAGTCGCGGAGCGCTTCCTCGTCTGCCGCCTGACCCTTATCGATAAGATAACGGTTATTGCATATCGGCTGGATCTCTATGTAGTCGTAGTACGACGCAATTTCAAGCAGGTCTGCACGCGGACGGTTTTCAAGCATCGCTTCAAAAAGCTGACCCTCCGAGCAGGCAGAGCCGATTATAAGTCCCTCTCTGTGCTCGTCAAGCACCGTTTTGGGAATTCTCGGGTGACGCTTGTAGTAATCGAGATAGCTGTACGAAACGAGCTTATAAAGGTTTTTAAGTCCCGTCTTGTTCTTGACGAGAATTATCATATGATTCGTGCGAAGCTTCAGACAATCGACCTTATCCGACATTGCGGCGGTCATCGCGGAAAGGGTCTTTATTCCCTCCTCCTGGAGCTTTTCTGCCATCTTGAAGAAGATGAGCGCGAGCATCTCGGCGTCGTCTGACGCGCGGTGATGATTGAACTCACCGAGTCCGAAATAGTTTGCAAGTGTATCAAGCTTATGCTTGTTAAGATCGGGATTGACGTATCTTGAGAGTGCAACCGTATCAAGATACGTGTTCTCAAAGGGCATTCCGTTATCGTCGCATACTCGGCGTATAAAGGAAATATCGAAGCCAGCGTTATGCGCGATAAGCACGCGGTCGCCTGTAAATCGGAGAAATTCCTCAACGGCTTCTCTCTGCGTCGGCGCGTCCTTGACCATATCGTCGGAGATTCCCGTAAGCTTGACGACCTCATCGGGAATCGGCTTTTCGGGATTCACGAAGGTGTTGAACTTTTCAAGCACCTCGCCGTTTTTCACGCGAACGGCGCCTATCTCGGTTATACCGTCGTTACGGAAGGAAAGACCCGTCGTTTCAATATCGAAAACGACGAACTCATCGGTTTCAAAGGTCGAATCCACCTTGCCGTAAACGGCACGCGCGGTATCGTCGACGAAATACGCCTCCATACCGTATATGACCTTCTGCCCGAGCTTTTCGGACGCGAGCATCGCCTCCTGATAGCCCTGAACGTTTCCGTGGTCGGTGATAGCGACTGCCTTATGTCCCCAGCGATTTGCGGTCTTAACCGCAACGTCGGGCGGAATAAGGGCGTCCATTGCAGACATTTGCGTGTGCAGGTGAAGCTCTACGCGCTTTTCAGGCGCATTATCCATACGCTCAAGCTTCTTTATTTTCATTATTGCGCTCGGCGTGAGCGCGAGCTCGTTATCAAAATTATCGGTCTTAACGTAACCGTTGACTGCTATTGCCGTTCCGTCCTTGAGTGAGGATAGAAGCGAATTTGCCTCGTTTATCGGCAGAATACTCTTGCAGTATATCGACGCGTCATCGTCGGTCAGCGCGAAATTGACGATCATTTTATCGCCCTTGCGAGTTTCCTTCGAGTCTATCGAATATGCGACTCCGAGAACTGTAACGCCGCGTATCGGCACCGTGATATTTCGAAGCGGAGCGGGATCGATTTCAAATACGTTTCCGAACATCAGCTCGGGACTTGATACGTCAAAGGTCATATTTCCGACCTTGACAGTACCGTCCTCGCTCCTTTCCGGCGTAGAAATACCGTCGGAATAAAGAGAAACTACCTTTTTGCGCTCCGGCTCTACGATCTCAACCGTCGTTTCGCGGTTCTTTTCAAATTCCTCTGCCGCCATAGTGATAAGCGCGGCGTTCTTCTCTTTTTCGTAGCTTTCGTAGTCGAAAACGTAGTCGTCCTGCTGCTTTATCTCGACCTCATATGTGAGTGAAAACTCCGAACGGATAATATCGGAAAGGATCTTCGGCGTGTCGGCGTGGTAAAGAATTTCAATTCCGCCGTTGCCGAACGCGATCTCAACCGTTATTTTGCTATCCTCGATAAATGCTCTGTAATCCTTGAAAAAGCCGCGCGAGACCGCGCCCGTTCTCTGAAGCTCCTTTATCGCCTCGGGCAGATACTTTTCCGTAAATAGCTCCGGCTTGTACTGCGGATATATTATCATTCCGTTAAGCTGATACGCCTCGGCTATTTCCCTTTCGATGCCGTAAAGGACTTCCTTTTCCACTATCGACGGAAAATCGACGAACACCTCAAGTATTCTCTTTTCCTTATCGGCACGAAAACGGCTGACAGTCGCTTTTTCGAGAATATATCTATTCTCGTTTCCCGGAAAATACTTATTGAATTTTGTCAGAAAAGCGACCTTCGTCTCCATTTATATTTCCTTTCAGTTGCCGAGTATCTTTATTTCCTCAATAAGAGTAGAAATGACCTCGTCCTCTTTAATTTTTCTGATTATCTCGCCGCGGCGGAAAAGAAGTGCTTCTCCAACTCCGCCCGCAATTCCGACGTCGGCTTCACGCGCCTCGCCGGGACCGTTTACGGCACAACCCATAACTGCAACCGTAAGCGGCTTATTTACCTTTATGTCCGTGACCTTATCTTCAAGCTCCTTGGCAAGAGAAATTAGGTCGATCTTCGTTCTGCCGCACGTCGGGCAGGAAACTATGTTTATCGCGTTTTTATTTTCAAGACCGAGCGCGTGAAGGATCGCCTTGCCTTGCTTTACCTCGGTAACGGGATCGTCGGTAAGAGACACGCGAAGGGTATCGCCTATGCCGTCAAGAAGAAGCCCACCGATTCCGGCCGCGCTTTTTGCAGTGCCGTATTTCTCGGTTCCTGCCTCGGTAACGCCGAGGTGAAGCGGATAGTCGCATTCCGACGCGATAATTCGCATTGCCTTTTGCATCGTTCTTACGTCGGACGATTTGACCGCAACGATTATATCGTTAAAATCGTACTTTTCAAGAAGCGAAATATGAGTTCTTGCGCTCTCGGCAAGCGCCTCGGGAGTTGGTGAACCGTACTTCTTGAGCAGCTCCTTCTCCAGCGAGCCGCCGTTTACGCCGATCCTTATTGGTATCCCTGCATTTCTACAGGCGGTAACGACCTCTTTTACGCGGCTTTCATCGCCTATATTGCCCGGATTTATTCTGATCTTGTCAGCACCCGCCTTGGCACTTTCAATGGCAAGACGGTGGCTGAAATGAATGTCGGCAACTATCGGCATCGTGATGTCGGAGCATTTGAGCTTATAAAGCGTTTTTACCGCGTCGTCGTCTGGCACCGTCATTCTGATGACATCACAGCCCGCGTCCTGAAGGCGCTTCATTTGACTGTAAAGCGCGTCGTAATCGCTACTCGATACGTTCGTCATCGACTGAACCGAAATCGGTGCGTCTCCGCCGATATATAGGTTACCGACCTTTATTTTTTTGCTTTTTCTTCTGTATTCGTTATAGTTCATAATTTCTCCCACAAATACATTGTAGGGGCGAACTGCGTTCGCCCGCATAATAACAATGCAATCGTCGGGCGAACGCAGTTCGCCCCTACGAGATCAAACGTATAGTATTACCCGAACAGCTTAATTACATCCTTAAAGCTGATTATCAGCATAAGCAAAAGCAGAAGAACCATTCCCGCAAAATGGATATATCCCTCCACCTCACGCTTAAGGGGCTTACGGCGAATTCCTTCGATGATAAGGAAAAGTATTCTTCCTCCGTCAAGCGCGGGAAGCGGAAGCAGGTTCATAACTCCGAGATTGAGTGCGATAATTGCGGTCAGATTTATCAAGCTTAATCCGCCGTCATTCGACTTTGCCGCCTTGCCGATCTCGCTCGTGATACCGACGGGACCCGACATCTGGTCAAGCCCGTATTTACCCGAAATGAGGTCGATGACCGATTCCCATATCATCTCGACCGTCGTGACCGAGCGGTTAAATGTATGCTTAAAGAAGGTTCCAAAGCCAAATTCTTCCCTTTCAACGTAGAAGGTAAGCGCCTGATACTCCTTGCCATCCTCGTCGGTCAGCGTTTCGTAAAACTCAATGCCTTTCAGCGTGACCTTTTTGCCGTCACGAAGGACAACGACGGTATTCGACTTCTTACCGTCACGGTACATCGTATAGCTCAAATCGTACGCCGTATGAACCTTTTCGCCGTTTATGGATACGATCTCGTCACCGACTTCAAGTCCGCCTTCGACCGATTCGTAGTTTTCCGAAAGCTTCGATACAGTCGTATTTCCGAGCGAGTTTGCCATCATTCCGACGAGTATTCCGACGAGAATGAAGCCGCAAACGAGGTTCATAACGGAACCTGCGACCATAATGAGAAATCTCTGCCAAACGGGCTTATTATTAAGGGAATTTTCCGATTCGTTTTCCTCGTCTTCACCGACCATACTGACAAATCCGCCGATCGGTATTGCGCGAAGAGAGTATGCAATTCCCGTTTTCTTCGAGGTCTTTGATATAAGCTTCGGTCCCATTCCGATAGCAAATTCGTTTATTCCGACCTTAAAGGTCCGCGCCATTATATAATGACCGAATTCGTGTATCAAAATAAGGAATCCGAAAATCAGTATCGCTATTACTATGCTCAAAATTATACCTCCGAAAGTTCTTTAATTCTGATTCTTGCCCATCTGTCCGCTTCTTCAATATCGGCAAGCGTAGGCGAGGCGATATTCTCCGCCTCCTCCGTTACGCGTATGACCGCGTCGGAAAGACCGAGATAAGTAAGCTTACCGCGCAGGAAAAGCTCGATTGCCATTTCGTCGGCGCCGTTCATAACGGCAGGGACGATTCCTCCGCGCGTAAACGCCTGTCGGGCGAGGGGCAGAAGAGGAAAATTCTCGTCATCAGGCGCACCAAAGGTAAGCGAGCGCAGAGTCTTAAAATCAAGCTCCTTTACGGGGCTGTCGAAGCGCTCGGGATAGGTCAGCGCATACTGCACGCAAAGACGCATATCCGGTACGCCCATTTCGGCGATTATAGCATTGTCAATATATTCGACCATCGAATGTATTATACTTTCGCGGTGAACGGTGACCTCTACGTCGTCAATATCAACGCCGAAAAGATGCGCGGCTTCGATAACCTCGAAGCCCTTATTCATCATTGTTGACGAATCTATCGTTATTCTGTTGCCCATATCCCAGGTCGGATGCGCAAGAGCATCGGCGGGGGTTATTCTTTCAAGCTCTTCCCTGCTTTTTCCGTAAAACGGTCCGCCCGATGCGGTAAGAATTAGCTTCTTTACCTTCTGACCCGTCAGGCACTGAAAAATTGCCGAATGCTCACTGTCAACGGGAAGAATGTCAACTCCGCGCTTTTTCGCCTCACGCATCACGAACGTACCGTAGGTAACGAGCGACTCTTTATTCGCAAGTGCGAGCTTCTTGCCGCCAATAACCGTTGCGACCGTAGGGCGAAGTCCCGCAATTCCCGAAAGAGAATTGAGAACGGTATCCGCATCGGAAATTTCGCAAAGCGTTTCCGACGCGTTTTCGCCCGAGATTATTTTAGTATCGGTATCACGTACCGCGATCTTCAGCTCGTTTGCCGATTTTTCGTCCGCAACTGCACAGTATACGGGCTTATATTTTCTAATCTGTTCTTCAAGAGCAGAAATATTCCTTCTGCCCGATATTCCGACGACGCGGATGCCGAGATGTTCGCAAACGTCGAGTGCCTGCTTACCGACCGAGCCCGTTGAGCCGAGTATAACTAAATCTTTCGTCATATTTTCCTCAATTAAAAAGCGTGAACGACGAAACGAAATTCGTCAGGAAATAAATGCAGGCAGAGGTCACTATAATGCTGTCAAAGCGGTCGAGAACGCCGCCGTGACCGGGGAAAAGCTTGCCGTAATCCTTGATCTCAAACTTGCGCTTGATAAGCGACATAATAAGGTCGCCGCACTGTGAAAGAATGCTGACGAGAAGCGAAACGATAATAAGTGCAAGATAGTTCGGAGCCGCTCCGCTTATCTTTCCAACTACAAAGCCGTAAAGAACGGTAAATCCGACAGCGAAAAGCGTTCCGCCGACAGCACCCTCAACGGTCTTCTTCGGGCTGACAGCCGGGATAAGCTTGTGCTTACCGAAAAGCATTCCCGTAAAGTACGCAAAGGTATCGGTCATCCAGGAAATGATGAACGGCAGGAAATATATGTACTGTCCGGACGGCATATCACGTAAAAGGACCATAGAAGCAAAGCCGAATGCGACGTAAACAGTTGTTGCTCCCGACAGTGCTGCCTTATCGACCGTGAACTTCTCTCCCGAGAATACCGAAACGATAAGCATATAGGTTATGACCGCAAAGGAAATAAGGAAAAAGTATCCGTAAAGATTAGATCCATCGTAGTAGCGAACGAAGAATGGAAGTCCTGCACCGACGAGAATCGCCATTACCGATGAAAACCACTGCTTCTTGCTTCCGATGCAGCTCTGCATCTCGTAAGCTCCAAGAGCGCCGAAAAATGCCATAAGGATCGGAAACGCCACGGTATCCGACCAAACAAAGAACGGCACCATAAGTGCGACCATAACGATAGCTGTTATAACTCTTGTTTTCATACTGCTCTCCGTCATACACCGCCGTAGCGGCGCTTTCTTTTGTAAAATTCAAAAACACATTCGTCAACGCTCTTTTCGTTAAAATCGGGCCAAAGCGTCGACGTGAAATACAATTCCGAATAAGCCGAATCCCAAAGCAGGAAGTTGGATAGGCGCATCTCGGCTCCCGTTCTTACGATAAGGTCGGGGGCGGGGCTGTCTTTCGTATAAAGGTGCGAGGTTATATCGTCCTCGGTTATCTCGGTCTTACCCTCTTTTATGAGCGCATTCACTGCGTGTACGATATCGTCGCGTCCGCCGTAGTTTACTGCTATGTTAAGTATCTTTTCACGGTCGAAGGAATCCTGCTCGAGCTTCACCATTCGCTCGGCAATATCAGGCGGGAAAACGCTCTTGTCGCCAAGGAAATGAACCTGAATATTTCTTTCCTTCCAGCTTTGCTCGGCGTCGGTAAGGTAGTCGACGAAAAGCGAAAGAATGGTGTCGACCTCTTCCTTCGGGCGCTTCCAGTTTTCTGTCGAGAACGCGTAAACGGTTACCGCTTTAATACCGGAATCGCCGCAATATTCAATTATCTTTTTAAAGACCTTCGCGCCGACGGAATGACCGTATGTACGCGGCATACCGCGCTTTTTTGCCCATCTGCCGTTGCCGTCCATAATGAACGCAATATGCTGAAGGCGTTTTTCTTTATTCGTCTCAACTGCCTTCGGGATCTTGTTTTTTCCAAACATAATTTGTCCTATTTCTGCACAATGGGGCTGGCGTTTTTGCGCCAGCCCGAGTGTCTTATAATTTTGATCAGATAGCCATTATCTCGGAAGACTTCTTCGCGGTTACGTTGTCGACTTCCTTGATGTACTTATCGGTGAGATCCTGAACGCTCTTTTCGGACGCCTTCTGCTCGTCCTCAGTCATCTCGGACTTCTTCTTCATATCCTTGCACTTGTCGATAGCGTCGCGGCGGATGTTACGTATAGCGACCTTTGCATCCTCACCCATCTTTGCGACCTGCTTGGTAAGCTCCTTGCGGCGGTCCTCGGTGAGTGCGGGGAACGAAAGACGGATTACCTTACCGTCGTTCTGCGGGTTGATTCCGAGATCGGATGCAAGAATTGCCTTTTCGATCGCTTTAAGGGTCGTTGCATCCCAGGGCTGAATAGCAAGGGTGCGAGCATCGGGAGTCGTGATCTGCGCAACTGCGCTTATCTGGGTAGGAGTGCCGTAGTATTCAACTGTGATCTTGTTGAGAACGTTAGCGTTCGCACGTCCGACACGGACGGATTCAAGCTCGGTCTGGTAGGACGCGATGCTCTTCTTCATTTTTTCTTCGTAAGCTTTTGTATCGAGTTTCATATCTAATAACCTTTCTCTGTTTTAATTACTTTACAATGGTACCGATCTTTTCGCCCTTGATCGCGCGGATGATGTTCTGCGGATCGTCAAGACCGAAAATGTGAAGCGGTATGTTATTTTCCTTACCGAAGGAAGCTGCCGTACCGTCGATGACCTTCATATCGTGGCTCAAAATATCCATATAAGCGATCTCGTCGAGCTTGACAGCCGTCGGATCAATACGCGGGTCGGCAGTATATACGCCGTCGATATTCTTTGCCATCATAACGACGTCGGCGTTTATCTCCGCCGCGCGGAGCATTGCAGTCGTATCGGTCGAGAAGAAGGGGCAGCCCGTGCCGCATCCGAAGATAACGACCTTGCCCTTTTCGAGATGGTGAACCGCCTTGTTTCTGATGTACGGCTCCGCGACCTCGTGCATTGCAATGGCGGTCATAACACGGCAGTCAACACCGAGCTGAACGAACGCGTCCTGAATAGCAAGAGCGTTAATAACGGTTGCGATCATACCCATATGGTCGGCGCGCGTTCTGTCCATATCTCCGCCCTGGCGGCCTCTCCAGATATTACCTGCACCGACGACAAGCGCGACTTCAACGCCCATCTCACTGCATTCCTTGATAGCAAGGCAAATTTCTCTTACGAAATTATAATTGAGAATACCGTCCTTCTGACCTGCGGCAAGCGCCTCGCCCGAAAGCTTGATAAGTACTCTCTTGTACCGTGTCATTGTCTCCATAAAACCTCCTCGCCCGAAGGCATAAATTTTCCGGCTTTTATGCCTTTGAACCGATAATACGATATACGCATAAAATTACATAATAATTTTACCACCTTTTCACTGATTTGTAAACAGAAATTTTGCAATTTCGGCAATTTTTGTGTTACTTTTTTTAATTTGAAAACATTATGTTGTCAATGGGGAAAGATAAGGTTTTAATAAC
>CAZVVM010000027.1:0-20860 GCA_964630635.1 uncultured Ruminococcus sp. | reverse complement strand
TCATTTTCGGGAACCCTTGCCTGCGTTCGCCCGTTCGAAAGCGGTGCAATTTTCGGGCGAACACAGTTCGCCCTACGACTGCAAAGGTATATTGAATGTTTCTCGGTAGGGGGTCGGCGCCTCGACGACCCGTCACCGAAGGAATGTAACATTGGAATTGCTCGGGAGGAGCAAGCCCCTCCCCTACCAAGAATAGAGGGAACGTTGTTATGCCTTCTCCTTGGGGAAGGCGGGCATGGTCTGCCGAGATTCCGATTCTGCGAATCGCCGCTTCGCGGTTCGACTGCGCGTCGCCGTCACCCTGAGTGGAGCGAAGCGAAATCGAATGGGTCTGGCGACGCTTCGCTCAGAATGACGCGGCAGACATTCTCGAATGAGGTGCAGCCGTCGCAGACGGCACTGTGAAAATAAAGTAACATTGTTCCCGTGCGGACGGTCGAGGACGCCCGTTCCTACAATGACGTGGCGAAATGCTTAAACGTTCCCGTAGGGGCGAACTGTGTTCGCCCGTCTGTGCGTGTTGCATTTTGTGCAGGAGGAGCAAGCCCCTCCCCTACGACGGAGGCAGCGCGTGGTTCCGAGGTGTAGCCGCAAAGACGGCGTTGTTCGGCGGGAGCAAGCCCCCGCCCCACAAATAACGTGGCGAACAAAATATAACTGAATGGATCGACCATTCGCTCTGTCATAAGGAGAAAATTATGCTTATAACGAGCAGGAGCAATCCTCTTATAATTGAAACGGCATCTCTAAAGGAGAAAAAATACCGCGAAATAAGCTCGCTTTTTATTTTCGAGGGCGTAAAGCTTTTTGATGAAGCGGTAAAAAAGGGCGTTGAGCTTGTGCGTGTTTTTGCGACCGAAAAGATGACGGAATACTGCAAAAACAGCGCTTTTCGCGGCGAAATAATCACCGTTTCGGACAGCGTTTACGAAAAGCTGTCGAATGAAAAGTCTCCCGAGGGGATAATTTGTGTTGCAAAATATATTGACAAATCCCACAATATGAATAAAATATATAATAAGGAAGAGTTTGCAAGCAGCGAAAAGAGGGTGATAATCCTTTCGTCGCTTCGTGATCCCGGCAACCTCGGAACCGTTATCCGTTCGGCTTCGGCTTTCGGCGTTGACGAGATAATATTAAGCTCCGACTGTGCGGATATCTATAATCCGAAAACGGTAAGAGCCGCTATGGGAACTCTTTTTTCGCAGAGCGTATCGTACGTAGACGATCTCTCCTCTACCGTAAGGGAAATGAACGCGGGCGGATATACGACGCTTGCCGCAGTGCTTGACGATAAGGCGAGATCCTTGAGCGGTATCGAGATCGGCAGGAAAACTGCGTTTATAATCGGAAACGAAGGTCACGGAATCGCCCCCGACGTGATAGAAAGCGCGTCGGGAACGGTCTATATACCGATGGCAGAGGGCGTTGAATCGCTTAACGCCGCTATCGCCGCGTCGGTATTTATGTGGCAGGCATATAAAGGATGATTCAAATGATACTGAATGAAAATCCAACTCTTTATTGGCTGTGGCTTCAATGCGTGTGCGGAGAGGGCTCCGTCCTTCCCGAAATGCTCATATCGCATTTCGGCTCGATAAAGAACGTATACGAAGCAGAGGCAGGCGACTACGAACAGGTTGCGGGCATAACGGCGCGTTCCGTTACGAAGCTTGCCGACAAGTCGCTCGACCGTGCGAGAGAGATACTTGCATACTGTAAGAACGAGGGCGTCGGTATTCTGACTCCCGATTCCGCGCTTTATCCGAAGCGCCTGAACAGAATTCCCTGCAAGCCGTCAGTCCTTTATTATAAGGGCATAATGGTCGATCTCGACCGCGAGGTTTGTATAGCCGAGGTCGGAACGAGAGAGATGACCGAATACGGCTCGCGTACCGCTTATACGATGGCTTACGATATGGCGCGCGGCGGCGCGGTGGTCGTCAGCGGTATGGCAAAGGGTGTCGACGGAATGGCGCACAGGGGCGCGCTCGACGCAGGCGGTTATACCGTCGCAGTCCTCGGTTGCGGTATCGACCGCGCATATCCGAGCGAGCACGTCGGACTTATGAAAGAAATAATCGGGTGCGGTGTCGTTATGACGGAATTCCGTCCGTTCACTCCGCCTATCGGCAGAAATTTCCCGATGAGAAACAGGATCGTAAGCGGAATTTCTCTCGGTACTCTCGTTATTGAAGCACCGAAAAAGAGCGGTGCGCTGATAACGGCTGAAACCGCCATCAAGCAGGGAAGAGACGTTTTCGCTCTGCCCGGCAAGGTCGGCGAGCTTAACAGCGAGGGAAGCAACCATCTTATCAGAAACGGCGCGAAGATGGTAACGGGCGCGACCGATATTCTCGTTGAATACCAGAACCTCTATCCGACTAAAATAGATCTGAATAAAATTACCGCGATCAAGTCGCGCAACTTTGCACCTGCGTCGTTCGTTGCGAAAGAGCTTCCGAATTTTTCCGAAAAGCGCAAGGAGAGCGCCGAAAAGCGCGCTTCCGCGTCTGAAAAGAAAACGGCGAAGCCCGTGAAGGAAACAGCGGAAGCGAAGGAAGAAAAGGCGTACACGCTTCCGTCGGGCGTCGAGGGTAAGCAGCTTGAGATCTTGACGCTTCTGATGAACGAGGGCGAGATGACCTCCGACTCTATCGCGGCAAAGACCGGGTGCGCGATAGCAGACGTGCTTGTCGAGCTTACGATGCTCGAAATAACGGGACACATAAGCGCAAACCCCGGCGGAACCTATAAATTAAGTTAAATTCCTATCAGGAGAAAATAAATGGCAAATCTTGTAATAATCGAGTCACCCTTCAAGGCGCCTACGATAAAGAACTATCTCGGCTCAAACTATAAGGTAATAGCGTCAAAGGGACACCTCCGCGATCTTCCGAAAAGTTCTCTCGGAGTTGATATTGAAAACGGCTTTGACGCTCATTATATCAATATCCGCGGTAAGGGCGACATAATAAAGGAACTCAAAAAAGAGGCGAAGAACGCGTCGAAGATATACTTCGCAACGGACCCTGACCGTGAGGGTGAGGCGATCTCTTGGCATCTTGCGAACGTTCTCGGTATTCCGATCGAAAAGACGAGAAGAATAACCTTTAACGAGCTTACGAAGACCGCGATAAAGAGCGCGATCAAGGAGCCGCGTAACATCAACATCGAGCTTGTCAATTCACAGCAGGCGAGAAGAATACTCGACAGAATAGTCGGCTATAAGCTTTCCCCATTCCTGTGGAAAACCGTTCGCTCGGGTCTTTCGGCAGGACGCGTTCAGTCGGTTGCGACGAGAATAATCGTCGACCGCGAAAACGAGATAAACGCATTCGTTCCGCAGGAATACTGGACGCTTGACGCGCTCCTTAATACTGCATCGGGCGCTGCTCTGACGGCTCATTATTACGGCAAAAACGGCAAAAAGAACGAGCTTAAGAACGAAAAGGATACGAAGGCGGTTCTTGACGCGATCACGGGTCAGACCTTCAACGTTACCTCGGTAAAGAAGACCGTTAAGCAGAGAAATCCCCTTCCGCCCTTCACGACCTCGACGATGCAGCAGGAAGCTTCGAAGAAGCTCGGCTTCAATTCGCAGAAGATAATGAAGGTTGCGCAGGAGCTTTACGAGGGTATTAACGTCGGAAGCTCAAACGGCGGCGTCCAGGGTCTTATCACCTATATGCGTACCGACTCGCTCCGCGTTTCGGACGAGGCGGCAGAGAACGCGAAGAATTATATAGCAGAAAAGTTTGGCGCAGATCACTGCCCCAAGACCAAGAGAGTCTACAAGACGAAGGCAGGCGCGCAGGACGCTCACGAGGCGATTCGTCCGTCGAACATCGCGCTTGAGCCCGATGTGATAAAGAAATATTTAACGAACGACCAGTATAAGCTTTATAAGCTTATTTTCAGCCGATTCATCGCATCGCAGATGGCGTCGGCACAGGTCGATACCGTGAACGCCGAGATCTCGGTCGGCGCGTATAACTTCCGCGCGTCGGGCTCGTCGGTCAAGTTTGCCGGCTTTATGGCGGTC
Organism: uncultured Ruminococcus sp.; assembly: GCA_964630635.1. Classification (GTDB taxonomy): domain Bacteria; phylum Bacillota; class Clostridia; order Oscillospirales; family CAG-272; genus Colimorpha_A. The sequence goes on along the minus strand of CAZVVM010000027.1, from coordinate 16,815 downwards.
TACGATTACGTTGAGGAGGGCGAGGAGAGAAAGGGACTTCTTCCCGAGATAAAGGAAAACGATATCCTTGCCTGCCGCTCCCTTAACCCCGCGCAGCACTTCACGGAGCCACCCGCGCGCTTCAACGAGGGCTCGCTCATCAAGTTCCTTGAAGAAAAGGGAATAGGCAGACCCTCGACCTACGCGCCTATCGTTACGACGATAATCTCGCGCGGATACGTAGCGCGTGAGGGTAAGTCGCTCAAGCCCACACAGCTCGGATTCGTTACGACCAAGCTTATGGTAGAGCATTTTCCCGATATAGTTGACTATGAGTTCACGGCACAGATGGAGGACTCCCTCGACAGCATCGCAGGCGGTGACACCGATATGATAACCGTTCTTTCCGACTTCTATCAGGGCTTCAGCGAGCATCTTACAAAAGCGGAAGCAACCGTCGAGAAGGAAGAGGTCGAGGTGCCTGTCATTGAGACCGATATCATCTGCGACAAGTGCGGAGCGAAGATGATAATCCGCCAGGGCAGATACGGCAAATTCGCCGCTTGCCCGAATTATCCCGAATGTAAGAACACAAAGCCGATCGACAAGGACGGCAAGGAGCTTGTCAAGAAGGACACCGCCGAAAAGACCGATATGGTCTGCGAGCTTTGTGGCAAGGAAATGCTCAAGCGTAAGGGACGTTACGGCGAATTTTACGCTTGCTCCGATTATCCGAGATGTAAGAATACGAAACCGATTCTGCGTCCTATCGGCGTGAATTGCCCGAAGTGCGGCGGAAACATCGTGCTTCGTAACGGCAAAAACAGAAGCGTCTATTATTCCTGCGAGAATTATCCCGAGTGCGACTTCAGCTCCTGGGATAAGCCGGTAAACGAGACCTGCCCCGAATGCGGTAAGATACTCTACTACAAGAAGGGCAAGAATCAGCTCGTATGCGCGGAAAAGGACTGCGGATTTAAGAAGGAAATATCCCCTGAAAATTATGAAAACTGACGTTATTCACGTTATAGGAGCAGGTTTAGCCGGCTCCGAGGCGGCGTATCAGGCGGCGAAGATGGGCTGTGATGTCATTCTTCACGAGATGAAGCCGCAAAAATATTCACCCGCGCATCACTATGCGGGTATGGCGGAGCTTGTCTGCTCAAACTCTCTGCGTTCGCTTCAACTGACGAACGCGGTAGGGCTTCTTAAAGAGGAGCTTCGTATCCTCGGCTCGCTTATTATGGAGGCGGCTGACGCAACTGCCGTTCCTGCGGGCGCGGCGCTTGCGGTCGACAGATATAAATTCTCGGACTACGTGACCGAGAAGATACGCTCGATGCCGAATATCACCGTCGTCGACGGTGAAGTGACCGAGCTGCCGACCGATGGAATAGTCGTGGTCGCAAGCGGTCCTCTTACCTCCGACGCGCTTGCAAAGCATCTTTCCGAACTGCTCGGCGAGAGCTATTTGAGCTTTTTCGATGCCGCAGCACCGATAGTCGATGCTTCGACCATTGATATGAGCAAGGCGTATTTCGCTTCCCGCTACGGCAAGGGCGATCCCTGCTATATAAACTGCCCGATGGAAAAGGACGAGTACGACGCCTTTTACGAGGCGCTGATAACTGCCGAGGAGGCACCGCTTAAGGAATTTGACCGCGAAAGTCAGAAGGATCTCACCGTTTTCGAGGGCTGTATGCCCGTTGAGGTAATGGCGAAAAGAGGACGTGAAACGCTCCTTTTCGGTCCTCTCAAGCCCGTCGGACTTCCTTATCCCGGAACCGACCGCGATCCTTACGCGGTTATTCAGCTCCGTCAGGAAAACGCCGAAAAAACGATGTATAACCTCGTCGGCTTCCAGACGCATCTGACCTTTGAGGCGCAGAGACGGGTGTTCAGAATGATACCGGGGCTTGAAAACGCAGAGTTCTTGCGCTACGGTGTAATGCACAGAAACACCTATATGAATTCCCCGAAGCTTCTTAATCCCGATTATTCGCTTATGACGAATGAAAATATCTATTTTGCGGGACAGATGACGGGTGTTGAGGGATATATCGAATCGACCTCGTCGGGCTGGCTTGCGGGCTTCAACGCCGCAAGAAAAATGAAGGGACTTGCTCCCTTTACCCCCGATAACAGATGCGCGATCGGCGCGCTTGCGTCATACGTGAGCGACTGTACCGTTACGTCATTCCAGCCGATGAACGTAAACTTCGGCATCATCGCATCACCCGATAAAAAGATCAAAGGCGGAAAGGCAGTCCGTAACGAATATCTTTCAAACAGGGCTCTTTCCTATGTTAAGGAAATATTTGAGAATTTGGAGTAATAGCTATGAGAATTATCGTAGATATTATGAGCGGAGATAAAGCTCCTCTCGAAATACTGCTCGGCGCCCACGAGGCGGCAACTGAAAACCCGAACGTCGGCTTTACCTTCGTCGGCAACGAGGGCATTATGCGTGCCATCGCCTCGGCAAGAGAGTTTTCTCTTGATCTGCCGAATATCGAAATAGTCCATACCGACGGAGTTATCACGATGGAGGATCAGCCCCTTTCGGTCGTAAGAGAAAAGAAGGATTCCTCGATGGGAATCGGTCTTAAGCTCCTTTCCGAGGGCAAGGGCGACGCCTTCGTCAGCGCAGGTAACACGGGCGCGCTTCACGCTGGCTCCACCCTTATCGTAAGAAGAATAAAGGGAATACAGAAGTCGGGAATTGCGACCATACTCCCTTATGCTAACCCCACTATGCTTATGGACAGCGGTGCGAATATCGAAATTCCGCCCGAGACGTACGTTCAGTTTGCGCAGATGGGAACCGTTTATATGAGAGAGATACTCGGCGTATCCAATCCCCGCGTAGGTCTGCTCAATATCGGCGAGGAAAGAATCAAGGGAACGAAGACGGTAGCGGCTGCTTACGAACTGCTCGAGAGTGCCGAGGGAATCAATTTCGTCGGAAATATCGAGGGCAAGGACGTGCCGAACGGCAAGTGCGACGTCCTCGTTTGCGACGGCTTCTCGGGAAATATCGTTCTCAAATTGAGCGAAGGTCTTTCGAAGTTCATTATCAGCAAGCTCACCGACGTGTTTACCGCAAATCCGATCACCAAGGCGTCATATCTCGGCGTTAAGGGCGGTCTTAAAAAGATGAAAAAGAGCTTCGACGCGTCGGAATACGGCGGAGCACCGCTTCTCGGTCTGTCGAAAACCGTAATTAAGGCACACGGAAGCTCCGATGCTTACGCAATCAAGAACGCGATCCGTCAGGCACTTTCCTGTGTTGACAATGCGGTTACCTATAAGATCGCAAAGCTCGTCGTGCCGAATATTATTACAGAGGAAAAGTAATAAGGAAAATGAACAAGCAATATCCCGCTCCGTTATCGGAGCTTGAAAAAACGGTCGGCTATACCTTTAAAGACCCGATACATATTCTCGTCGCAACGACGCACTCGTCGTATTCGAACGAGGCAAAGGACGGCGTCGACTGTAACGAGCGTCTTGAATTTCTCGGCGACTCGGTTTTGAGCTTCGTGACGAGCCAATATCTTTACGAGAACTTTCCGAATCTTCCCGAGGGAGAGATGTCGAAGACCAGAGCGTCAGCAGTCTGCGAAAAGACGCTTTGCTCGATCGCAAGAAGAATAGATCTCGGCGCGTATCTCCGCCTCGGTCACGGTGAGGAATGTCAGAACGGACGAAACCGACCGTCGATCCTTGCCGACGCGTTTGAGGCGCTCCTCGCCGCGATTTATCTTGACGGCGGAATAGATCCTGTGCGTAAGTTCCTTTTGCCGATAATCTCGGCGGAGATCGACAGTATTGTGGAAAGCGGCGCAGACCGCGACTATAAGACTGCGCTTCAGCAGTTCGTTCAGCAGGAACGCGGCTCGATTCTTGAATACAAAACGGTCGGTGAAAGCGGTCCCGCACACGATAAGACGTTCTACGTCGAGGTGCGTCTCAACGGTAACGTCATAGGCAAGGGCAAGGGCTCGTCAAAGCGTAAGGCGGAACAGAGCGCGGCAAAGGAAGCGCTGACGCTGTTTGATTGTACGAAGGCGTAATTCTATTCTCGTAAAAGGGCGTGCGAATACAGTTCGCTCTTACAATAACGTCTCGATGCTTTGACATTTTCTTTGTAGGGGGCGACGTCCTCTCGACCGTCCGCACAAGAACAATGTTACTTCCCTTCGGAAACGGCGGGAGCAAGCCCCCGCCCTACAAAAATGTGGCGAAGCATTCAAATGCGGTTAATAAAATAATCGTGGGAGAGACGGTGCGCCGAGGACGTCGCACCCTACAAGAAAACGTCACGAATCTCCCTTAAATCGAAAGGGGTTTCCAAAGGGGAAAACGTATAAAAAACGCGAACGCGTTTTTTGTCGGTTTGCCCCTTGGCACCGTTCTTTGGTCACCTTTCTTGGGTGAGCAAGAAAGGTGAGAAAAAGAAAAGAAACATTTCTATATTCATAACATTTTTGGTGTTTTGCTATGAACGAAAAGAAACACATAAATATACCCATCTTTATACCGCATCTCGGCTGCCCGAATGACTGTGCGTTCTGTAATCAGCGCAGTATTTCGGGCAGAACGCATTTTGATATATCGGACGTAAGAAAGCAGATCGAGGACGCGCTGTCAACGGCGGGTGACCGCGAAAGTGAGATTGCCTTTTTCGGCGGATCGTTCACGGGGATAGACCGCGACCTTATGGTGTCACTCCTTGAAATCGCCGAAGAATACGTAAGAGCAGGGAAGGTCGTTTCCATTCGACTCTCAACACGTCCCGATTATATAAGCGAAGAAATACTTGATATTCTCGGGAAATATTCGGTTAAAACTATCGAGCTCGGCATTCAGAGCGCGTCGGATAAGGTTCTTACCGCAAGCAAAAGAGGACATACGCTCTCCGATACCGTGAACGCTTGCAAGCTTATCAAGGCGCGCGGATTTGACCTCGTCGGGCAGATGATGATAGGGCTTCCGACGTCGGACGGTGATAGCGAGGTTGAGACCGCGAAGCTTATATGTGAGCTCGGCGCAAGTGAGGCGCGCATATACCCGATAGTTATTCTGAAAAATACGCATCTCGTCAAAATGGTCGAAAACGGCGAGTATATTCCGCTTACCGAAAACGAGCTTGTTGATAGATCGGCATCGGTGCTCGGCGTGTTCAGAAAAAACGGCGTAAAGGTGCTTCGGATAGGACTTCATTCGGGAACCGAGCTTAACTCCGGCGAGGAGATCGCTTGCGGTTATTATCACCCCGCGATGGGCGAGCTTGTCGAGGGCGAGCTTTATTACCGCGAGATGGAAAAACGCATTTCGGAGCTTGATACGATACCCGAACGGCTCACGGTGACCGTTCCGCGCGGAGAGCTGTCGAAAGCAATAGGGCAGAACGGAAGAAACCGTGCTCGGCTTATAGAAAAATTCGGACTTAAAACGCTTAAATTCAAAGAGGGCGAAGCGCTCTCGGTCGATGGTGTAAAAACAATGTAACATTCCCGCGCGGGAGGAGCAAGCCCCTCCCCTACCAATGGTAGAGTGAACGTTTTTCGGTAGGGGTCGGCGCCCTCGACGACCCGAAAAGAGAAAAGCAACATCGCTTCCGAGCGGACGGTCGAGGTAGGGGTTCCCGAAAATGAGCGAAGCGAGTTTTTGGGGGTTCCGAGCATGCCCCGCCCTACGAAAACGCGGCGAAGCATCTGAACCTCCCCTTGCGATTTTCGGCATATTAGTTGACTTTATTTCCCTAAAATGATATAATAACCCAAGCAAAATTATATAAGTGGAGGTTACTTATGAACTTCGGAATTTTCAGTATGAACGAGTGGCTGTTTCCCGATTCGAGCGCTTCCGACGGCAGAAAAACTGCGTCGTTGAAGCTTCTCAAGGAACAGACCGGAGCCGTTCAGATTTTCGTTGAAGGGCTTACCGTCGGAAACGCAGTCGACGTTAAGGCGGTTGGATTTGACGGCGTTAAGGTAGAAGCTTACCGCGAGATGGAGGTTGGTGTCAACAGAAATACCAACGATTATCAGTGCGGCGCTCTTACGGGCGGCGAATGGCGCGACTTGAAGAGGGACAGAGTGCGTCCCGCGCCTTACCGTGCTTACGATCCGCTTTTCCCGGTCGACTGCATTACGGTCGAAAAGGAGAGCGAAGCGTATTACGTGTCCTTCTGTCCCGAGCTTGACGCGGAAAGCGGCGTAAGAGAGGGAAAGATCGTTATCACCTTCGGCGATACCGCAATAGAAGCCCCCGTAACCCTTACCATCGGCGCAAAATCGCTTCCCGAAAGCACACTTGCGCTTTCTAACTGGTCGTGGGTTCAGAGTATGGCGGCAATGCACGGGCTCGAATACGGATCGCCCGAGCACGAAGAAATGTTCAAAAAGTATATGAAGACGCTGATCGACTGCAAGAACTACATTTTCTTCGTTGACCTTCCCCGTATGTATAAATGTACGAAGGTAGACGGAAAGTACGTTTTCGATTTTTCGGTTGCAAAGCGCTGGGCAGAACTCGCGCTTGAATGCGGAATGAAGACGCTCGAATGGTCGCACATCCTTCACCGTCCGTCCTGGTCGTCGCCGCCTTTCCTTGTCAAGGATAAATCCGATAACGACCGCGAGCTGAACTGTCTTTCGACGGGTGGCAGAAAATATCTTACCGCATATCTCGTTCAGTTTAACGCTTTTCTTAACGAAAACGGCTGGAGAGACATCTCGATCGTCCACGTAAGCGACGAGCCGAAGGAAAGAGTTGCCGACGATTTCAGAATTCTTTGCGGAATCTACCGTAAGTATCTGCCGGGAATAAAGCTCATTGACGCTGTCGAAATATACTTTATCGAAGAGGCGCTTGATATTTACGTGCCCAAGGATCACTATTATCAGCTTAACAAAAATGATTTTGAGGCGCTCCGTGACGAGTATAACGAGCTGTGGTTCTATACCTGCAATATGCCGGGCGGACGCTTCCTTAACAGACATATAGACGCCCCGCTTCTCAATACACGTCTTCTCCACTGGGGTAATTACAGCCACAACCTCACGGGATTCCTTCACTGGGGCTACAACTTCTTCGATCACGAATGTAAGCCGTTTGAAGAAACCAGCGCGAGCGCAGGACTTCCCGCAGGCGAATGTAACATCGTATATCCCTATGAGGATAAAGTCCTTCTGTCGCTCCGCTATATGGAGATGAAATGCGGCGTTGAGGACTACGAGATCCTCCGCGCGCTTTCACTTTCCGATAAGAAGGAAGCCGACGAGCTTTGCCGCCGCGCGTTCTATGCGTTCGACGACTACATTAAGGACGTACCCGAATTCGACAAGATCACGGAAGACCTTTTCGATGCTTATGAAAAGAACTGACTTTGTGTCTGCGATATAAAACTCAAAAAAGCACCCGCAAGGGTGCTTTTTTGTGTTAATGAATAATGAATAATGAATAATGAATAATGTGTCGTAACTATTGAACGTTTCCCGGTAGGGGTCGGCGCCCTCGACGACCCGCCGCTCCCGCGTTCACTCTGTTGCAGATATTAAAACGCTTATCCACATATTTGTTGGGTGCGACGTCCTCGGCGCACCGTCCCAAAGGCAATGTAACATCGTTCCCATACGGGAGGAGCGCGCGGGGTTCCCCGAAGCGAATGAAATGAGCTTTGGGGGTTCCGAGCAAGCCCCTCCCCTACCAAAGAGCATCGGAACGCCCTCTTGCCTTCCCCAAGGGGAAGGTATCGGCGGCAACGCTGCCGTTTTCAAAGAAAAGAAATCCGATTATCCTCAAAATGAAACCGCGCCACTCGAAATTTCCACGTTGAATATTCATTTATTCAAATTATTATTCAAATCTCGTGAATTTTTGCAATTTTTCCCCGAAAACATTTCATAATTATTAACTTTTTTTGAAAATGGGCTTGACTGACGGCGTTTGGTGTGCTATAATTACATAAAATCTTTACTGAAAGGTAGAAAAAACAATGAAAACTATGGCAAAACGCATTGTGGCGGGACTGCTTCTCGTAGTTATGATTTGTGCGGCTTTCACCTCTTGTGCAGGTGACAAGGAGAGCATTCAGCTTATCTACACCAAGGCCGGCGAATATACCTACAATACATATACAGCACTTTCGCCCTCCAACTGGAATGAGCTCACCTACAAGGACTCTAATGATACTCAGATTATGTCCTACATCGGCTCGAGCTTCTTCACCTATGACTTCAAGTACGACGAAGAGGGTAATATCATCCCCGGTCAGTACGAAGTTATCTACAACGCAGCTACTAAGCTCGAAGACGTAACCGCTAAGTACAAGGAAGCTTGGGACATCAAGGGCGACAAGTACATGGCTTACGCTATAACTCTCCGCGAAGACCTTAAGTGGGACGACGGCACGCCCATCAAGGCAGAGGATTTCGTTTACTCCATGCAGGAGCAGCTTAACCCCCTCTTCCAGAACTACCGTGCAGACTCCTTCTACGTAGGTTCTACTATCATTGCTAACGCCAAGGGTTACGCAAAGCAGGGCCAGGCAGGTCTTGGCGTCCCTGCTACCGAGGTCTATTCGGAAGACCTGGATTCTTCCCTGGTATTCACCCTTGCTGCTCCCGGTGCTACCGTTAACGATAAGCCCCTTCTTGAGCAGTGCTACATGAGAACGAGTATGGGCTTCCCTTCAAGCTATGACGCAGTAAAGTGCGCAGCATACCTTATAACAAACTATCTTGCTGATTCTGCATTCACCGCAGAGGTTGCAGCTAAGATGGAAGGCAAGACCTTCGCTGAAATCAAGGCAGACGCTGAGATGAATGCAGCTTGGGAAGCACTTATCGGCTGGTGGCAGACCGAGCCGAACGAAGAGCTTCACTTCTTCTTGACCGACAGCGAGTATCCCGAAGTTGCTTGGGATAAGGTTGGTATTTTCGTTGGCGAAAACGAGTATGAGATCGTTGTAATCCTTGAGAAGGCACTTGACCTCCTTAAGGAAGACGGCACCCTTTCCTACAAGGCAGCTTACAACTTCTCTTCGCTTCCCCTTGTTCACAAGGCAAAGTATGAGGCAAGCAAGGTTGCTCCTGTTGCAGGATCTACCCTCTGGACCTCTAAGTATAACAGCTCTGTAAAGACCACCGCTTCTTGGGGTCCCTACAAGCTCACCTTCTTCCAGTCCGGTAAGGCATACATTCTCGAAAGAAACGAGAACTGGTTCGGCTACAACATGGAAGAAAACGAGGGTCTTTACCAGACCGACCGTATCGTTTGCGAGACCATCAAGGAATGGAACACCGCATGGCTTAAGTTCCAGGCAGGTGAGATCGACGGTATCGGTATCGACGTTTCTATCGCTCAGGACTATAAGAACTCCGATAGAGCATACTTCACTCCCGACGACTACGTTGGTTCTCTCCAGCTCCAGTCCAATACTGATATGCTCAAGACCAACGAGACCGCTAACAACCAGACCGGTATAGATAAGGAAATCCTCGGTCTCGCTGACTTCAGAAAGGCACTTTCCCTTTCTATCGACCGTGCAGACTATTCCGCTAAGTGTACTACTGCATCCCTCAAGGGCTTTGGTCTGTTCAACTCGATGCACTACTACGACGTTGCTAACGGCGGCGTATTCCGTGACACCGACGAAGCAAAGAAGGTTCTTTGCGACGTTTATAACGTTGACTATACTCAGTACGATTCCCTCGATGCAGCTGTAGACGCTATCACCGGTTACGACCTCGATGCTGCTAAGGCACTCTTCACCAAGGCATACAACGATGCTATCGACGCCGGTATCCTTACCGCTGACGATACCATTAAGCTTACCTTCGGTTCGGGTACTATCAACGAGTCTGTTCAGAGACACTACGACTACCTCACCAACGCTTGGAAGCAGGCAGTTGTCGGCACTCCTCTCGAGGGCAAGCTTGACTTCGAGCTTAAGGACTTCGCTACCGCGTGGGCAGACGACTTCCGCGCAGGTAAGTACGAGATCTGTATGGGCGGTTGGTCCGGAGCAGCTTGGGATCCCGGCTACTTCCTCCTCGCTTACCTCTCCCCCGACTACATGTACTCGATGGCATGGGCTACCGATACTCAGACTATGACCTTCACTATGAAGGGCGTTGGCGAGAACGGTGCTGACATCGAAGAGACCATGACTCTCCTCGAGTGGTACGATTGCCTTAACGGCGCTTCCGACGCTAAGTACGACTGGAGCTCCGCAGCTCTTGAAGAGTCCCAGAGACTCCAGCTTATCGCTGCTCTTGAGAAGGAAGTTCTCTCGGTATACTACACTGTTCCTACCTACAACGCCTTCTCCGCTTCTATGCTTTCCTACAAGGTTGACTACGTAACCTACGAGTACAATACCTTCCTCGGATACGGCGGAATCAAGTTCATGAAGCATAACATGGACGACGCTCAGTGGCATGCAGCTGTTAAGGAACAGGACGGCAAGCTTAACTACAAATAATCTACCGTCTTAAACGGTTTCCGAATAATGGGGGATGGTTTTACTGTCCCCCATATTTCTCCGTTTATACGTTGTCGAAAATGCAATGAAAGGAGATTGTCAATATGTACATGTTCAAGTATATTATGAAAAGAATCGGGCTTATGCTTATGACCTTTTCTATTATCTTCGTAATGTGCTTTGTACTCATTAAGCTGTTGCCTGTTGACGTTACCTCTGTCGGTGTCGGACAAGACCCCGATAAGCTTAGAGCTCTTATGGATGCGCGCGGTTATAATAAACCGATCCTCGAACAGCTCGGTCTTTATATTAAACGTATCGTTCTCGACTGGGACTTCGGCGTAGGTATCAATATGCCCGAATTCCAGGGTCACGACGTATGGGACACTTTCGTAAAGATGCTCCCGCCTACGATACTCATCAATATTTACTCATCACTTTTTGCCGTACCGATCGGAATTGCGCTCGGTATTTTTGCGGCACTTAAAAAGAATAAATGGCAGGACCATACCATCTCGACCCTCGTTATGGTATTTATTTCCGTGCCTTCCTTCGTTTACGCATCGCTTATTCTTTACATACTCTGCTTCGAGCTTAACCTTTTCCCGAAGACTATGAACCCGGGTTATGATTATTTTACCGTCGATATGTTCAAGTCGATGGTGCCCGCAGTCCTTTCTATGTCCTTCGGTTCTATCGCAGGTTATGCAAGAGGAACCCGCGCAGAGCTTACTGAGGTTCTTACGAGCGAATTTATGCTCCTTGCAAGAACAAAGGGACTTACCAAATCCCAGGCAACAACACGCCACGCGCTTCGTAACGCGATGGTGCCGATATTCCCGTCTATCATCGGTGAATTTATCAGCGTCCTCTCCGGCTCGCTCGTTATCGAAAAAATATTCTCGATACCCGGCGTCGGCGGACTTTACCTTGCGGCGATCAACAGCCAGGACTACGACTTCTTTATGATGCTCTCCGCATTCTACCTCTTGGTGGGACTTGCGGCGGCGCTCGTTATCGACCTGTCCTACGGTGTCATTGACCCGAGAATCAGAATGGGGGCGAAATAAATGAGAGCGCAGGATTATCAGATTTCAAAAGAAAAATTCGTCTTCCATAACGTTGATGAAAGACTTCACGATAAAAAGCTTGATACCAAGCCCGTGTCCTATCTTCAGGATGCCTTCAGACGCTTCGCGCGCAATAAGGCGTCGATAGTTGCGACCTTCATCATCGGTTTCCTCGTGCTCTTTGCGGTGTTCGGACCCCTTCTTACGCCCTATCAGGTCAAGGACAAGGATCAGAACTACGCTTACGCGCTCCCGAGAAACGAATGGTTCTATAAGAATGGCATCCATTTCTGGGACGGCGGTCAGGAAAAGTCGATCACAAAGGAGACTTACGACCAGTATCGCGCTATCGAGCTTGAGATCAAAACGAGAAAGGTCATAATGACCAAGCCCAAGGTAGTTAAAGATACCTATATGGGTAAGGAGAGAGAGCTTTATGAGTTCCGTCTCGATACCTATAACGTGGTCGGCGTTAAGTTCCAGCTTCTCAAGTACGAAGAATACGTAGCTCTTCAGGAATATCAGGATAAGCATAACGTGCAGATCATCTACCCGATGACCGACCCTGAAAAGCGTCCTGAGGCAGTGCAGGATTCGAACAATGCAAACGTCTGGTACGAAACCGAGCTCGGTGAAGGAAGCAAGACCAAGATCGTCTTCGACGAAACCGGAAACTTCAAGAATATCTACTGGCTCGATACCGAAAGCCCCGACGACGATAAGTATACCTCCAAGATGCTTTGGGAGGGCGATACGAAGCTCTACCGCTATGCGGAGGAAAAGTCGGGCAATATGTGGAACGTACGCGTAGACTACTACGAGTACTATAAGTATATCCACGATATCGCAAACGACGGTATCGGAGCTCCGAGCTTCATTCTCGGCGCGAACAACTTCGGTATGGATATCTTCGCGGGACTTGCAAGCGGTGCACGCTTCTCGTTCGTCCTTGCGGTTATCGTTTCCGTCGTCAACCTCGTTATAGGCGCGATCTACGGCGCGATCGAGGGCTACTACGGCGGTAAGATCGACCTTGTCATGGAGAGAATAGTCGACATTCTCGGCTCTATCCCCTCGATGATCGTCATCACGCTTCTTAAGTACCACCTCAACGTTTCGCATATCGTCATTCTCTTCATTTCCTTCTTTGCGACCGGTTGGGTCGGAATGGCAGGAAGAACGAGAATGCAGTTCTACCGCTTCAAGAATCAGGAATACGTACTTGTTGCAAGAACGCTTGGCGCCCGCGACAGACGTATAATGTTTAAGCACATCTTCCCGAACGCGATCGGAACCCTTATTACCGGCTCCGTTCTCGTAATTCCGGGCGTAATCTTCTCGGAGACCTCGCTCTCCTACCTCGGAATCATCAACCTCAGTACGGGTAACATGACAAGTGTAGGTACCCTTCTCGCAACGGGACAGAACTATCTGTTCACCTATCCTCATATGATCCTCTTCCCCTCGATCTTTATCAGCTTGTTGATGCTCAGCTTCAATCTGTTCGGTAACGGTCTGCGCGACGCGTTCAACCCGTCGCTCCGCGGAAACGAGGAATAAAAGGATACGATACCAAATTGTAAGAAAGGAATGTTAATTTATGGATAAGAAATTAGAAGTAAAAAATCTGCAAATATCATTCCGTACTCAGGGTGGAATCGTTAAAGCCGTCAGAAACATCTCCTTCGACCTTTACAAGGGCGAAACGCTTGCGATAGTCGGTGAATCCGGCTCGGGAAAATCCGTAACGAGTAAAGCAGTTATGGGTATTCTTGCCGGAAACTCTATCGTCGAGGGCGGCGAAATCCTCTACGACGGACAAGATTTACTTAAAATTTCTGAAGAAGAATATCATAAGATCCGCGGTGACAAGATCGCGATGATCTTCCAGGACCCGATGTCGAGCTTGAACCCGATCATGCGTGTAGGTCAGCAGCTGACCGAGGCAATGATCCTCAAAGCAAAGACGGGTAAACGAAACGCAAGACACGCGTTCAACACTATGCTTAAGACCCTCGGCGATAATATTATTGCCGCAGACGCAGCAAACGGTGTAAACAGCAAGAGCCGTGTCACGGCTTCTCTCAAGGCGTTCGACAGCTTCTGTATCGAAAGCACGAAGCTTGAAAGTGCCTTCAACGACGCTTACGGTAACGCGACGAGAGCAGAGGTTGATATCGAAAATCTCTTCCTCTACATTAATAAGCAGAGAAAGGTCGAGTGGAAAAAGGAGCTGAAGTCGCTTTATAAGACCTTCACTCTCTCCTTCCATCCTTACGTTATCGTTAAGGACGCGCAGGCAGTAGAAACCGCAAACGCACTCAACGCTCTTGCAAAAAAGCCCGACGTTGACGCAATAAAGGCAACCCTTGATACCGCGTATGCGCTCGTTAAGGATGCGCTTAATAAGGATAAGCCGAACTTCTTTACGCTCGGCTATTACCTTAAGACAAATCCGGGTGCAGACCTTTCGTCCTATACCGTTTCGGCAATGAACGAAATGACTCGTGAGCACCTCGACCGCAACTTTATGCTCGGCTTTATCGCTACCGCTGAAAACGGCGTTGCATACTCGAACAGAAAGTCGGTCGAAAAGAAGGCGGCAGCCCTTCCTCACCTCGAAGAAGCGCTTGAATATTTCAAGAGCGGAAACGTAACCGAGGCAAAGGCGAACGCGTACGTCAAGAAGCTTAGCCCGATGGTAACGAAGGCGATCGATCGTCTTTCGGTCAAGAAAAACAGTACCGAGTACGTTTTCCATTCCGCTTTCGCAAGCGCTGTTAAGAGCTATTTTGACGGAATTAAAAACAATCCCATTCAGGAAAAGATATACCTCAAGAATAAGAAAAAGTATGACAAAGAAAAGGCGAAGAAAAAGAGAGAACCCGACTGGGTACTCAAGCCGCAGGTGATCGTCGATATCGACCTTAAACTTGAGAATATCGTAAAGGTGCTCGAAGCAGTTATCGAAAACTATAAGATAGCTACCGCACCTACCGCGTCGATCAACGTGAACGAACGCGTTATCGAGATAATTGATTACCTTAAGGAGCAGGCGTCGAAGGTCACCGTTAAGATGAACAAGAGCATTGCAAAGGCAAAGGCGATCAAGCTTCTCGAAGAGGTTGGTATTCCTGAACCGACCACGAGATTTAACCAGTATCCCTTCGAGTTCTCGGGCGGTATGAGACAGAGAATAGTTATCGCTATTGCTCTTTCTGCAAACCCCGACATCCTGATCTGCGACGAGCCGACTACGGCTCTTGACGTTACGATACAGGCACAGATACTCGATCTTATCAAGGAGATCAAGACGGAAAGAAACCTCTCGGTAATCTTCATCACGCATAACCTCGGTGTTGTCGCGAATATGGCAGACAGAATCGCAGTTATGTATGCGGGTAAGATCGTCGAGTACGGAACTGCCGAGGAAGTATTCTACGAGCCGGCGCATCCGTATACCTGGGCACTGCTCAGCTCTATGCCTGACCTTGAAACGACTGAAAAGCTCGAATCGATACCCGGAACACCTCCGAATATGATCTATCCTCCCAAGGGAGACGCATTTGCGGCAAGAAACAAGTATGCGCTTGAGATCGACTTCGAGCTCGAGCCGCCGCTCTTTGATATCACCGATACTCACGCGGCAGCAACCTGGCTTCTCCATCCGAACGCTCCCGAGGTAGAGATGCCCGAGCTTATCAAGGCACGTATTGCGCGTATGAAGAAGGAGAGACAGTAATATGGAAAAAGAAGTATTATTAAGTGTCAAAAACCTTCAGCAGTACTTTAAAATGGGCAAAAGAGAGCTCAAGGCAGTCGATGACGTAAGCTTCGACATCTTCAAGGGCGAGGTTTTCGGCCTTGTCGGTGAGTCGGGCTGCGGTAAGACTACGACCGGACGCTCGATAATCCGCCTTTACGATATTACCGGCGGTTCTGTCTACTATAAGGGAGAGAGAATCTGCGCAGGTACTCGTACCTATAAGGACGCTATCAACGCGGCTCGCAAGGCGTATTCCGCAAAGCAGATCTCGAAGGAAGAATACGAAAAGATCGTAAACGAAAACCGTGAGGAGATCAAAAAGGCGATGGCTGACCACAAGAAGTGGTCGCGTCACTCGAAGAATAACCTCACGAACGAGATCCAGATGATCTTCCAGGACCCGATCGCGTCTCTCGACCCCCGTATGACAGTCCGCGATATTATCGCAGAGGGACTCATTATTCGCGGAGTCAAGGATAAGAAGTTCATCGACGAGCAGGTATATAAGATGCTTGAGCTTGTCGGACTCGTTCAGGAACACGCTTCGCGTTATCCTCACGAATTCTCGGGCGGACAGCGTCAGAGAATCGGTATAGCGCGCGCGGTCATTATGAACCCCGAGCTTATCATCGCCGACGAGCCGATCTCGGCTCTCGACGTTTCGATCCAGGCGCAGGTCATCAACTTGCTTAACGAATTAAGTGAGAAGATGGGTCTGACGATAATGTTCATCGCCCACGACCTTGCAGTCGTTAAGTACTTCTCGAACAGAATCGCAGTTATGTACTTCGGTAAGATAGTCGAGCTTGGAACGAGTGAAGAGCTTTTCGCTCACCCCTTCCACCCCTATACCCGTTCGCTTCTTTCTGCGATCCCGCTTCCCGACCCAATCACCGAAAAGTCGCGTAAGAGAATCACCTATAACCCGATCCTCGACCACGATTATTCGAAGGAAGGTCCGAGCATGAGAGAGATCTACCCCGGTCACTATGTATACTGCAATACCGAGGAGTACGAAAAATACGTTGCTGAATATCAGGAAACTAAATGAAGACGTTTGTTAAGTATCTGATAACTTTCGGAGTTGGCTTCTTCCTTTCATTTCTCGTAATGTATTCGAAAAATCTGTTTGGAACGACAGACCCCGCTACGATATTTCATATTCTTTCGGACAGTTTTATGGTCGCAGGCGTTATGCTTGGCGGACTTGGACTGTTGGTATTCGTCAGTAACGAAGGCGTATTCGACATCCTTATCTTCGGTACAAAGCAGTTTTTCGGTTTTTTCCGTAAGGCGAAAACACAGAAGTTTGCAGATTTATACGAATATAAGGAAGCAAAGGCACAGAAGAAGCTGAAATTCGGATCGATCCTCGTTTGCGGAGCTTTCTTCTTGATCGCTTCCGCAGTAATGTTGATCCTGTACCACAGATATATCTGAATAAAAACCCGATGGCATTTGCCAGACGTGCTAAAGGACAGTTTTGCAAGAATACGGTATATTTC
>CAZVVM010000026.1:0-20909 GCA_964630635.1 uncultured Ruminococcus sp. | reverse complement strand
AGGGACTTTCCTTCCTTGAATTCAACTATATGATAATGCAGTCCTACGACTTCTACTACCTCTTCAAGGAGTACGGCTGTAATATGCAGTTCGGCGGTGACGACCAGTGGTCGAATATGCTTGGCGGTACAGAGCTTATCCGCAGAAAGCTCGGCAAGGACGCACACGCTATGACAATTACGCTCCTCACCGACTCGCAGGGCAAGAAGATGGGTAAGACCGCAGGAAACGCAGTATGGCTCGATGCTAAAAAGACCAGTCCCTACGACTTCTTCCAGTACTGGCGTAACGTCGCTGACTCCGACGTTCTCAAGTGTATCAGAATGCTCACCTTCCTCCCGATCGAGGAGATCAACGAGATGGACAAGTGGGAGGGCGCACAGCTTAATAAGGCAAAGGAGATCCTCGGCTACGAGCTTACCAAGATGGTTCACGGCGAGGATGAAGCAAACAAGGCGCTTGAAGCATCGAGAGCCGTGTTTGCAAACGGCGGTGTATCTGCCGATATGCCTACGACCGAGCTTACCCCTGACAATTTTGTTGACGGCTCTATTCTCGTTTCCGACCTTCTCGTGCTTGGCAGTCTTGCACCCTCAAAGGGCGAAGCAAAGCGTCTTATTCAGCAGGGCGGTATTCTCGTAAACGACGAAAAGGTAGTACAGTTCAACGCAAGCGTTGCCCTTGACACCTTCGGCGACGGACTTATCGTTAAGAAGGGCAAAAAGGTATTCCACCGCTTCACCGTTAAGAACTGATAACACATTACGGCATATTTCATATAATATGTAAAAAACGAAAGGAGCAGATAATATGCTCTCAAACTCAAGTATTCTTGAGCAATATATCGAGGAAGCCGAAAGAGAGGGACATTTGACGTTCAGACGTGATTATCCTCTCTCCTCGCTCTCGTCGTTCCGCATAGGCGGTAACGCGTCCTACGTAATATATCCGACGACGTCCGACGAGCTTGCGTCGCTTTCGGCTCTTTGCCATAGTATAAGTATCCCTAATATCGTTATCGGTAACGGCTCAAATCTCCTCTTTTCCGACAGCGGATACGAGGGCACCGTTATCGTTACGACGCAGATAAAGGATATAAAGATCGACGGAAATACCGTAAAGGTCGGCTGTGGGGCTTCGCTTACGCATCTTGCGTCGGTAGTTGCAGAGGCATCGCTTACGGGTCTTGAATTTGCATACGGTATTCCTGGTACCGTCGGCGGTGCGGTCTATATGAACGCAGGCGCATACGGCGGAGAGATCAAGGACGTTTGCGTTTCGGTCAAGGTTTATGACGGCGGAAACGACGAGATATACGATATTAAGGCAGAGGATTGCGGCTTCGGTTACCGCGAAAGCATTTTCCAAGGCAGCGATAAGATAATTCTCGGCGCAAAGCTTGCTTTGAGCGAGGGCGTGAATGCTGATATTACCGAGAAAATGAACTCGCTTATGCAGCAGCGTATCGACAAGCAGCCGCTTAACTATCCCTCGGCAGGCAGTACCTTCAAGCGTTACCCCGGCTATTTCTCGGGCAAGCTTATAGAGGAAGCAGGTCTTAAGTGCTATACGGTCGGCGGCGCGCAGGTCTCCGAGAAGCACGCTGGCTTTATCATCAACATCGGTAACGCGACCGCTTCCGACGTGCTTTCGCTCATTAAGCATATTCAGAACGTGATAAAAGAAAACGTCGGAATTGAGCTTCAGCCCGAGGTCAAGTATATTAAAAACCCAATAGATTAAAGAAAGGCGGGGAACTATGTACGAGTCATTCTCGCAGGACGTAAAAAACGAAATAGCTTCCTCGCATATTAAGAGTAGATGCTGTAAGACAGCGCTTTTGCGCGGTATGGTATTCGGCGTAAACGCGCAGGATGACAGCGCGTTGTATCTTGAAAGCGAAAATCCGTCTGTCGTAATGCATTATGCGAAGCTGATAAAGGAATTGACGGGACGCCGTAAGGAAAGCGACATTTCGTTTGCTTCGATAACCGATAAGGATAAGCTGAACGAGCTTTGCGAGTTTCTTTCGATAAGCGGTGTAAGTGACGCTTCGGCGCCTTTAACGGGATGTGAGGAATGCGTTCGCTCATTTGTGAAGGGCGCGTTTCTGACCTGCGGAACGGTTACCTATCCCGAAAACTCATACCACATGGAATTTCTTGTAAGGGGAACAGAACGCGCAGAAAGGCTGAGAGATATCCTTGACGGAATCGGGACGAATCCGAAGATAACAGAACGCCGAGGCGGCTTTTACGGCGTGTATTTCAAGGACAGCGAAAGTGTGCTTGATATGTTTGGCATTCTGGGAGCTAATAAGGCGACCTTCAAAATGCTGGATGTAAAAATGTATAAGGATTTCAGAAACAACATAAACCGTCTCAATAACTGCGAGATGGCGAATATGGGAAAGACGGCGGCGGCTTTTGAAACACAAATGCGGGCTATCGAAAAGATCGTTTCGGCAGGAAAGCTGGACGAGCTTCCCGATGAATTAAAGGTAACGCTCGATCTTCGCGCCGCATTTCCGAGCGCGACCTTAAAGGAGCTTGCGGAAATGCATACTCCGCCGATAACCAAATCGGGTGTCAACCACAGATTGCAGAAAATACAGCTTTTTGCTGAAAAATTATAAGGAGACCGTTATGAAATACAGTTACGGTATTCAGCTTTACAGTGTTCGCGATATTACAGAGAATAATCTCGCTGAAGCGCTTGAGCAGGTTGCTGCTCTCGGCTATAAAGAGGTCGAGTTTGCGGGCTTCTTCGGCTATTCGGCAGAAGAAGTGAAGAAAATGCTGGTGAAAAACGGTCTTACCGTCTCGGGTACTCATACCGGTTGGAATGAGCTTACCCCCGAAAATATCGAGAAAACAGTAGAGTATCACAAGACTATAGGTAATCATAACATTATCGTTCCGGGAGCGGATCTAAGCACGCTCGATAAGATAGAGAAATTCTGCGAAGTTATGAACTTTGCACAGCCGATACTGAACAAAGAAGGAATATCGCTTGCGTTTCATAATCACTCGCGTGAATTCGAAGTGCAGAGCTGGGGCTCAACGATTCACTCCGAGCTTGAAAAGAGAACTAACGTTGATTTTGAAATTGATACCTATTGGGCGTTCAACGCCGGCTGTGATCCTATCGCGGTAATGGACCGATTGAAGGACAGAATTAAGGTGATCCACCTAAAGGACGGCTTCAGAGGCGGAGTGGGAAAACCTCTCGGTCAGGGCGAGGCACCTATTAAGGCAATAAGAGATTACGCATACGTGCATGGCTTCGGTATCGTTGTCGAGAGCGAAACTCTCACTCCCGACGGAATTACCGAGGCAAAGGAGTGTATCGAATTTCTTAAAACGATAGATTGACAATTTTGAAAATTCACTGAAAGGAGGATAAGGCGATGTCTGATTTCGTGCATCTGCATCTGCATACCGAATACAGCTTGCTTGACGGAGCCTGCCGTTTAAGCGAGATACCCAAGCGGGCAAAAGAGCTTGGGCAAAGTGCGGTTGCGATAACCGACCACGGCGTGATGTACGGAGTCGTCGGCTTTTATAACGCCTGCAAGGACGCGGGTATCAAGCCGATCATCGGCTGTGAGGTCTACGTTGCGTCAAAGTCGCGCTTCGATAAAACGGGAAGCGGAGATAACGAGCCGAATCACCTTGTTCTTCTTGTTAAAAATGAAATCGGATATAAAAATCTGACGTATATGGTCTCCTGCGCTCATACGGAGGGCTTTTACCGTAAGCCGAGAATCGACCTTGAACTGCTTTCCGAGCACGCAGAAGGACTCGTATGTCTTTCGGCGTGTTTAAGCGGTATGATCCCTCGCCTTGTTATGGCAGGAAACGTAAGCGAAGCCGAGGAATACGCGTTAAAGCTTGACGGTATATTCGGCAGAGGCAACTTCTACCTCGAGCTTCAATACGAGGGCATCGAGGGGCAGATGATGGTCAATGAGTGCATCGCGGGAATTTCCGAGCGTACGGGAATACCGCTGGTTGCAACTAACGACGTTCATTATCTGCGCAAAGAGGACGCTTTTACGCAGTCGGTAATGATGTGTATTCAGACGAATAACGTCATATCCGACGGACGTCCTATCGGATTTGAAACCGATGAATTTTATATGAAGAGCGGAGACGAAATGTCGAAGCTTCTCGGCAGATACGACGGTGCTATCGAGAACACCGTTAAGATTGCAGAGATGTGTAATTACGATTTCGTCTTCGGAAAGACGTTCCTTCCGCGATTTGACCCGCCCGACGGGCTGAACGCGAAGGACTACCTGCGTCAGCTTGCATATGAAGGACTTGAAAGACGCGAAAAGGACGGAAGCATAGTTTACGACGATACCTTTAAACGTGAGGATTACAAGCTTCGCATTGATTACGAGCACGTCGTAGTTACTTCAATGGGCTACGCCTCTTATTATCTTATAGTTTCCGATTTCGTAAACTATGCAAAATCAAAAATGATACCTTCGGGTCCCGGGCGAGGCTCGGGTGCAGGAAGCTTGATAGCTTACCTTCTCGGCATAACCGAGGTGGACCCCGTCCGCTACGGACTGCTTTTTGAGTCGTTTTTGAACCCTCAAAGAGTCAGTATGCCAGACTTTGATATAGACTTTTGTTACCGCCGACGCGACGAGGTTATCGACTACGTGGCTCGCCGATACGGTGCAGACCACGTCTCGCAGATAGTGACCTTCGGTACGCTTGCGGCAAAAGCGGCTCTCCGTGACGTCGGACGAGCGCTTGGTATGGCATATTCAAAGGTCGACAGCGTCGTGCGCGCTCTTCCCGAGCATAAGGGAGGCGTTTCTCTTACCGAGGCGGTGAACGATAAATCGTTCCGCGCGCTTTGCGACGGAGACGACGAGGTAAGAGAGCTTGTACGCATTGCAACGGCGCTTGAGGGTATGCCGAGAAATTCATCGACACACGCGGCAGGCGTTGTAATTACCGATAAGCCCGTTCACGAGTACGTACCGCTATCGGTAAACGGCGATACCGTCGTTACGCAGTTTGATATGGATACCGTCGCAAAGCTGGGACTGCTCAAATATGACTTTTTGGCGCTCCGTTATCTTACGGTCATTGACGACACCGAAAAGCTGGTCAGAGTAGAGAAGGATTCATTCCGCGTTTCGGAGATCCCGTTTGACGACGAGGCGACCTACGAGCTGATATCGTCGGGCAAGACAGACGGACTGTTTCAGCTTGAAAGCGAAGGTATGCGTCAGCTTCTTATGCAGATGAAGCCGAGAAGCATAACCGACATAATGGTCGCTATCGCGCTTTACCGACCGGGGCCTATGGACGCTATTCCGAGATTCCTTGAAAACCGCGCCGACAGAAGTAAGATAAAGTATAAGATACCGTGTTTGAACGAGATTCTTGACGAGACCTGCGGCTGTATCGTATATCAGGAGCAGGTAATGCAGATATTCCGTTCCGTTGCGGGATATTCGTACGGGAAAGCAGACGTCGTCCGCCGTGCTATTGCAAAGAAAAAGCCGGGCGTTATCGAAAAAGAGCTTGACAATTTTGTCAAGGGCGCACTTGAACAGGGCTATGCCGAAGAAGACGCGCGCGAGCTTTACGGACAAATGACCGATTTCGCCAACTACGGCTTCAAAAAGAGCCACGCGGCGGCTTACGCGTTCATTTCATATCGGAGCGCATACCTTAAAACGCATTACGCACCTATGTATTACGCATCGCTGATCTCGTCCGTTTTCGGAAATCAGGCGAAGATGGGCGAATATATAGCGGAATGCGCGAAAATGGGCATAAGGACTCTACCGCCCGATATAAACGAAAGCGGAACGGGATTTTCGGTCAGCGGCGGTAATATCCGCTACGGACTTCCCGCGATCAAAAACGTCGGGGCGCAGTTTATACAGCGCGTCGTCGATGAAAGACGGTTAAGACCGTTTTCCTCCTTTTACGATTTCGCTTCGCGTATGCAGGGAAGCGACCTTAATAAGCGTCAGATCGAGTCGCTTATCAAGGCAGGTGCTTTCGATAGCTTAGGCGTATACAGAAGCCGTTTGCTGTCGGCATATTCCGAGATAATCGAGTCGCTTAACCGTAAGGCACACGGAAGCGTTGCGGGACAGATGGATATGTTTTCTTCAGATACCGTCGAGGTAAGATATCCCGATATTCCCGAGTTTACTCTCCGCGAAAAGCTCCGCTTCGAAAAGGAAAGCGCGGGTATGTATTTCTCGGGACACATTCTTGACGATTACGGCAAGAACATCTCCGATATTTCTCACGCGAATATCCGCTCCGTCCTTGAACACGAATATAAGGAAAAGCAAACTATTACCGTTGTAGGTGCAATAACCTCGGTTACGAAAAAGGTAACGAAAAACGGCGATCTTATGCTGTTTATTTCTCTTGAAGACAGAAACGGCGAGATGGAGATTCTTGTTTTCCCGAAAACGGTCACCGAGTTTGGACCGTTGCTTTCACTTGATAACGCGATCGCGCTTGAGGGCGAGGTCTCGTATAAGGATGACGAGGTCAAGCTTCTTATGCGGCGCGCAAAGCCGCTTGTGAGCGACGATAAGTATGTTCCCGCACCGAAGGAAGCGACAGCACCCAAGGCCGAGGATAAGCCGAAAAAGCTGTATCTTAAGGTCGACAGTATGTCGTCACCGCTCTTCAAAAGAGCGATCGCCGTTTGCGAGATCTTTGAGGGAAAGATGCCCGTCGTAATTTATGAAAGCGAGAATAAACGCTACGTTTCTTCTTCAATAATGACTGCCCCGACCGATTTCGTTATTAACGAATTGATCGAAATACTCGGCACGGGTAGCGTCGTTATAAAATAGCTTTATGAATTTTTCTATAATTCACATTGTGTTCAAATGTTGGGTTTAATATTAAAGTAGTAGTTTTGAAAGGAAAAAGCTTCATACTATGAACAAAAATAAAAAGAAGATAAATTGGAACGACGAGTTTGCCAAAAGCGTAGGTGTGCTCGGCAAGGCGCTTTTGAAGGGCCTCGGTTGGGCGTTCAGCATCCTTATTACAATCGGATTGATCGGCGTTATAACCGGAGTTATAGTCGGCGGCGCGTTCCTATTATACGTCAAGAACCATCTCGATACGAGCGTTGACGATTTCGCAATAATGGCGCAGGAACGCAGTCTTACGACTTCTATAAGCTACGTTGACGCAGACGGAAATATAGTTGAGATTGAATCGGAGCGTTTGAGCGCGACGGAAAACCGTATGTGGGTCTCCTATTCTGATATGGGCGACTATTTGCCGCAGGCGTTTATTGCTATCGAGGACAAGCGTTTTGAAAGCCACGACGGAGTCGACTGGATCAGAACTATAAAGGTCACACTTGACTACTTCCTTGGCGGAGGTTCGCAGGGCGGCTCGACGATAACACAGCAGCTTATCAAAAATATAACGGGTAACGACGACGTAACCATTCAGCGTAAGGCACAGGAGATATTCCGTGCCCTTAACCTTGAAAAGCGATACGATAAGACGGAGATACTTGAAATGTATCTTAACAATATCTATCTGTCGCAGTCTTGCTACGGAGTCGGAGCGGCATCCTACGCCTATTTTGGAAAGGAGCCGTCGGAGCTTACGCTGATCGAGGCGGCGGCAATTGCGGCAATTACGCAGAACCCGTCCAAATGGGACCCGATAATCCACCCCGAGAATAACGCTATGCGCCGTAATCAGGTCATAAAGCTGATGTACGAGCAGGGAAGAATTACGCAGGAGGAATATACAGCCGCATATAAGCAGGAGCTTGTGCTTAATCCTCCCGAGACCGATTCCGATATTGGTATTTCGATAAAGTCTTGGTACACCGATGCGGCTCAACAGGAAGCGATTCAGCTTTTGATGGATAAGTTCGGTTATACCGAGAGTTATGCTTCGAAGATCCTTCTGACAAGCGGATTTAATATAGTTACCGCGCAAGATCCGAAGGTTCAGTCGGTCCTTGAAAAGTATTATGAAAACGATTCGTATTGGCCTCGGTATGACGAGTCGCCGATACAGCCGAAATCCTCGGCGGTAGTAATCGACCCCGAGACGGGTAACGTTCTCGGACTCGTCGGCGACCGCGGACAGAAGAACCTTAACCTCGGTCTGAACTATGCAACTCAAACAAGACGTCCGTCAGGATCTGCTATAAAGCCGCTTTCGGTTTATGGTCCCGGACTTGAATTCGGAGTTCTGACCTATGGATCCGTGTTTGACGACGTTCCGATAAACTTCGGTAATCAAGTCGTAAATCCCGAGACAGGTGCCATTAGTTATTCGAGAACGACCGGGTATCCGCACAATACGCCTAACCGATATGCGGGTCTGCTGACCGTTCACGAGGCGGTCAGAGTTTCTAAAAACACGATTTCCTGGCGAGCTCTTGAAGCCCTTGGACTTCAGAACTCCTTTGACTATCTGACTGAAAAGCTCGGTTTGTCGACGCTCGTTGCAAGAAGAGTCAATTCTGCCGGGGTAATTTACTCCGATATTTCTTACGCTCCGCTTGCGATGGGTGAATTTACCTACGGTGTAACGGTCAAGGAGATGACAGCGGCGTATCAGATATTCGCTAACGGCGGTATCTTTAACGAGGAAAGAATAGTTCTTCAGATACTTGACGCTAACGGAAACGTGATAGTTGATAATACGAGAAAGAGCGAGATCGTAATGAGCGCAGAAAATGCCGCCATTATGACGAAGATGCTTGAGGAAGTTGTCGACTCCGGTACCGCGACCGAGGTTACTTTAAGAAGTAAGATCGACTGTGCGGGTAAGACCGGTACGACCAGCTCGCAAAAGGATCAGTGGTTCGTAGGATATACCCCCTATTACGTATGCGGCATCTGGTTCGGATATTCGATGCCTCGTTCGCTTGAGAAATTCAGTGGAGTTCCCGAAACGATGTGGAATATGATAATGGGCGAGCTTGTTGCTGATAAGATCGCGGAAGCGGAAAACGGCGGTGAAAAGCTTAAGACCTTCACTGTTCCGAGAAGCGTTACAACAGCGACTTACTGCAAGGACTCCGGCAAGCTTCTTACAGATGCCTGTAAGAAGGATCCGCGCGGAAGCCGTGCCGAGATCGGTTACTTTGTGAGAGGTACCGAGCCGACCGAGTACTGCGACGTTCATTTCCTTGCTGACCGCGACGAAAAAACGAACGGTATGCTGACGCCTTATTGCCCGAAGGAAAATGCAGTTCAGGTAGGTCTGCTTAACGTTTTGCGCCAGTTCCCGTACAATATTTACGTTGACGACGCTGAATACACGGGACAGATACTTCCTGATGATTACTCCTTTGTCGGAATTAACTACACAACGTGTTATTATCAGAATCTTCTGCCGACCGGTTTCTACACGGGTACACATCGAGATTCGAGCCGATATAACCTCGCTTGTATGTGGCATATTCTTAATCCGGAAAACGGTACGGCTGACGTAACGCAGGACGAGCAGCTGCCCACGACCGAGTCGGATGTCCGAGATATTCTTAACGACTTGGCATCTTAAACCAAATAAAAAAGGTGTTATCCAAACGGATAACACCTTTTTTGACACAAATCAGTGCGCGTAATATCTTTCGTATCTGTCAATAGATGCTTGAATAATATCGAGCGCCTCGGCGTAACCGAAGAGGTCGCGCACGGCAGTTTCCTTGTTTTCGAGCTGCTTATATACCTTGAAGAAATGCACCATTTCCTCAAATATGTGATGCGGCAGCTCGGAAATATCCTTTATCGTATTGTAGTTCGGGTCGGAGAAGGGAATTGCTATGATCTTATCGTCGTTCTTACCGCCGTCAAGCATTCGCATAACACCTATGGGATAGACCTGAACGAGCGTCATCGGATTGATCGGTTCTGCGCAAATTACGAGAACGTCAAGCGGGTCGTCGTCATCTGCGAAGGTGCGAGGAATAAAGCCGTAGCTCGCAGGATAGTGTGTCGAGGTATAAAGAACTCGGTCAAGACGAAGTAGACCCGTCTCCTTGTCGAGCTCGTATTTGTTTTTGCCGCCCTTAGGAATTTCGATCACGGCGGTGAAATTGTCCTTGGTGATAAATTTGGGATTTATGTCGTGCCAAATGTTCATAATGTGTCTCCTCATTCGTATATGGAATTTAATAATCTTTTTGCCTTATTAAATACTTTTGGTATCTGTTCATATCTGCATCGTCATACTTTACGCCAAGCATGATCCATTCGCAGTATTCGTAAAAAATGAACAGGTTAAGGGCATGGATATAATCGTCGTAATCGATCCCCTTTGATCTTATAAGACTATCGTAATAATAATCAATCGCAAACTGCTTATCGTCATCCCTCATATAGAAGAATGCATCATCGGAGTCTTCACAGTGTGCAATCAATCTTGCAATCGATACTGGGTACGGCAAAATGCCGGCAGTCTCCCAGTCGATCAATACCGCCTTGCGGTCCGAAACCAACACGTTGAACGGCAAAAGATCGTCGTGGCATAGCGTTCGCGGTAAGAGCTGATATGTGTTGAGAAATTCCGAATATGCCTTCTCAAGCTCGTTATCGTTAAGATAATCAATACGCTTCGTTCTGTGTTCAAGACTTTTCTTGAATGAAAAAGCTGTATCGGCTCTTTCGGTATCATTCCAAAATCTGTCTTGCAAACAGATCAATGAATCAAGAACCTTGACAAGGGAAACACGGTCGCAATGACACATATTATACCCGTCGATATATTCGGTAAGAATATACGTCGAGTTGTCGGTAAAAGCTGTTGCGACGAGGCGCGGAACGCTGCAAGCTCCGTCGCTGAAAAAAGATGAGTATATCTCCGACTCATATCCTTTCGCTTTTTTGAGAACGTAGCTTTGATCACCGACGTTGACCTTCCAAACGCCACAGTATTCTTCGCCGTCCTCTTCGCGTTTAAATGCCTCTATGTCATCTCGTGTGCAACGTATATTCATATGATTCAGTATTGATAATAATTTATCTACCGAAACGCAAACACCATCGGGCATATATTTCTCGCTTTCTCTACTGCACGCAAGCAATTATTACTGAATAATACGTGAATATTATAACATATTAGTTATTTACAGTCAAGAGAAAAGAATCCTTGACAAAATTATGCCGAAATGATAATATATCGTAAGATAAGTTTTTGGAGTAAATATGACTGATATTAAAAAAGCAACAACAAAAAGGGCAATGATTGCCCTTATATTTTCGCTTGCTTGGCCGACCATGCTCGAGCAGCTAATGCAAACCGCAGTCCAATACGTTGACCTTGCAATGGTCGGTTCGCTCGGCACCGACGCTGCGGCGGCAGTCGGATCAACAACGACTGTAAACTGGCTTCTCGGAAGCACGATTTCAGCCCTTGGAGTTGGATTTCTTGCTATAATAGCGAAAGCAATAGGCGCGTCGGACAGACCGCTCGTGAAACGTGCGTCGGCGCAGACGGTGTTTATAACCCTCGTTGCAGGAACGGTCTTTACGATCCTGCCGCTTGCGTTAAGCCCCGTTGTCCCCGCGCTGATGAACGTTAAGCCGCATCTGAGACACGATGCCGCTTTGTACTTCTTCATTCTGTATACGCCGATGCTTTTCAGAACGGCAAGCGTTATATTCGGTACTGCCCTTCGCGCGTCGGGCGACACCAAAACTCCGATGAGAGTCGGGGTGCTCGTCAATATCGTAAACGTAGTTCTTAATTTCTTTATGATATATGAGACCCGAACAGTCAATATCTTCGGCGCTGAAATGAAAGTATTCGGCTTCGGTTGGGGCGTTATAGGCGCAGCGGTGGCAAGCGCCATCGCGTTTGCGGTCGGCGGAATACTTATCACCGTGTCGCTGTTTTTGCATCCTATGCTTTCACCTCGCGGCGAGAGTATAAAGCCCGATATGTCGGTGCTTCGTCCGTGTCTTAAAGTCGCTTTGCCTAATATGCTTCAACGGTTTTGCACGTCGTTCGGTTACGTCTGTTTCGCCTCAATGATAAATTCTCTCGGCGAGGTGGCAACAGCGGCGCATACATTTGCAAACACCGTAGAATCCGCATTCTACATTCCAGGGTACGGAATGCAGACGGCGGTAGCAACCCTTGCAGGCAACGCATACGGCGCAAAAGACAACGCAAAAATGAAGCAGATGACGTCGATGATAATAAAGATAGAACTGCTGCTTATGGCCGCATCGGGCGCGCTTCTCTTCACATTTGCACCGATGCTTATGGGCTTTTTCTCAAACGATAGCGAGGTAATACGTCTCGGCGGCACGGTTCTTCGTATGGTTGCGCTGTCAGAGCCGTTCTACGGCGTATCAATAATAATTGAGGGTATGCTTCTCGGCGTCGGGCGTACCGTTACACCCTTCAAATTCAACGTAATCGGAATGTGGGGCGTTCGAATACTCGGTACGTTTATTGTGACTTCCTTTCTTTCGGGCGGACTTGAAGCGGCTTGGGGTTGTATGATAGCTCATAATCTTCTTGTGTTCGTCCTATACGTTATACATTATAAAAAAGGAAAATGGAATCCTCTTGAAATAAAAAAAGCTTGACCGTCAGGTCAAGCTTTTTTACGTTATTTCTTTTCGGATGACGAAGAAAGCTGTTTCTGTGCTTCGACCTCGTCGGGAAGGAGCTGATTTCCGCTTCTGTCACGTGTTATAATAAGGATAACCGATATTACGATGATCGAGCCGACAAGAAGTACTGCGAATACGATCATAATGATAAGTATCGTTTTAAGAGAATCGAGCGAGAAGCTTCCTAAATTAAAGCCGCCGTTTTTGCTCGGAGGAGTAAACTCCTCTTCGATACCGCCAATGAGGAATTCGGGCTGTTTAGGTCCGCTTGCGGGAACGGAATGTCCGCACGCGCAGGAATAATATTCGTTTCCTTCTGCGTCGGTCAGAGCGTCGCCGTAGTCGTGTGCAACCGCTTCGTTTACAGTAGCGGCACAGCCGACGCAGGCAGTGAAGTGACTGTCGCCGTTGTGTACTGTAAGCGTTGTACCGATGTGTTTATTCGACGCCTTCGGGATAACGGTAGATTCCTTCGTTATCTCGGTTATCGCCTTGTCATCGCTGAACAGCTTGAGGCAGTAATTGCAGGAATAGTGAGTAGTTACGCCGTCATTTACGCAGTCGCTCGCAACTCCGACATTTTCAACAAGAGAGTGTCCGAGCTTTTCAAGGGTGATTTCGGATTTTACCGAACAGCTCTTGCACTTGCCGACGATGCTTCCGTCGGTAAGACAGCCGGGAAGTGTGACTTCAGCGTTTCTGTTGTCAATGTTGTGGTCGATCGCCTTGAAGGTGCAAGTAAGGATAACGTTGTCGCCGCTCTCGGTTATCGTTACGCCGTGTCCGTTAATAGAAGCAGATTCCAGAGCAAACGTATATCCGTCCTTGGGGGCAAGAGTTACCTTTACGGTGTATTCCTTGCCGCAAGCGAACTTGGTCGCACTGCTTCCGCCTGTCGAAAAGGCGATACTCTTGACAGTGCAGCTTGCGTCGGTCGATGCGCCCGACGTTTTGGCGGATGTGCCTGCGGCGGGCTCAACAATTCCGCTGACCCTGACGCTTCTTATGTACTTGTCAGCGTTATGCGGAATGAAATATGCCGTTGCAAAGCCGAATTCACCGCCGATGACCGAGGAAGACACGGGAACCGCATTCGTTATGCTTACCTTTGATTTATCAATTTGGTTACCGGGGTGCGCCTCCCAGTTGATGCGAACGTAATAGATGCTGTCGGCTTCAATTTTATGAGTCAGAAAATCTATGCCGTCGTCGGGGTCGTAGTCGTGATCGGTTTCGGTATCGTTAGCAAAATCGCAGTAACCGATTTTCTTTCCGTCTTTGTACCAATGCACGGTTGCAGAGCCGTATATGCTGATGTCTGCCTTTGAAATCAGCTCACCGATCTTGAGCGTGGGAATGTATATTTGACGATCGCCGCTAACGGAGGTCGATACGGTATACTTAACGGTAAGCTCCGTTTTGTCATCGTTCAATGAAATTTCTGATGTTGAGTAGTGAACCGATGAAGCAACCGACGAATCGGAAAATACGTTATTTTCAGGATCAGCAAGCTTAAATACGACCGTAAGAACGTACTTCTTTCCAAGCTCAAATTTGCTGAAATCATCTCCCGCAGTCGTCTTCCATGTGTAACTGTCGATTACAACTTTTGAGCTGTCGGGAGTTGAAGCGATCGAGGGCTTTGACGGCTTCGACGTGTCCGTAGGCGTTCCGAAGTCAACCTTGACCTCGTAAATCGGAGTCTTTTCATTTTCGACAGGCGCAAATACCGCCGACGTTTCCTTATGCGAGCAAACGGAGCATTTCCTTGACATCGGTACTGTCTCTGCGGCAGTGCCGTCCTCTGCCCAGTCGGAATACGTGTGATTTGCACTTGAAACAATAAATCCGCAAACTACGCAGGTCTTATCGTGCGTGTATTTATTTGTTATATATTCGGTCGTCTTATGCGAGCACGCAGTCGATATCCATGCGGAGACTGTTGCGCTCTTTCCGTCAACGGACGGTGCGATGGAGGTTGATGAGCCGCCGGGAAGGAACGATATTCTCGTGTCACAGGTAAATATGTAATTCCCCTTTGACGACAGCTCGAAAACGACGAAGTAGCTCGAGTTTTCCTCGAATGTAACGGGGGACGCCATTTCGGTAAGCGAGCCCCTCTCGTACCATTTGACGCTGTCTATCTGATAATTTGCGTTAGAAGCTACCTCAAAGGTCGGTGCGCTTCCCGCGTAATAGTGGTTATCATCATCTACGCTCGAAGGAGTAAGAGAAACGGCAGCAAGTATGTTTTTGTTTGTAGTGTCAAGATTGATAGTTCTTGAAACCGTGGTGAGCGTGTAATTTCCAAACGTCTCGGTGATAACGCAGGCAAACGAATATCTGCTGCCGACCGAAAGAGTGATGCCCTTGCTTGTAAGCTTTGAGAGATCAATGGTAGTGCTGTCGGAGTTAGTAAGGTGAGTTACCGTTCCCTTGATTGAAATAGCGTACCACGAATATGTGATAGTGCTTCCGGACGTAAAATATGGTGTGTAACCGGACGATAGAGTTCCTTTTGCACCGGGGGTATAGCTCGAAGAGGTAAGGGAAGAGGTGATGTATGCAAAGTCAGCGGTGTTTGGAATGAGGTATACGGGAGCACCGTCAACTGCGTCAGCGGTTTTTTCAAGAGAGACGCCGTTCTGATAGAGCGAGTTTCTTGAATTTTCGGGAATAAATACGGTCGGAAGATTGAGCTTTCCGTAATATGTACTGACGTTTACCGCTGCAAAATCCATATAATCGGATATTCGTTCGTTTACCGAAGGAGTGGTCTCAAATTTTCCTGCCTTGATACTGCTATTCGATGTAGCGTCAAGCGAGAATACGTCTGCGCCGTGCGTGCCGACGAAACAGCCGTCGTTGACAACGACGTTTGCCTTTGCTTCTGCTCTTATGCAGACAGAAGCGGGTCTTTCCTCGTTCCAGCCCTTGCGGTTCGGGAAAATATTCTGACGCTTTCTGCCGTTTGCTTCGAAATTGCCGCCGTTGACGGTAAGGTTAGACTTACCTTCTGCGGTGATAACGGTACCGCACACGGTGTTTTCGGCAAAGCCGGTATAGTACTCGAATTTCTTATCAATAACGCCTGCGGCTCTGTGCAGCCATTCCTTCTCGGTGTTTCCTGCAACGAAATTACCGCCGTTAATTGTAAGGGTAGCTTCTGCGGAAAGGTATATAAGATGTCTTCCGGTCACGACCTCGAAATCCTTATATTCCTCGTCTTCCGAATAAAGATGAATTCCGCCGGTATACGCAAGCGTACCGATCTTGTTCGGTGAAGAATCGCTTATTGTAAGCTTACCGCCGTTTTCAATCTTGATAAGCGTTGAATCGTTGGTATCATCTGCGAGATTGGCTGTGTTTTTGATAGTTACCGTGTGACCGTTGAGGTCAATTGAAACGGTCTTTACGACCGTATAACGGTATTCCTCGTATTCCGTAATAGTGATATTTATATCGGAAGATAGGGAATAACTGCCGCCGTCGCCCTCAAGAGCGGCGCGGAAAGCCGCCTCGTCACCTATTGCCGTGGCTGTCTCTGCGGCACTCACGCTATGATGCAAGGGAAGAGCAAGCGTGACTGCAGATAACAGCGTCACAACCGCGACGATTAGCGCGGCGATTTTATTAAACTTGACCGACATTTCTCAAAACTCCTTATGTATTGAAATATGCATTCATATCAGTATATCACACAATAATATGAAATTCAATAGGAAAGAAATGAAAAAAGCCGCTTGTTCAGCGGCTTTGATTTGTTTAATTTGTGATTTCTGTGTCACGCGCCGATGTCGGCGATATGCCTTTGAGCTTTTTATACATTGCAGAAAAGTACGCAATATTGTTATATCCGCATTCCATTGCGATCTGC
Source organism: uncultured Ruminococcus sp. (assembly GCA_964630635.1). GTDB lineage: Bacteria > Bacillota > Clostridia > Oscillospirales > CAG-272 > Colimorpha_A. The sequence goes on along the minus strand of CAZVVM010000026.1, from coordinate 4,419 downwards.
GTTACCGACTTTGACGTTGAACGAAGCTTCATTTCTGCGTTGTTAATTCGTGTCACGTTTAAAAAGTCCTTGAAGCATCTGCCCGTTACACGCTTGAAATTGCGGGAAAAATAGGAGTACGACATAAACAGGTGCTCTGACATTGATGCAACCGTAAGATCCTCGCTGTAATGCTCGTTTATGTATAGGATGGCATCATCCATCTTTTTTGACAAGCTCTCGGAGCTGTCGGCAAAGACCTCGTCGGCGTTTGACTGCTCGGAAAGGTCCTTCAGTACTGCCGAAATAATGATAGCGGCGTTTGCCTTCATCAAAATATCTTTTCCGAGAAAGGAGTCCGAAGATAGCTTTTTGAGTTCGTTAAAGCGCTCGCAAATGCCGAGAGAAAGACATTCGTCCTTTTTCCACACAGTCTTATTCGTTGCGTGGAATTTTGAAAGAAGCATTGAATATCTCATTCCGTCTTCTTTGTAGGCGTACGAAATTACGTGCGGTATCGAGATAAACAGTACCGAAAACTCACATATATCGTCAATCGGATATATACTGTGAACGGCATTTGCTCTGAAAAGAACCATATCGCCTGACGAAACGGTACACTGCGTGTCGTCGCTTACGATAAGTGCGCTTCCCGCAGTAATATACAAAATCTCGACAAGCTGGTGAATATGAGGGGAAGCAGGGCGCTTGTGCTCAAGCGATTCGGTAAAAAAATGAATGCCGTCGTGCATCGCCTGCGGGTTTTGCTCGCTTCTTACGTCTTTGTACTCCATAAATAATACCTATGACAAATTATTGATAATCTTGTGCGAATTTATTATAGCACAGACTTGAACAAAATGCTATACTATTTTTGAAAAAAATAAATATTTTTTTTAATATTGAACAACTTGCCGACGGATTTGTGTTATTTTTAAACTTTTTTGGGTTTTGCGGCACAAAACGTCCGGGCAAAAGTTCAAAAGTTTTATTTGGAGGTAAATATGAAAAACTTCAGACGCGTTTTCGCAGTAGTTCTTACTTTTATGCTTTTGATTACCGGGCTGACATCCTCGTTCGGCGTTTCTGCCGCCGCTGCTACGGTCTACGAGTGTGATCTTGGAGTCGATAAGACAAAGAGCGGTCAGTTTGAATTTATGGCATTCGATATAAATCAGCAGCTGTTCTTTTCTCTTGAAACCACATCAAAAGCAACCTGGAGCCCTGATTGGCCCGGTCACTTTGTTCCGGGCAAGGACGTGTATACCGTAAGTAAATCCGAGATTGAAAAAGACGGCGCTCTTATTGACCTTATGTGCGACCAGAAAAATAATTGGGGCTCGGCGGTAGTTTTCACTGCGCCCGCTGACGGCAAGTATAATGTAATAACAAAGCTTAAAAAGTACTCCGGTGTCGACGGTAACGGTCTCGTTTGCTATGTTGATATCCTGCTTGTTAAGGGTAGTGACGGTACTGTTCTTGCTAAGGAAGAAAAGCTCGATTACGGTGAGATAGAATGGACAAAGAAGAACGTCAAGCTTGCTGCTAACGAGAAGGTATATATACTCGTTATCCCGAATGCTGCTTCTACGAAGGCGTCTTCTCAGAACGTTGGTCTCCTTTCATTCTCCGTAGTTGAGAACGTTCAGCAGCAGACCACTCCCGGTGAAACGACTACTCCTGACAATACTGATGCTAAGGATGCTACCGCTCCCGGTGAAACGACTACTCCTGACAATACTGATGCTAATGATACTGCCGCTCCCGACCTTAAGGACAACGGAGATGATGCTCCCGCATCTGATGTCACTCCCATTATTATCGTTTCTATCGTCGGCGGTGTTCTCCTGCTCGCAACGATTATAGTCGTAGTCGTTCTTCGCGCAAAGAAGAAAAAGTAATACAGATCAATAAAAAACGCCCCTTTGGGGCGTTTTTTGCTTTTAAAATTCAATGTCGCCTGCCTGTCCCGTCGCTATCATGACCCACATCATTAATATTTCGTCGTTGACCTGTTCGATCGACTCGGGGAAATTCATCCAGTTGTCTTTGCCGTGGCGATCGGTGGGGCAGGGGTAAAGGCGGACCTTTATGTTCTTCGGCAGATACAGGTCTGCTATCATTTTGCTTCTGCGAAGATGGAGCGGTGAGCTGACGATAAAAACGTCAGACGTCGTGCCGTTACCGTAGTAACGGTTGATCTCAAGCTGTGAACAGATCATATTCTCGATAGTCGTGCGGGCATTGTTTTCGAGGATAATATTTTCCACATTTACGCCGCGATTTATCATATAATCAGCCAAATACTCCGCTTCAGTTATGCGTTTTTCGGGAAGAAAATCGGCAATAACGGTGCCCGACGGCATCAGCTTTTCGACTCTGCCGCTCTTATACAGCTCAATAGCGCCATCGGCTCTTTCGTCCATATGCGGCACGTGGCTGCACCCGAGAACGATAGCAACGGACGCCTTTCCGCCGTCATCGTCGTAAACCGTATCAAAAAGTATGTGCGTTTTTTCCTCGACGCTCAAATCTTTGAGGTCTTCCTTTTTTACTTGAGACAACAGCATTGATATTCCTCCGATATATTATGTGTCATATAACGGTATTATAGCAGATTCTTCGACGGTAATCAACAATTCTTGTTAATTAGACAGATCAGATCTTTCGCCCGTATCGCCAATAGCTTTTGCCAAACGCTATACATTCAGCCAGTACACATACAGGAATTGCGGCGAATATGTCAATAACCGAATGCTGCTTTACGAATACCACCGATACACATACCAAAATGCAGAAAAGTACGATCAGCGTTTTGCAGAGCGGCGACGCGGATTTTTCCTTCAGCCAAGCAGAGGCGATACCGATAGAATATGCAACGTGAAGCGACGGGCAAACGTTTGTGCTCGTATCCAATGAATACAGCAGCTTCACAGCGTCTGTGAAGATATTATCACGGGCAAATTCAGTCGGGCGAAGGTCCTGACGGTTAGGGAAAATGATGTAAACAGCCATTGCGACAACCTGTGTGACGATGATAAATTTCATAAGCGCCTTGAAGTTGTCGGGATTATACAGCATAAAATATAAAAGCGAACCTACGATAAGGAGATACCATCCGACGTACGGAATGATAAAAAATTCGCAAAAAGGTATTATATCGTCAAGGGGGCTGTGAACGGGATAGCACTTGTCGTGAGGAATCAGGTTTTCGGTTAAAAAGTAAAGAATGAAGTAACCGATCCAGCCGATCAAAAATTTCAGATGCCTGAATTCCGGGTCGTTGATTTTTGAGAGGCGGAAGGTTCGATAATCAACTACGGGTTTTCTCATTGCGGTAATTTGGTAACGTCTTCGTTTGTTACGTAGTTTTTCTTCGGAACGTTTCTATACGGTATTACTTTGTGTCGGGGAAGAGAACGCGCAATGTCGGTGATCTCGTTTGAAAGATACTCAGCAATTCGTTTTCGTTCACTGTCGATATCGTTCGTGATGTCAAACCGTATGCCCCTGCCAATATATGCTTTCTTTAGCTTTGGTGCATTATACATAGGCACGAAGGTGATCTCCTTGCCCGTACGTTTGTGGTAAATCTTTGCTACGTCAATAAAATTCTCTTGAAACTTATACAGTATATTATTGTTCGTCTCGTTCATTTCGGGGAAGATAAGCATAATTTTGCCGTCCTTCAGCATTGCGACCGTTTCTCTGAAAGTCGTAAGCACTCTTGTATCCCGATAAACCGCAACAGTTCTGGCATTATTGAAGATGCAGGAAGCAAGCGGCGCAATTATATAAGAAAGGAGTTTAAAGAACGGGCGGGTCCATTTGGGCTTATGTGACCAGAAATCGTTAAATGCGTAACGGGGTACGTCACGAACGCACATCATTTCTCCCGCACACCAGGTATAACAGTTATCGGGCATAAATAACTCGCCTATTATCGGGCCGTTCATTTGTGCGTGGTTTGCTACTATGATAACGTCTTTTTTGGGCATATTCTCGATTCCGACTATCTCCGTTTTTCCGTAGAAAAGGCGGACAAGCCACCGTACCGTCTTAAAGACAACTCTTGATAGTATAGACGTTTTATGCTTTTTCACTTAAAAATGACACCTCGATTGTATTCACATAGTTATAAAAAATATTATACATCAAAAAATAAAATTATAAAGGAACATATTTGAATTTTTTTGATAATTAATTAGCACCTTTTGTTAATAAAGTGTGAACAGCATCGCGCCAATATCATTTTGTCGAAGGGAAACGTCAATGAAAAAAGCACTTCTCTCGAAGTGCTTTTTGGTGCGAAAGAGCAGTATAACGGTGCGTAAATGGGGTAAAGAAAAGCGATTAGGTGCGTAACTGCGCTGTTTGATAAATTACAGTTTATGTGTCTATTCTAATCATTTCGGTAATCGCTTTGTTTCGATAAACTAA
>CAZVVM010000025.1:0-21449 GCA_964630635.1 uncultured Ruminococcus sp. | reverse complement strand
GAAAAAAAGAAAAGTAACATTGTTTTTGTGCGGACAGTCGAGGACGCCTGTCCCTACAAAAGCGTGGATAAGATTCGGTGCGTCGTTCGCCTTCCCCTTGGGAAAGGGGACCGCGGGCGCTGCGCCCGCGGTGGATGAGGTGTTCAAAAACGATGTTGCATCGTTTGGAAAAACGGGGCGTCGAGGACGTCGCCCCCTACAAACAACGTGGCGAAGAACACGGACGTTGTTGACCTTCTCCAGCGGGAGAAGGGGGACCGCGTTAGCGGTGGATGAGGTGAACGGGGTTCCCCGAAACGAGCGAACGCGAGTTTTGGGGGTTCCCGAGGTATAGCCGTCGTAGACGGCATTACAATACCAATGATTATAAAAAGAGGACATAAAAATGGCAATTCTTAAAATACTAACAAAAGAAGACGAGCTTCTTCGCAAAAAGAGCCGTCCGGTTGACGAGATAACACCCCGTATACTCCGTCTGCTTGACGATATGAAGGATACGCTTCATAAGGCAAACGGCGCAGGACTCGCCGCACCGCAGGTCGGCGTTCTCCGCAGAGTGGTTCTCGTTGAAACCGAGCCGGGCGATCTCATTGAGCTTATAAATCCCGAGATCGTTGAGGTTTCCGATGAACGTCAGGAGGGAATGGAGGGCTGCCTTTCCGTCCCCGACGAATGGGGCATCGTTGACCGTCCGATGACCGTTACCGTCAAGGCGCAGAACCGTAACGGCGAGTGGTTCACGATGACGGGAACAGAGCTTAAGGCGCGTTGCTTCTGCCACGAGCTTGACCACCTCGACGGAATACTCTACACCGATAAAGCGTCGAAAATGCTTTCACCCGAGGATCTTGATGAGGAATAATATGAAGATAATGTTTATGGGAACACCCGATTTCGCCGTCGCGTCGCTCCACGCGCTCGTGGAAAACGAGGCAGGCGAAATAACGGTAATAACCCAGCCCGATAAGCCGAAGGGCAGAAAAATGATACTGACACCGCCCGAGGTAAAGGTCTACGCCGAAAGCGTCGGGCTTCCCGTCTACCAGCCGAAAACTCTCCGCGACGGGGAATTTGACGCGTTTTTGCGCGAAAAGGATCCCGACGTCATCATCGTCGCCGCATACGGAAAAATTCTTCCGAAGTCGGTCATCGACTATCCGAAATACGGCTGTATAAACGTGCACGGCTCGCTTCTTCCGAAGTATAGAGGCGCCGCGCCCGTTCAGAGATGCCTGATAAACGGCGAAACGGAAACGGGAAACACGATAATGTATATGGACGAGGGGCTTGACACGGGCGATATGATAGTAAAGAGCGTCGTTCCGATAGATATAGACGATAACGCCGAAACGCTGTTTGATAAAATGGCAAAGAACGGCGCCGAGCTTCTCATATCGACGCTTCCGAATATTGTCAGCGGAAACATCGCGCGTGAAAAGCAGAATGACGCTGATGCGACCTACGCACAAAAAGTCGGTAAAGAGGATTGTCTCATCGACTTTAATATGACCGCAAACGAGCTTCATAACCGCGTTCGAGGTCTTTCCCCTTATCTCTACGCATACGCTATGAGAGGGGAGACGATGCTCAAGCTCGTCAAGACCGCGCTCACCGACAAAAAGTCCGATAAGGAAGAGGGAACGCTCATTTCCGACGGTAAAAAGCTATACGTCAGTTGCGCTGGCGGAACGCTTCTTGAAATACTTGAGGTGCTTCCCGCGGGCAAAAAGCAGATGAAAGCTGCCGACTATTTAAGAGGAAATCCCGTCAAGGACGGAGAAAAGCTCGTATCAGTAAAGGAGTAAATTATGTGGATAGATTGGCCGTATATAGTACTTGTAGTACCGATGCTCATAATATCACTGTGGGCGCAGATAAAGGTTAAAACCACCTATCAAAAATACAGCACCGTGTATAGCCGCGCAGGAATGACCGCCGAGGTCGCAGTCCGTAAAATACTTGATTCGAACGGACTTTTTAACGTTGGAATTACGAGAGTTCCGGGCGAGCTTACCGACCACTTTGACCCGAGAAGCAATACGATCGCCCTCTCGGACAGCGTCTACGGAAGCACGTCGGTCGCGGCTATCGGCGTCGCGGCGCACGAGGCGGGACACGCAATTCAGCACGCAGTCGGCTACGGACCGATAAAGCTCCGCACCGCGCTCGTGCCGGTTACGAATATCGGCTCGCGCCTTGCTATGCCTCTCTTTATTATCGGACTTTTGCTTGCATATCAGCCCCTCGCGTACGCGGGCATAATTCTTTTCAGCTTGACCGTTGTGTTCCAGCTCGTTACGCTCCCGACGGAGTTTGACGCAAGCCGCAGAGCAGTCAAAGCCCTCGGCGGATACGGATATATGAACGACGATGAGCTGAAAGGCACCAAAAAGGTGCTCTCCGCCGCGGCTATGACCTACCTTGCCGCACTTTTCGTCGCGCTTGCATCGCTTCTCCGACTGCTGATAATCGTCGGCGGCGGACGGCGCAGAGACCGATGAAGGTAAGAGAAGCGGCGTATCTGTCGCTTGAAAGATGCGACAAGACCGACAAATTTTCAAACCTCGAGCTTGACAGCGCGATAAAAAAATACGGCTTTACGGGTGCCGACCGCGCGTTTTTCACGACGCTCGTCTACGGAACGATCGAGAGAAGAATAACCCTTGATTACGTTATAGGTGTCTATTCGTCAAAGCCGATAGAAAAGATCGCGCCGAAGCTGATGAATATCCTCCGCCTCGGCGCGTATCAGATACTGTTCCTTGACCGCACACCCGACAGCGCGGCGGTGAACGAAAGCGTCGAGCTTGCAAAGTATTATACACATAAGGGTACGGCGTCTTTCGTCAACGCGATTCTCCGCAATATAAGCCGCGAAAAGGGAAATATCCCAATGCCGAAGGAGGGAAGCGATAAGTATTTAAGCGTCAAATACTCGCTCCCCGAATGGCTCATATCAATGTGGCGCGATAATTACGGCATCGAAAAGACCGAAAAGCTCTTAAGCGGTATGAACCGCGCTCCCTTTTTGACTCTGCGCGTAAACACGCTCAAAACCACGCGCGACGGGCTGATAAACACCCTCGCAAACGACGGCATCGACTGCATACCGTCGGATAAATGCGACAGCGCGATAATATTTAATTCAAACGTCCCGATAGCGGAGCTGAATGCCCTCGGAGAGGGACTTTGCTTCATACAGGACGAGGCGTCCCAGCTATGCGTAAAGGCAGTCGGCGCGAAATCGGGCGAAACGGTTATCGACACCTGCTCCTGCCCCGGCGGTAAGAGCTTCGGAATTGCTCTTGAAATGAAAAACGAGGGAAAGCTTATCTCCCTTGATCTTCACGAAAGCAAGCTTTCGCTCGTCGTCAGCGGCACCAATCGGCTCGGTATCAATATACTCTCGACCGCCGTTCATAACGGAACGAAGCCGAAGGAAGACCTTGTCGGCACAGCCGACAGAGTCCTGTGCGACGTTCCCTGCTCGGGACTCGGAGTTATCGCAAAGAAGCCAGACCTGCGCCATAAATCTCCCGAGGACATCTCGCGCCTGCCCGAAATACAGTATAAAATACTCTGTAACGGCGCGTCGTACGTCAAAAACGGCGGAACGCTCGTCTATTCGACCTGTACCCTCAACAAAGCGGAAAACGAGGACGTAGTAACGAGATTTTTGAATGAGCACCCCGAATTTGAACCTTGCTCTGACGGAATGTACGAAGGTAAACCGATGATGGCATTCTTCCCCGACGAGCACGGCACCGACGGCTTCTTCGTCGCAAAATTTATAAAGAAATAAAACGAAAAATGAAGGCAAACGCCTTCATTTTTTGTTTAGGTGTTTTTGCCACATTGTTATACCTTCTCCAGCGGGAGAAGGTGGCTGAGCGTAGCGAAGTCGGATGAGGTGTTCGGAAGGGAAGTAACTTCGTTTTTGTGCGGGGCGTCGAGGCGAGGGGTTCCCCGAAGCGAATGAAATGAGTTTTGGGGGTTCCGAGGACGTCGCCCCCTACATTGAGCCAATGTATTCTTGAATGTGGCGAATAGTCCTCTACATTTATTTCGCAATTCTCTTGTATTCTCTATAAAAATATGGTATCATTTCATTATATTAAAATCTTCGAGGTTAAAATGTCGGAAATCTGGGATCTTTACGACCGCGACAGAAACCCTCTCGGCATCACGCACGTAAGAGGTCATTATCTGCCGAAGGGAACGTATCATATAGCCGTCGGCATCTGGACGGTAAACAGCAAAAACGAGGTGCTTCTTACACTCCGCTCACCGCTCAAACGCGATTGGCCGAACGTATGGGAAAACACGGCGGGCTCGCTTCTGCACGGCGAAACTTCACGCGCGGGCGCAGTAAGAGAGTTAAGAGAGGAAACGGGCATTTCCGTCACCGAGGACGAGCTTCACTTTCTCGGAACAGAGCGCGGACGGAGCGTGATAGGCGATTGCTATATCGTCCGTAACGACACGGATATAAATGACATAGTTTTTCAGGAGGGCGAGACCTGTGACGCGAAATGGGTAACCCTTGCCGAGCTTGACAGAATGATAGAAGATGGACTCGTAGCACCGCCCGTCGCAAGACGGCTAAAGAAAATAAGAAGAGATTTTGAAAGCTTCATATACGGAAAGGAAAACAAAATGAGTAAGCTTCCATTCGGACGCGCAGACATACTTCTGCCGAAAAAGGACTTTGACAAATGGGCAACCGTCGCCTGCGACCAGTACACCTCACAGCGCGATTATTGGGAAAAAGCGTACGAAACGGTAGGCGAATCCCCGTCGGCACTCAAAATAACTCTCCCCGAGGTGTATCTTAACGACGCCGACGTGTCGGAGAGGATCAAGAACATAAACGCAACAATGAAGGAATACCTTGACGAAGGAATCTTTACCGAGTACAAGGACGCGATGATCTTCGTTGAAAGACGCCTGCAGGACGGCAGAACTCGCCGAGGTATCGTCGGTAAGATTGACCTTGAAGCGTACGATTACACAGTCGGCTCGACGTCCCTTGTCAGAGCGACCGAGGGAACGGTGCTTTCCCGTATTCCGTCCCGCGTCGAGATAAGAAAGGACGCTCCGATCGAGCTTCCGCACATTATGATACTGATAGACGACGCGGAGAACGAGGTCGTGCCGAACGAGCCCGACGGCGAGATCCTTTACGATACCCCCCTTATGCTCGGCGGCGGAAGTGCTCGCGGCTCGCTTATGAGCGAAAGGGCGATAAATAAGGCAATTACCGCGCTTGAAAAGCAGATGGAGAGCCGCAAGCTTGTATTCGCTATGGGCGACGGTAACCATTCTCTTGCGACCGCAAAGGCGTGCTACGAGAGGGATAAGAGTAATCCGCTTGCGCGTTACGCACTCGTAGAGATCGTGAATGTACACGACCCCGCCCTCGATTTTGAGCCGATATACAGAGTCGTTTTCGGCGTCGATGCCGAGAAGATGCTGAATGAAGCAAAGAAGTACTTTGAGGGCAATACCGAAAATAAAGTCGTTACCGTCGTAAACGGCACAGACGACGAATTCTGCGTCGACGGTCTGACCGCAGGCGTGCTTCAGGAGTTCATTGATAAATATATCGAGGAAAACGGCGGCGAGGTCGACTATATACACGGCGAAAACGATCTCCGAGAGCTATGCACCCGCGACGATGCCATCGGCTTCCTCTTTGACGGCATAAAGAAAAGCGAGCTTTTCCCCTACGTCGAAAAGAACGGCGCCCTCCCCCGCAAAACCTTCTCAATGGGCGAAGCGTACGATAAGCGATACTATATGGAGTGCAGAAGAATCAAGTAATGAATGAAAACAAGGAAACCCCAAAAAGAAAACCTACGAGATTAAAGAATTACGATTATAGTTCTGTTGGTGTGTATTTTGTTACGATATGTGTAGCGGACAGAAAACCAATATTATCGGAAATTGTAAAGACATTCGATACCCAATTGGTAGGGGAGGGGCTTGCTCCTCCCGCATATTCAGTTAAATTAAAACCGTGCGGCGTGATTGTTAGAGAGCAATTAAAGCAAATAGAAACCCGTTTTCCAAGCGTATCTGTCGATGATTTTGTTATTATGCCGGACCATATCCATGCGTTAATCTTTTTACATAAGAATACGGGAGGAGCAAGCCCCTCCCCTACCTTGAATGACGTTATATGTGCCTTCAAATCCTTGACTTCTCGGATATGCAAAAAGCAATATGGAATAGAAAAAATGTTCCAACGCTCGTTTTCTGAACATATTGTGCGAGATCAAGAGGATTATGTGAGACGGAAGAATTATTTGCGTAAAAACCCCGCACGTTGGTATTATGACGAATTGAATTCGGAGAAGAAATAAAGCTTTTATGACATACGAAAAGAGAAGATTGGACGAGAACACAATTCAAAGTCTGATAGAATTATCCAAGGCGTGGGAAAACGAAAACTGTACCCACGGCATCGTGGCAAACGACGCAGACGATATTAAAGAGCCGTTATATGTCGCCATTGACGATAACAAAATAATAGGTTACATATTCGGACACTATTATACCGTTGAAAACAAAACGTCATATATCGAGCTTGGCGAAAAATGCTTTATGATCGACGAGCTGTACGTGCTGCCGAAATACAGGAGCCAAGGAGTAGGTCGTGAGCTGTATCGAAGAATAGAAAACGAAGTAAAGGACTCCTGTGCCTATATAACCTTAAGCACCTCCACAAAGGATTATAAGAAGATCCTGCATTTTTACGTAGATGAACTGGATATGGACTTCCACAGTGCTTTTCTTATAAAGCCGACGGACAAGATATAAAAAAATCTCCCGAGAGGGAGATTTTTCTTTTATAAAAGCTTCTTCCTTATCTCCTCGCCCGAGAGAGGAGAGAGGTATGCGGGCGGAACGTCAAAGACGGTTTTTGCGCCCGAAATGCCTTCGTTATTCATTCTGACCGCCGCGCGTCCGTATGCAACGAGAACGCTCGCGGTAAATTCGGGATTTGAGCCGAGGGTGAGAGAATATTCGATCCTCTGCTTCGTCTCGCCGTCCTTTCCCGTTGCGCCGGTGCGGATAACGAAACCGCCGTGGGGGATTCCCGCGTGATCGCGGTCGAGGACTTCCTTGGTTACGAAATACACAGTCGTGTCGTAGTCTGCAAAATAGTTCGGCATAGTCTTTATCTCGCGCTCAATGCGCGCCTTGTCCGCGCCATCTTCGGCTACAACGTAGCACTCGCGCGTGTGCTTCTCCCTCGTCGTAAAGACGGGATTTTCACCGCTTCGGACAAGCTCAATAGCGCTCTCAACGGGAACCGTGTACTGCTTCGCATCGAGTACACCGTCGATACGGCGTATAGCGTCGGAATGCCCCTGGCTTACGCCTCTGCCCCAGAACGTGTAGTCGCTTCCGTTCGGAATGATAGCGCCCGAAAGCAGACGCTGTAAGCTGAACATACCGGGATCCCAGCCGACCGAAATGAGAGCGACCTTCCCGCTTTCCTTTGCCGATGCGTCGCAAGCGGCAAAATGCTCGGGAATCTTCGCGTGAGTATCGAAGCTGTCAACGACGTTGAAGTATTTTGCATACTCGGGGGTCTGCTTCGGCAGGTCTGTTGCACTGCCGCCGCAGATGAAGAGAACGTCGATCTCGTCCTTCTTTGTGAGAATATCTTCTATATGATAAACGGGAACCTCGGGGCTGAACGTTTTAAGCGTTTCGGGCGCGCGTCTTGTAAAGAACGCAGTCAATACCATATCGGGGCATTGACGGAGCGCAAGCTCGACCCCTTTTCCGAGATTTCCGTAGCCGAGAATAGCGGCTCTTATCTTGTTTGACATAAAGAATCACCTACCGTAAAAATCAACTAAACAAAGTATAACACAAAAAGCACGACTTGTCACCATAAATTTTCAAAAAAAATACGGCATACGGAAAAAATCCGTATGCCGTACGTACCGACGAATATCAGTAGCCGCTGTTGTTACCGCAGCCGCAGCCGTTGTTATTGCAGCCGCAGCAGCAAGAGAGCGAACGGTCAAGACCGCGAACTATGCGGTTGGTAGTGCAGGCAAATCCCTTGGCGAGACTTCCCACGATACCGTTACAGCCGCAACCGTTGTTATTGCAACCGCAGCCGTTGTTGTAATCGTTTACGCCGCCGACGTTGTTGCCGCATCCGCAGCCGTTGTTGTAATCGTTCGCGCTGCCGACGCTGTTGCCGCAACCGCAACCGTTGTTATTCGTGTTTTCGTAAGCGATGGCGCCTCTGCCACCGCATACGCTTCTGTTACAGTTTGAACACATTGTTTTTAATCGACCTTTCTGTCAGTTATCAGGGCAGTGCCCTAATAAAGTATATGCGTCCGCTCTTCTTCGGTTAATCCTCTTTTATGATCGCAGGATAACCGTCGGATATAAGCTTCGCCTTCATTTCCTCGGCGTTTTCGCGCTTGGCATAAGCGCCGACCTGTACGCGGTAGAGCTTTTGTTCCTTTTGCGCTTCATCCTTTTCAGGCATCGGAAGCTTGTCGACCTCACTCCGAAAATCGTTCATCGTAAGACCGAATTTAAGAAGCCAATGGTCAATATCGGAATGATTTGACGCAAATCCCTTCGCGTGCGCCTCGCGGTGCGAAACGATTACTTTCGAAGCCCAGCCGTAACGTCGGCAAATGTCGGCGCAAAGCTCGGTCGCCGCCTTGTAAACTGCGTCAAAGTATTCCTTGTTTTTCAGATTATCCTCGCATATTTCAAACTGAATATGCCCCGTGGGCTCGTAATTGTACGAGCCCTTTTTGCCCTTGCCGCTTCCCCAGGCGGCGATATTCTCGGGCAGATTCTGCACAACGCCGACCGTACCGTCGGCAAGCTTGCCGACGATATAGTGAGACGCCTTGCTCACCGCCGAACGGTTCCAGTGATTACCGTACTTGTTCACGCCAATCAGCGAAAGAAGCTCGCTTCTTCTCACGTCGCTGTCCGACGGCTGACTGTACCTTTTTATCGACGGATTGTTGGCACCCGTGCTGTGAACGACTATGCCGACGGGCTTTATCGCCTGACGCTTTTTACCGTAACAGCGGCTCTGCGTGTGCATACATTCAATTATCTTCATCTTCGTTTTCCTCACTGTTTTTTAACTCGGGAAGTCCTGCTACGCTGGTAAAGAGCGAAAGCAGTCCCGAAAGCACCGATGCCGACAGGAGCGAAAGCCAATCGACTTCACTTAAAAGCATAGACGTGCCGAGCATAGCGATCGCCGTCTGTGCGACGGTCTTTAATGCTCTTATACCTGCGGCATGAAACCATTTTGCTATTTTAGCCATCATTTCTTTTCTTGCTCCTTTTTTTCGCTTGCTCGAGATTTTTGAGCCGTCCCTCGTGATTTTCGAGAGTGCGCTCGTTACTGTTTATGCGTGAAAACATTTCCTTGTGAGTATCGTGGCTGTTGTTCTTGAACTCGCTTATCACCTTGTTCAATGTGTTTATGGTCGTTTCAAGAACGGCAAGCGTTTTACTCAATTTGCTTACCCACGTTGCAATGCTTCCCGCAAATCCGAGCAACGCGATTACCCCCAAGGCAATTTCCCAATTCATAGCTTAAATAGTTACTCCGTATAGAGCAATAACCTTTCCTGCTTCGCTTCCGTTGGTGCTGACTGTAGAAAAGCCGTCTTTTGTGAAACTGAAAAGAGTAAAGACCTCGTTATCTGCAATCTGAAGCTCCATAGGAGAGCCGACGTCATCAAGGTAACGTATGGGAATCGTATAGCAAAGCGGGGAATTGAGTCCCGAAGGGGTCGCATAGCAGATCAGAAAATCATAGCCGGCAAGCAGATCCTGCGAAGTGTAAGATGCCTTACCGCTTTTGTCCGCAAATATCTTTGTAAGGATGCTTCTTCCGCCGTCAATGTATTTTTTAAGTATACGGTTGCTTACGGGATTTCTGCTGGTGCTTGACATTTCATCGTCGATCCTCCACGTGCCTTCGGGAAGGGGAATAACGAAGTCAAGATAAAAGTTTTCGCCGTCGTCACGGGCGGTGACCGACGGCTCCTCACCGTAGGTGGCGGCGCGAACGTCACCGATTTTGACGTTGTTTATGCGTTCCTTTATGACTACGGCGTCGGAAAAGTCAAAATTGAAATTGTTATTAAAGTTTTCCATTTCTTCACCTCTTAATAAATATCCTCGGGGTACTTTTTCTTTACAGCGACCTTTCGTATATCGGATACGTAAACGCTTCCGTCGCTCGTTCCGAACGAGAACTGTAATTCCGCAATTACCCCGGGAGCAAATTCAAGCGTTTCCCAGTCTTCAAGAGTAAAGGAAACGTAGTATCCGTCGAAGGTCATTCTTTCGGAATCGATAGTCAGCGAGCACTCGTTTTCCTGAACGAGAATGGCTTCGATATAAGAGATCACGTCTGTGTGAACGGGAAGCTTAAGAGTGAAAGTCGGTGTTGAACCCTTTACCATTAAGATCCCTCCTTCAGACGGGTAAGCCGTCTTCTTCTGTAAGAATGGAAAGCGTCGGCGATGTAGCCGAGAATATCGCAAAGGTCGATGGGATCGGGAAGAACGTCCCCGAATATTTTTTCAACGGCGCCGTCACCGATAAGCATATCGACGGCGTATGAAAGGAATGCCGACGCCTCGCAGGCGTCCTCGCCCGTCTCCTTGCATTCCTCGGCTCTTTTGCCTGCCTCGTCGGCAAGAAGCGAAAGCCGCTCGGCAAATTCGCTGTCGGGCACGAACGAAAACTCCTTTCCGTTAATGGAAAGCGGAATTTTCGGTGTTTCGATTACCAGATTATTCATCAGTTTCATCCTCCTCTTGTGGAATGTTGTGGGCGGTAATTTTCGCGTGTTGAACGTGGCGCGAACCGCTCAAATGTACCTCTGCCGTTCTTACCGTGAAGGCAGATTTGGGCGGGATATTATCTAAGCAGCGCCCGATGCAGACCTTCTGTCCTGCCGCTACGGTAAAGCTGCTTTTGTCGTATAATGCCGGTTCGGACATCGGTCTGTATTTGAGCGAACGTCTGCCATAGATCGGAATATATACGGTCGCACGTTTGTTTCCCTTTTCGTCGCTGTCTGCAACCTCTACCTTGACGGCAGGAATTACTCGCCGTTCGTAATAATCCTCATCAATGGGAGTGTAAAGGGTGACTGTGTCGTTGAATCTGTAAAAGCTCATATCTTATCCTCCGCGTAAACGCAACGTGACATAAGACCTTCGTTTTTGAGTATCGCAACCGTCATTCCCGAAACGGGAACTCCGCCTATCGAAAAGCATCTCTTCTGGTTGGAAACGTAAGGCGTGCCGATGGAGTAATCTCCGAGCTTCTCGTCGATTCCCGACGTGACGGCGGCAAGACCGGACAGAGCGTCAATACCGCCCTGCGCGTAAAGCGTTTCCGCTTCGTAAGCGACCGCAAGACGGATCTTGTCGCTGATGACGGAGATGGGTGAGCTGACGAGCATATCGACGACGGTGCTTGCTGCCGATGCAATATATGCAAACTCTTCGTCGGGTATCGCAGTTCCACAGAAGCGCGAAACGTAGTATTCGTATGAAATATACATCATAAATCCCACCTCATCTCACGGTACGGAAATTGAAGGACGAAGCAGGCGCGTCTGCGGTGTTGAAAGCGGAGAAAACGGGGGAAACGACCTTCTCACGCTTAAAAGCGTCAGGATCATTCTCCATTATTTTTTCAAGCTCCGCCCGAAGGCTTGAGCCGTCACATTCCGAAAGAACGCGGCGAAGCTCATTTTCCGCAAGGGCAGACGAAGGGCAGGCGTCCTTTATGATTCCGTCGATTATACCGCTTTTGAAGGCGGCGTGCTTTTCACTCTCGGCAGAGAGTGAGGAAGCAAGACCGTCGCGTTCGGCGGTAAGGGATGCGATGATTCCGTCCTTTTCGTCATAGTCCTTGCACTTATCCTTAAGCGCCGAAACGCTCTTGCCGTGCTCCGACATAATAGCGTCGATGATCGGCTTATCAAGCCCCAGCTCTTCAAGAAATTCTCTTTTCATAACAGTTCCTCCTATTATTTGTACCAACGCGCCTTAAACTCGTCGGTTGTGATTATTCCGCATTTTACGTCCTCGCGCCAGGCGTCCCTTATACTGTCGCTGTCGGTAAGCACACCGTCGCCGACCGAAATGTCAAGAGTCGGCTTGCCGATAGCAAGCGAGTAGAGAGAGCAAAGGGTGACGAGCGCATCAAACAGCTCTGTAAGCGCGTCTTTAAGCGAATCCCTGATCGCAGATACGGTAGTATAGGTCCTCTGACGCATAGAACGCACCTCGGTCGCAGTCTTTGCGATCTCGGTAGGGTCAGAGAAGGTACCGCGCGCAATTCCGCAAGCGTCCTCGACGAGCATAACGATACGGTTAAGCCCGTTTATAAGCGATTTGTCGCGAAGATCGGGTGAAAAGACCTTGAAAAGCTCGTTAGACGAACAGCAGGCGTCAAGTGCATTTGTGCGGAAAAGACGTTCCTTACCGAGCGGAAGCACGGGCTTGCCGTCCTTGCCGAGGCGGAACGCCTCGTCGCTTGCATCAACGGCAAGCTCACCGCCCTCAAACTCCCAGGTAAGACGCTCAAACTGCTTGTCCGCTTCGTGAATGAGATTCTCGGCGCGGCGGAATATCGGAACGCCGAGCGGTGAAAAGGGATGCGCGGGGTTTCCGAAGGGCATACCGAAATAGACGAATAACGGCTTGTTCAGCCCCTTGACCTCAACTCTCGGCGATATGCCTGCCCATTCCTTAACGTAGGAAAGCAGGGAAGGCGTATTTGCATTTTCACCCTCAAAGCATCGGTTCGTTATAACGTAGCCGTCACAGAAACGGCGGTGCTCCTCGATCCTCGTGTAAAGCCTGCCGTTTCTTTCGGCGCGGTAAATAAAGGCACATTCGTTGATCTTGCCGCCTACGTCGGTTCCGAGCGGAATGAAATCAAACGGCAGAACGGTCTCAATTCCGAGATTTTTTCCGTCGTATATCGGCTTGAAAATGATTCCGCCGATAGCGCAGGCGTATTCGACCGCCTTTTTCAGCTTGCTTTTGAGTGCGTCAATACAAGGTATTATCTCACCCTTTCCGTTTTCGGCACCGATGTCGAATTCCGTCACCGCAAGAGTGGCAAGCTCCTTTGAAATTGAGGCGGCAAGATTTATGCCGCGGCTGTCAAGATATATGCCGTAGCTCTTGCCGAGCTCAAGCATCTCGTCGCGGGAAATGATGCCCGTCGGTATAAAGCTTCCGCTCACCGCCCCTCTTGAACGGAAAAGCCGTGCAATATTTTCGTGTAGTTTCAAAACAGTACCTCCGTTAAAAATTCAGTTTTGGGCTCCCGCGAACGCGGGAGCCCGACCTTTCCCGTTTATCAGCAAACGAGTCTGAATGAAACGCCGTCGACACGGCGGGGAAGAATAAATACGTCCTCGAAGCTCTCTTCGTAGTAAACGTACTTGCCGCCCGTTGCAGCCGAGGGCTCGTCAAGGCAAGCAAACTCGTAGGAAACGGGGGTAATAA
Source organism: uncultured Ruminococcus sp. (assembly GCA_964630635.1). Lineage (GTDB taxonomy): Bacteria > Bacillota > Clostridia > Oscillospirales > CAG-272 > Colimorpha_A. The sequence goes on along the minus strand of CAZVVM010000025.1, from coordinate 7,890 downwards.
CGGATTCGGGATGAATGAGGAGCATACCGATCTGCTCGGCATCGGGGTCAGGCGTACAGCCGTTTGAGAAGTCATAAGAAGTCTTCATAAGAGAAGCGGGGACCTCAACGACCTTGACGCCGTCAAGAGTGGTAACAGTGCGGGTGATATCGCCGCCACAGTTGTTTACGTCAAAGCTTCTGCTCATTTCGGTCGCATTTTTGAGCGACGTCATAACGGGGGGAGTAACGTAAAGAATTCTGCCGGAAACAGGAACGCGCGCCTCGGTCATCTCTTCCATAATGGAGTCAAAGATGGAAATGACGTTGTCGGTGTCTATTGTTTCCGGATCGCTTACGCCACCGAGATCGATCCAATCGGAGTAAAGCTTGGAAATGGTGTAAGCGTCCATTTCGGGGAACTTGTGCTCGTTGTTGAAGACCGAGGTTATGTTCGCAATGGTTGCCGCATAGTTCGTCTGATCCACGTCGGAAGGATGAATGAGAGTGCTCCACTTTCTCTGGTTGGTAAGCTCAAACTCTTCCCATTCATTCTCAAAATTGCGGGTAAGTGCGTCAACGGAGTTTCTGTTGACGTCGGTTCTTCCCGTAGTATTTATAACGGGAATTTCGATGGCCTTACCGCCCTTGAAGCGGAAACGGCCGTTATTCGGGGTCGCATAAAGCGCACCAAAGTTGAGCGCGTAGGGAAATGCCTGCGCGAGCTGGTCGGAATATACCTTTGCATAATTGAGTTCGTTCATTTGTTTTTCTCCTTTGTTTTTGAAAAATTTATTTATATCATCGTGCTTCTTTACGCCGGTTTTACGCCTCGGCAGGCGAGGGCACGGTGTTATCCTATGAGTTTAATGGCATCACGTTCAATGGAATATTCAAAGGCATCGAGTGAGTCGATGTCAGTGCTTCCGTTGTCAAGACGCTCGTCGCCTATGCCGTCCTGACGGTAGAGGGCGGTGCAGAGCGCATTTTTCACACTTCCGGCATCACGGCAAACGAAAAACCGCCTCTGCGCCATAAGCCGACAGGTGAGCCGTATTCTGTCGTTGACGGGTGATTTCTTCGCAAGACGTACCGAAGAGTCAATCCCGTCGTTTCTTACCGCCTTTTTGAGCGACCGAATGAGGATCGGCTCGGCGTTGTCGCAGTAGACTGAACCGACGCTGCCGAAGTCGCGTTCGACGGAGCGCAGGAAATCGCAGAAAAGCTCACCGAGACGGTCGCTGTCAACGAGCGACGAATGAAGCTCGCTGCGGAGAACGACGACGCTCTCATAATTTCCAACAGTACCCGTGGCGACGAACGCCGTTGCGCTCTTGTTTCCGCCGAAGTCAACGCCGACCGTGATCTTCGAAAGCTTAAGCTCCGAAATGTCGTCCCGCGAAAGCGAAAAGGAATTCGGGTCGTCGGCAAAACGGCGGTAGATGATACCCTCCGCCGCAACCCAACGGCCGAGAATGTATCTGTCGTAGTAGACGGTGCCCTCGTATTCCTTTTTTAAGCTGTGCACGAAGGAAGATGAGAGAAACGGGTTGTCGTCGATAGTATAGCTCTGATGAAAAACGTCGGCATTGCTGTCCAAAAACCGCTTGAACCAATGCTCGGGACCAACGGGATTGCAGGTGCCGTCGAAGACCGAATGATCCTTGTCGAGACGGCTCTTCAGCATCTCGAAAACGTTCTCGCTCCAGGTCGTGATCTCGTCGCCGTAAGCGTACTCAATTCCGCTTCCCTGAAGCTTCGACGCCTGATCTCCGCGCATAGCGCCGACAAGCCAGCACTTCCGCCCGAAAAGCATCACGGTGTCATTGCTTGACGGCTTGCCGACGAAAAACTCACCCCAGATCTCTCTCATAGGATCAAGAATGTTTCGGCAAAGAGTGGAAACGGTCGTTCCGATAAGAACGATAAGCCCCTCGCCTCGGCAGGCGCGTATCCGCTTTGGAATCATAAAATAATCACAGTATGTCTTGCCAGATCGCGTGGCTCCGCTTTTTATGTTCCACCTGCGGGTCGCACCGTCGAAATATTCTCTTTGCTTCTGACTGAACAATTTTCTCTCACCTCCTTCGGCATAAACAGAATACCATAACGGAAAATAAAATTCGCCCCGACTTTTTCCCCTCTTTTTCCCGCGTTTTTGCAAAACCTAATAAAAATTTTCATCTATGCTTGACATATAGAAATATGTGTGCTACAATAAACGCGTACACAGTAAAGGCGCATCCGCGCAAGAGTACCGCTTACCGAAAAGATCCCATAGGCGACGGGAGATTATAGGCGGGAAAGGGCAGGATGCCGAAAGAAAGACCTCGCCGCCCTTTCTTGGTTCTTCAAAATAAGATTTGCTGAACTGTCGCCGAAGAAATCGGCGGAGCGTTATCTGTAAGATCTCGGGCGTTGCCCGAGGTAGGTGGAATGATGCTCGGACTTTACTGTTCGGGTATTTTTTATTTCTAAAAGGTGGGAAAACTTATGAAAAAAACGATATTCACCGGTGCCGCAAGCGCAATAATAACTCCCTTCGACGAAAACGGAAAGGTAGACTATAAAGCGTTTGCCGACCTCGTCGAATGGCAGATCAAGGAAGGCATCGACGCGATCGTCGTCTGCGGAACTACGGGCGAAGCGTCAACTCTTTCCGACGAAGAGCACCGCGAGTGCATCTCCTTTATGGTAAAGCAGGTCGCAGGCAGAGTTCCCGTTATCGCTGGAACGGGAAGTAACTGCACCGAGTACGCAGTCGATATGACGAAGTTCGCTTGTGAAGCAGGCGTTGACGGAGTCCTCTGCGTAACTCCTTACTACAATAAGGCGACCCAGAAGGGACTTATCAAGATGTATACCGAGATCGCGGACGCATCGACGGTTCCCGTAATACTCTATAACGTCCCCTCGCGTACGGGCGTAAATATCGAGCCCGAGACCTACGCTGTCCTTGCCGAGCATCCTAATATCGTCGGCATCAAGGAAGCAAACGGCAACATCGGCAAGATAGTCGAGACCTTCGCTCTCTGCGGAGACAAGCTCGATATATACAGCGGAAACGACGATCAGATCGTTCCGATAATGGCTCTCGGCGGAAAGGGCGTAATTTCGGTTCTTTCAAACCCGATGCCGAAGGAGACCTCCGAGCTTTGCAAGCTCGCGCTTTCGGGCGACATTAAGGGTGCAGCAGAGCTTCAGTATAAGTATCTGCCCTTCATAAAGGCACTTTTCTCCGAGGTAAACCCGATCCCCGTAAAGGCAGCAATGGCACACCTCGGCTACGGAGAGAACGTCCTCCGCTCCCCCCTCTGCCCGATGGAGGAAAAGAACGAAGCAAAGCTCGTAGACGAAATGAAGAAGCTCGGCTTAAACGTAAAATAATTCAGGAAGTAAAAATAAGTGAAAATAATTCTTGTAGGCGCCCTCGGAAGAATGGGCGCACAGGTAAAGACGGCGGCAGAAAAGCTCGGATATGAAATAGCCGCTATGGTCGACGTCGGCTACGTGACAGACGGTGACGGCTGCTACGCAGGAATATCCTCGGTCAAGGAAAAAGCCGACGTGATAATCGACTTCTCTTACCACGCAGTAACGGCTGATATCGTCGCATACGCGGCGGAAAATAAGATTCCCGCAATAATCTGCACGACGGGACATACCGAGGAAGAGAAAAAGGAAATAGTAAAAGCGGCAGAAAAAACGGCAATATTCTATTCGGGCAATATGTCGATAGGAATTGCAACGCTCTGCGACGCAGTAAAGCGCGTCGTGTCGGTATTCCCCGACGCAGACGTTGAGATCTGCGAAACGCATCATAACAGAAAGCTCGACGCTCCGAGCGGTACAGCCCTTATGCTCTTTGACGCAGTCAAGGAGGTCCGCCCCGACGCGGTGCCTGTAAACGGCAGATCGGGACAAGCCAAGCGCGAAAAGAACGACGTCGGTATCTCGGCACTCCGTATGGGAAACATAGTCGGAATACACGAGGTCGCTATCTGCACCGATAACGAGCGTATAACGCTCAAGCACGAGGCGTTTGACCGCGCGCTCTTTGCAGACGGCGCGATCAAGGCGGCGGAATATCTTATCCATCAGCCCGCGGGCTTCTATAATATGAAAACAATGCTTAAATAAAAAACGAACGAAAGCCGAATGGGCTTTCGTTTGTTATAAGGATATAAAAATGCTTCACACAAATCTTTCGGTAAACGAAAAAAATCACCTTACGATAGCAGACGCAGATACGGCAGACCTCGCAAAGGAATACGGAACGCCCCTTATGGCGCTTGACGAGGAAAGAATAAAGAGCAATATGCTCGCGTACGTCGACGCGATGAAAAAGCACTTCGGCATAGATGCGGTGCCGTTCTACGCAAGCAAGGCGTTCTCCTGCAAGTACCTCTACCGTCTCGCAAGAGAGACGGGAATGGGCATAGATATCGTCTCCTCGGGCGAGCTATATACCGCAAAAGCGGCGGGCTTTGACCTTTCTCTTTCCTGCTTCCACGGAAATAATAAGACCGACGCGGATATCGTATATGCCCTTGAAAACGGCGTCGGACACTTCGTAGTCGATAACCTCGCGGAACTCGACCGTATAGACGAGATCGCTGGCGAAATGGGCAAGACCCCGTCAGTGCTTCTCCGCCTCTCCCCGGGAATAGACCCGCATACCTTCGCGGCAGTCGTGACGGGCTCTGTCGACTGCAAATTCGGTATAGCTATCGAAACGAGCCAGGCAGAGGAGGCGCTCCGTTACGCGCTCGGAAAGAAGAATATATCCGTAGACGGCATACACGCGCATATCGGCTCGCAGATATTTGAGGTCGAGCCCTTCTGCGACGAAGCAAAAATAATGGTCGAGTTCCTGTCCGATATGAAGAAAAAGCTCGGATATGAATGTAAGATACTCAACCTCGGAGGCGGATTCGGCGTAAAGTACGTGGAAGGACAGCCGAGCATCAACGTCGAAAGCTTCATCGCAAAGATTGCGGAATACGTTAAGAACGAAGTCGAAAAATGCGGAATAAAGTCCCCGAAAATATATATGGAGCCGGGCAGAAGCATAATTGCAGACACCTGCCTCACACTTTATACGGTTGGCGGAACGAAGGAGATACCGGGCTTCAAGAATTACGTGTCGGTCGACGGCGGAATGTCTGATAACCCGCGTTACGCCCTCTATGGCTCGGAATATACCGTCTGTCTCGCCTCAAGAATGGCAGACGAAAAGAGCTTCTTATGCACCGTCGCAGGCAGATGCTGCGAAAGCGGAGACCTGATACAGGAAAACGTGCTTCTTCCGAAGCCGAACCGCGGAGATATACTCGCAGTCCTCGTCACAGGTGCCTATAACTACTCAATGGCAAGTAATTATAACAGGATCCCTCGTCCTGCCGTCGTCGCGGTAACGAAGAACGGCGTAAAGCCCGTCATCCGCCGCGAAAGCTTCGAGGATATAATCAAAAACGACCTATAAAAAATCCACCCTTGGCGGGTGGATTTTTTATAGGTTATCATTCGACACTAATTGTGAATGTTTTGTAACTTTTACACAAAAATCAGAATTAAATTTCGTCACGCCAAAGCTCAAAAACGAGATCGGATTTATTGAAAAACAAATAAATATATGGTACAATAAAGTATGATTATAATTGCTTACATAATAATCAAAATTTTTATAGGAGGTTAATAATGAGTAACCTGAAAAGAATTCTTTCATTTCTGCTCGTAACGGCGATGCTCTTTACCTGCGTCACCGTTTTTGCAGTAGAAACGGAGACGGAAACGGAAACGAATACGAAATATTCTTTCGATCTTTCCATCGAAAATTCCGTGTCTGAAAACCATTTCCGCTTCGACGCGATCTCGAAGAAAGACGGCAGACTTGTCGGCGCGGAATCGACGGCAAGAGGAACCTGGACCGATACCTGGCTCGGCTATTGGCCGATAGGCGGAACAGGCAAATCGGATTACGTGTTCTATGACACAGAGGACAAAACCTACGGCAGTATTATAGATATGTCCTGTAGCGGTGATTACAAGTCCGCTCTCGTATTTACAGCACCCGAGGACGGCGTCTATGACATCTATTTCAAGGGTAATAAGTACCAGTCACAGAATGACTCGTTCTTGGACGTTGCGCTTATGAGAAACGGCTATTCTCAACCCCTCGCAACTGCTCTTGACGTTTGCGGAGCAAACGGCGCGGGCGAGGTGGTCTTTGACGTAAAAGACGTTCAGCTGTCGGCAGGCGACGAGATCATGCTGGTAACGACGCTCAGCGACCTTAATACGCGTCAGGGCTGTGATAACTTCGGTATCATCAAGTTCGACGTAACCAAGACAGGCACCGAGGGCGGCTATACTTACGGCAACCAGACGTATGAATTCGGCTGCGATCTTACTACTAAGACCTGTGGTAACTTCTATCTTGCAGGAAAAGATGCTGATGGAAATATCGACAGACTTAGAATGGAGGCAGGCACCGCTTGGGGCGCTTGGATGGGCTGGTATCTGTTCCCTACGGGTTCTCCGTATGTTTTCTGTGAAACTCAGGTATCAAATTCTAAGTTGAACGGCAGTGACCTTCACGGCTTGCTCGGTCAGTTTGCGTACATTGATATGACGCCGACAGCAGACTACGATTCCGTTGTAGTATTTACTGCTCCCGTAAGCGGTACCTATTCCTTTGACGCACTTTTCAGCAAGCTAAGAATCTCGTCAGGCAGACCTGCCGGCTATAAGGTAGAGGTGCTTAAGGGCGAGGAAGTGCTTGCAAGCTATACGTTTGCTACGCAGTCTCCTACTGAAAAACACGAGGATGCGAACTTTACCGGTAGCGAAGTAAACCTTGAGACAGGCGAAACGATAATGTTCGTTGCGTCTCACGTTTCTGATAACGCTTACGATGCTGAAATAGCTATCCGTTCTATCGAGGTGACCCTTGATGAAGTAGCATCCTGCGAGCACGAGTGGACGAACGGCGTATGTAAGAACTGCTACGCTTATTGCATTCACGAATGGAATAACGGCGTCTGCGCTACCTGCGGAGTCGAGTGTGTTCACGGATGGAATGAAGGCGTTTGCGATTACTGCGAAGCATCCTGCTATCACGATTGGAGCTATGCAGACGGCGAAAGCACCTGCGCGATCTGCGGACGCGTAACGGACGAAGTATACGTAGAGTATGTTTCCAACCTCGCTACCGATAAAACGGTTGACGGTAACTTCTTCCTTGCCGGCTACCGTAACGACGGAGTAGTTTGCAAGGTTGAAGAAGCTCCCAGAGGAACGTGGAGCGAAAGCTATCCCGGAAACTGGGTAGCCGGTGCTACTACGCCCAACGCGTATATTACTCAGAAGACCGAAGGCAAGTTTAATCCGGACGTAAAATTCGATATGTATCCTACCGCTGATGGAACGTATGCGGCAGCGCTCGTATTCGAAGCACCCGCAGACGGCATCTATAACGTAAACGCTCAGTTCCAGCTGATATACAGCGCTAAGGTTGAGATCGTTCTTATGAAGAACGGAACTGAATTGCTTACCAAGAAAGCTACCACATGGAGAGAGCTTATTGATATAACGTACGGAAATATCGAGCTTAACAAGGGTGATCAGCTTATCATCGCAGTCTACAAGGGCGACGCGGGAGACGCGTTGAATACCGGTTACGTTTCCTTTGACGTAGGCGGTCTCTTTGCAACCTGTCCTCACCTTTGGGACGCAGAAACCGGTGCTTGCTCCGTTTGCGGCATCGGATGTCCCGGACATACGGGCGGCGAAGCAAATTGTCAGCACGGCGCACTCTGCGAGACCTGCGGATACGAGTATACAGAGAAGAACAAAGAAAACCACGTTGACGCAGAAGGCACCTGGACGAACGGCAACGGAACACACAGCT
>CAZVVM010000024.1:0-21630 GCA_964630635.1 uncultured Ruminococcus sp. | reverse complement strand
ATCGAGAGGGAAGCGGCGCCGAATCTTGAAACGGTCAACGTGATTCCCCAGCCGAAGGCAGGCGGCTCGATGGCAACGCAGGCGTATAAGTCGTTTTCCGATCCCGTCGTCGTTGAGGAGATAAAGGCAGACGCGGGGCTTGATATAGGTCTTACGCTCATCGGAATGCACCTCAAAAAGGTCGCAGTTCCTCTGCGTCTGACGAACGATCATATCGGCGAAGCTCTCGTCGTCGCCGCGCGCACACGCCCGAAGTTCATCGGCGGAGTCCGCGCCGTTTACGACGAAAATATGCTGTAATTCTATCAGGTAAATATCAAGCGTCAAGAGGTGAAGAATTCATCTACAAGACGCTTGATTTTTGTGATATAATGTCGTTAATAAATCATACGGGCGGATGACAAAATGAAAAAACTGTGGAATAAAGATTTTATACTGCTTTTGCAAGGCAGCACGGTCAGTACCCTTGGCGACCTTATGTATAGCGTCGCTATCGGCTATTGGGTGTATGAGCAAACGGGGTCGAGCGCACTTATGGGCGTTATGTCGGCGATCTCGATGTTCGTTACGATGTTCCTCTCGCCGTTCTGCGGAAGCATCGTGGACAAGCTCAACCGCAAATGGGTAATGGTCGGGCTCGACCTTATGCAGGGCGCGGTAATGATAACGGTCGGTATTTTCGCGTATACGAATAAATTGAGCATCGCAGGCGTTCTCGTTGCCGCGTTCCTCGCCGCATTCGGAAGCGTCTTTTATTCACCTGCCGCGAACACGCTTCTTATCGACATTGTTCCGCGTGACGATATGGTTCGCGGTCAGTCTGTTTTCTCTGCGTCAAGCTCGCTCGTCAATACCGTTGGCACGGCGTTCAGCGGCGTAATGGTCGCGTTTTTCGGAGTGCCGCTTATCGTGATAATCAACGGTTTAAGTAATCTCTATTCCGCGATCAGCGAGCTTTTTATACGCGTTCCGAAAACGCTCCGTCAGGGCGAGATGGTAACTGTAAAGGGCGTGTTGCGAGATATGGGCTCTGCGGTAAGGACGGTCTTTTCCGAGCCGTGCCTTAAAATATTCATTCCGTGTGCGATAATACTTAATTTCCTCTCCGCAGGATCGTTTTCCCTTATGCTTCCGTTTTGTATGCAGAAGGGCTTTTCGGTCGATATGTACGGCTACCTTATGTCGATAACGACGGTCGCATCGCTTATCTGCGTGGTTCTTCTCGGAATAATCAAGCTGAAGCCGAAGGCACGCTTTTGGGTGATGGCGATAAGCTTTACCTCGTCCGTCGTCTTTATGGTGCTCGCGTTCTTGACGGAAAGCTTCATTATGATGTGCATATTCGGCTTCCTCGGAGCGTTTATGAACTGCGCGGGAAACGCGGTGTTCAACGCGTCACTTATGCTTGCACTCCCCGAGGATAACCGCGGTGCGATACTCGGCTTCGTTCAGTCTGCCTGCGTTGGCGGATCGGCACTTTCAACGGTTCTTTACGGTGTGCTCGGAGACCTTTTTCCATTGTATATCGTCTTCGCAATCGGAAGCGCAGTCTCGCTTCTGCCAATGATATACCTCTGCTTCCACCCGAGAGTAAAAAACTTCATTATGACGAATTAAAACGTCCCCGACGCCGATGCGTCGGGGACGTTTTTTGACATTATTATACGGAAAAACCGACAAAGCTGCAAAGTTTTCAAAAATCTATTGATTTTATCCGCATTATAGGGTAAACTATATAAGATGAATATCTATTGAGGAGAATTCAGATGAACAATATCTTGAAACGCGGATTAGCGGTCATTCTGGTACTGGTTTGCTGTATATCGACGCTTACCTTTATCAGTATGCAGGCAGAAGCCGCAGAAGTAAACTATGTGTATGCCTCGAACGGCAAATACATATACAACTGGGGCACGCGCGGAACCGTTGCGACGTTTATGTCCCCGAATGCCGAAAAGTTCTATGACAAGTATACGTCGTACGACGTGCTCTCAACCTATGCAGGCGGAACGGGTACGTCTGACGCGCCTAACAGCGCTCTGTTCAAGGCGCTGCAGGATATGATGAAGAATGCGCATAGCTACATTACGAGCTACGACGCAACAAAGAGTCTTTTCCAGTATACCGACTGTCAGGGAAGCGGTGGAAAGATCTCGTCCTTCTATTCCGGTAACGCGATCGGTCCTACATGGGACGGCGGATGGAACCGCGAGCATACCTGGCCAAACAGTAAGGGACTCGGCGGAAGCGATGAAAACGATCTTATGATGCTTCGCCCGACCTCGACGAGCGAAAACTCGTCGCGCGGTAATACCGCTTACGGCAAGAGTAGCGGATACTATAATCCTAACAGTGAGTCGAACGGTACGTACGACCTTCGCGGCGACGTTTCGCGTATCTTCCTCTACGTTTACGTTCGTTGGGGCAATCGCAACTACGCTTGGGGTAAGAGCGGAGTAATGGAGAGTCTTGACGTCCTCCTTGAATGGATGGAAGCTGACCCTGTTGACACATGGGAGCTTGGCCGTAACGATGCGGTAGAATCCATCACGGGTACTCGTAACGTATTCGTTGACTATCCCGAGCTTGGATTCTTGCTCTTTGGAGCGGATATCCCCGAAAATATGACTACCCCCTCGGGTACAAGCAATAAGAAGTGCAGCCACAATAACTTCGACGCAGGTACTGTCGTAGCGGCGACCTGTACGACAAAGGGCTACACGATCATCAAATGTAAGACCTCGGGCTGTACCTACAGCTATAAGACAAACTACGTTGAAGCAAAGAATCATAACTACGTTTCCGGAACCTGCTCTCTCTGCGGTGAAAAGGAAGCGGTCAAGCCCACGTACGCTACCTCGGTTACTACCGGCAAGGCGTATAAGCTCGGTCTCTATTCCGACGCGGCGGCAATGGAATACTACTTCACGGGCGCTATGTCGGGTTACTACGGCGCAACCGATACAGATCAGACGAAAGGCGTTGACGTCTTCGTTGAGACCGCAACGGGCGGCTATTACCTCTATTTCAAGGATAGCAGTAATACGAAGCAGTATATAAACCTCGTTCTTGCTACCGGCTCTGACGGCAATGAGCATTATAACTTCACGTTTGCTGCGACCGCATCCTCCGTATATACCTGGGACAGCGCGAAAAACGCTCTTACAACCAATGTTTCGGGCGAGCCGAGCTATATCGGTACTTACGGATCGTACTTCACGATGAGCGTTCTTACCTCGACAAAGCTCAAGGACACCGACTATATTGCACGTCTTTATACGACTGACGGAAGCGGAAACAGCGGCGGAAACAGCGGAGACGGAAGCACCGACGTTACTCCTCCCGCAACCTGTACTCATAAGTATACCTCCGTCGTAGTTAAGCCGAACTGCGTAAGCGGCGGCTTTACAACCTACACCTGCTCGCTCTGCGGTGACACCTACACGGGCGATAAGACAAACGCAACGGGACATAATTACAGCAATAATAAGTGTACCGTTTGTGGCGCAGCTGAACCGACAAGCTCTGACGGCACTACTGTAACGATCAGCTTTGCGGATACCGCAAACCGCACCGAGTTCTCTACCTCTAAGCAGGTCTGGGTAATGAGCGGCATTACGGTCACCAACAATAAGGCGAGCGCGTCGAACAACGTAGCGGATTACAGCAATCCTGCACGCTTCTATCAGGGCTCTGACGTTATTATTGAATATCCCGGTATAACCAAGATTGAGATAAACTGCGTAGGAATTTCAGACAGTAAGTACGTTGGCAGCTGGCTGAATGCCCCCGATGGTGCAACTGCAACGAATAATGACGGCATCATTACCGTTGTATTTGCTTCTCCCGTTAATTCTGTTACGTATTCTAATCTGGCAAAACAGAGCCGTGCATATAGTATCACGGTCTACACCGGCGATAGCTCAAGCTCCGGTTCGGGTTCTACTACTCCGACCTGTGCTCATACCAATACGACTATCGAAGGTGCAAAGGCACCTACCTGTACCGTCGACGGACATACCGGAAACGTTAAGTGTACCGCTTGTAACGAAATCATAAACAAGGGACAGACGATAAAGACAACCGGACACAACTGGACTGCCGCCGACTGCGATACTCCCAAGACCTGTACTAAGTGTCAGGCAACCGAGGGCAACGCTCTGGGTCACGACTTCGATGAAGCTACAAATATTTGTAGTAGATGCGGTATTTCCGAGAGCGGTAAGCTCCCCGAGGATACGACAACAGACGGAACCGTAACGACCGTTCCCGACGAAACGACCGACGGTACCGATACGACGACTCCCGATGTGACCGATCCTTCCGATACGACCGATGGTGAAGGCGGCAAGGGTAATAAGAAAAAGAACGACAACGGCGTTCTTCTTACTGTTATTGCTATTGTTGCGATAGTCGGAGTAGGCGCAGTCGCAACCGTCGTTATTATAAAGGAAAAGAAGAGTAAATAATAAAAGAACGCGGAATTTTCCGCGTTCTTTTTTACTGTTTTCGTAACCCCTTCGGGTAATGGTTTTTCATCATTCCGTCGCTTGCCTTGCCCCAGCCGAGAGGGAAGGAATCGTGAACTACAATGTGCCACCCCTTTTCGTTATCGCAGGGAACGACCTCGCCGCGCAGGTAGGAGAACGCAGAATCAAGGTCGATAGAGAAGGTCTTTTTCGCCTTTGACGGATCAAGCGCGAGTGCCAACGCGTGCGACGGTTCAAAACGGTTACCGTTTACGACCGTACCAAGATGCAAGCCGTGCCGAAGAGTCTTAAGTCCCTCGCGCGGCGACGGCAGGTCACTCGGACACAGATAAAGCTGTTCGCCGAAAAGGCAGGGAACGCCGTCTATCGTCTCGTCGGTCACGTCCTTGATGAACAGCAAGAAAAGCTTGTACGCACTCTCGGGCGTCGTTTGTCCGCGCCCGAAGCCATTTTCCTTTTGCTTTTTCTTATCGTTTTTGCGTTCCTTTACGCTCGCAGTCGGCGCGTCGGCGGATTTATGAAGCAATGCCGCAAAATGCCCCTCGCCGTTTGCGTGATGCGGGAAGATGCGAAGCGTCTTTTTTATCTGGTCTGCGTATTCCTCGCCGTTTACCCATTCGGGGTTTCCGCGGTCGATAAGTCCTTTCGAAATGCAGTCAAGCACTGCGTTATTCATCGGCTCAACGACCTCAAATTCGGGATGATTGCGGAGAAAATGCAGGATTACACCCTCGTTTTCCTCGGGCGCAAAGGTGCAGGTCGAATAGATAAGATATCCGTCCGGTTTTAGCATTTCAGAAGCAGATTCGAGAATATCCCTTTGCCGCTCGGCGCAGAGATCGACGTTCTCTTTGCTCCACATCGTGAGCGCCTGCTCCTCCTTGCGGAACATTCCCTCGCCCGAGCAGGGCGCGTCAACTACGATCTTGTCAAAAAAGCAGGGAAAATGTCGAACAAGCTCCTTAGGAGCGTGGCAGGTAACGACTGCGTTGCGGATGCCCATTCGCTCGACGTTCTGTGAAAGGATCGACGCTCTTTGGGGATGTATCTCGTTAGAAACGAGAATTCCATTTCCGTTTAAAGCCGCCGCAAGCTGTGTGCTTTTTCCGCCCGGTGCGGCACAAAGATCAAGCACCTTGTCGTCTTCACAGGGTGGAAAAAGGGAAGCCGGGAGCATCGCGCTTGCTTCCTGAATGTAGTAAACGCCCGATTCGTGATAGGGATGCTTTCCCGGTCGCGTTTCACCTTCGGGATCGTAATAGTACCCGTTCTCCGCCCACGGCACACGGTCACCTATGCACGGAATTTCCGAAATATCACTTAAGCAAATATTATTCTTTTTCAAAGGATTCAGGCGCAGAGACGGCGTGCTCGGTCGGTCGTAAGAGGACAAAAACGCCTCGTATTCATCTCCGAGCATCATTTTCATTCGCGCGCAGAACGCTTCGGGTAATTTCATAACTCATTCCTCGGTAAAATTATGTTGATACCATTATAATACAAATAAGTCAAATCTGCAATATTTTTTTGAAATTCCTCTTGACAAACACAATACCTCGTGATATGATGTATTATGTAAGGGGAGGTATGGTATGGACATTCAGCTAAAAAGAGGACTGCTTGACGTATGCGTGCTCGCGGCGATAAAGAACGAGGACTCGTACGGCTATAAGATAATAAAGGATATGAAGCCGTATATTGAGCTCTCGGAATCGACGCTTTATACGATCCTAAAGCGTCTTGAAAGTGCGAATATGCTGACGGTATGGACGGCAGAGCACGGCGGGCGGCTTCGAAAGTATTACAGAATAACCGATATCGGACGAAAAAGAATAGAAGAATTTAAGAACGAGTGGAAAGAAATAGTTTCGATATATAATTTTGTCGCAAAGGAGGACGGTAGCGATGACTAAAATAGAGTTTCTACACGAACTCGATCAAAAGCTTTTGGGACTTGCCGAAAACGAGATCGAGGAACGCCTGAATTTTTACAGCGAAATGATAGAGGATCGAATGGAAGAGGGTCTGACTGAAGAGGAAGCCGTCGCGGCAGTCGGAGATATTGACGAAATTGCAAAGAGTATAATGGTTGAATTTGCGCAGAGCTCGTCCGAAGACGCTGAAGAACCAAAGGAAAAAGAAAAAACGGCAAAACGCCTTAAGGGATGGGAGATCGCCCTTTTGATACTCGGAATACCCGTTTGGCTTCCGCTTATCGGTGCGGCTTTTGTTGTATCTATTTCTCTTTACGTATCAATGTGGGCGGTAATGATCGCGCTTTGGGCTTGCTTTGCCGCGCTTGCAGTCGTTTGCCCCTCTTTGCTTGCACTCGGAGCTTTGCAAATTGTCAGAGCCGAGGCAATAACGGGAATCGCGCTTATCGGCGCATCACTTGCCTGCGCAGGACTTACCGTCTTTGCCTTCTGCGGCTGCTTGGCTCTGTCAAAGCTGATAGTAAAATTCACCGTGCGGTTCTTCAAACGCATTAAGCGCGCTTTTACTAAAAAGGAGGTGGCGTAATGAAGAAAATGAAGTTTGCAATGATAATTGCGACCGTTCTTATTCTGATCGGCGGCACGGTTTTTTCATTCGCAATGACGGCGCACGGCTGGGACTTCAAGAAGCTGACCACCGTTGAATATGAAACCAAGACCTATATTTTCGAAGAAGACGTCAAAAACGTATTGCTGACGTCAAACACCGCAGATATAACCGTTCTTCAGTCATCCGATGGAAAGACCAAGGTCGTGACCTATCTGCCAAAAGACGAAAAGCATACGGTCAAGGTTGTCGAAAACACGCTTTCGGCTGAAACGGACGACGGCTTTAATTGGTCGACGTTCTTCTCGATTAACTTCAAACAGCCAAAAATCACAGTCTACCTTCCCGAAGAAGAATACGCCGCTCTCAACATCAAAGCTGACACAAGCGACGTAAAGCTCGCAAGCGGACTGACGTTCGAAAATATATCCGTCAAGGTGTCAACGGGCAACGTAAAGTGCGGCGCATCGGCAAACGGTGAACTGAAAATCAAGGCATCAACGGGTGACGTTTCCGTTAAGGATATAACCGCAGGAAATATCGAAATTAAGACCTCGACAGGTAATATTGACCTTATAAACGTTCAATGTGCAGGCGATATCAAGACGAAAATGTCAACTGGCGACGCCGATATTACGAACGTCAACTGTAAAAATCTGACCGTAAACGGCGACACGGGCGACGTCGAGCTGAAAAACGTGATCGCGTCCGAGAAATTCAATATAAGGACCGACACGGGTGACGTTGAGCTTGACAGCTCCGACGCAGCAGAAATTTACGTCAAAACCGACACGGGCGACGTCGAAGGCACGCTTCTTTCGGAAAAGATATTTATAGCAAGAAGCGATACGGGCAAGATACGTGTTCCTTCTACCTTGACGGGCGGTAAATGCGAGATCACGACCGACACGGGTGATATAAAAATCAAGATCAAATAAAAGAGAGGCGCCGCAAGGCGCTTTTCTTATTTCCCCCTTGCATAAGCCATTTTTTAGTGGTATAATATCATAAAACCTCATAAGGAGAACACTATGAACACTTTTTTTGATAAATTCCATATCGGAACGTATTATTTTCAGAAAAACGCGAGAACAGAGGAGGGCATTAAGGACCTGAGCGAAAGCGGAATCGACCTCGTTTTCGGCGCAGATAACGACAGAGAAATGCTTGACCTCTTTTATAAATACGGCGTGTCCGCAGTAGTAGCGGGCATCGTTCCCGGATGGTTTGGCGGAAACGGTGACAACGCAGGCACGATGGCAACTACAAACAAAAGGGAAGCGTACATAAACGGAATAAATGCGTTCGTTGACCACCCCGCTATCGTCGGTATCGACGCAGGTGACGAGCCGTCGAGCGTTGATTTTCCCTATTACGGACAGATGATAGAGCTTATGAAGGAGCTTGCACCGTCGAAATTCCCTTATCTCAATATCTACCCCTCGTACGGTATGCTCGCAGCAAACACCGAGGAGCAGTCCAAAAAGGAGCTTGGCGTTCCGACGTACAAGGACTACGTTGAAGCATACGGCAAGAACATAGATCTTCCGTATTTGAGCTTTGACCACTATTACCTCACCTCAAGCCCCGACCGTCTTTTCTCCGACCTTAAAACCGCAGCAGCTTATTGCAGAGATAACGGCAAGAAGCTTTACTACGTCGGACAGGTAAACTCGCTCGATCCCGAGCACTACGTAACCGAAGACGAGCTTGCGTTCCAGGCGTTTTCCGCAATGGCACACGGCGCGGGTGCAGTATCGTGGGCTTGCTACTCGACGGGCTGGTGGCATCACAACGTCCTTGACGACGAGGGCAACAAGACCGAGCAGTACGATAAACTGAAAAAGGTCAATCACGATATGATCGCTCTTTCCAAGGAATATATAAATTATAATTGGATCGACACCGAAAGAACGACCGAGATTGCCTTCGGCGCATTTGAGAGTATCGTTTCCACAAAGGAAGCGCTTATCGGTAAATTCGTAAACGGCGAAAAGAAAGCGATCTTCGTTTCTCCCGTTGAGTATGACTCCGCATCGGAATACACGCTCACTGTCAAGGTAAACGGTAAGGCAACGCTTTATACAGCCGACAACACGGCCGAGCTTGTACCCGAAAACGGTGTATATACCATAACCCTCAACGGTGCAGAGCCCTGTTTTATCACAGTTGAATAATAGGAAAAGCCACCTTTGGGTGGCTTTTGTTTTGTATAAAGGTGAATTATACTATCAAGTGCAACAGAAAAAATAGAAGTGCAACTTCGTTTTTTACGGGCTGTCGTGGGCGCCAGCCCCTACCAAGTAAGTTTTGAACGTTTCTCGGTAGGGGTCGGCGCCCCGACGACCCGTTATAAAAGCAAAGAAACATCGTATCTACGCGGGCGAACGCAGTTCGCCCCTACAAAGAAAATGTCAAACGTTACCGTAGGGGCGAACTGCGTTCGCCTGTATTTGAATATTTTAATATTTCGCAAGCTCGTCCTTGAGCGCTTCGGTAAAGAAATCAGCGAAAAGCTCATATCCGCGCGGATTGAAATGAACTCCGTCGTTGATGTAAATATCATTGTCTGTAAGCGGCTCGTACTCAAAAATGTCAAGATAGTGACATCTCGGCGTCTTTTCGGCAAATTCCTTGAGGAAGGAATTATATTCGCGACGATATTTTATCTGCTCCTCGGTAATATCGCGATTTCTTGCCGCACTGACGAGATATACCTGTGCCTCGGGGAAGTCTGTGAGTGTATATGCAATAACTCTCTGCGCAAGCTCCCACGCCTCTTCGTTCGTATACCCGAACGCTTCGGAATTTCCCGCGCTCTTGTAAACGAGAACCTTCGGCTCAAGCGGACGGATCATACGGGGATAATAATAAAGCTGATGCTCGGGACAGCTCGAACCGAAGCCGCGGTTGATGCAGCACTGCGCGCCGCTTTTTCCGAGAACCATCTCCGAAAGCGGCTTGTTGTCCCAAATGGGCGCCCAACGTGTAAAATCAGACGGGCCGTAGAAAACGATCTTGCCCTTTTGAATGGGTTCCTTTTCGTACTCTCGGACAACGTCCTCCATGGAGTCCTTCCAAATTTCAATGTACTGTAAACCGACCTTAACAGGCATAATTTTTTCTCCCTTATATCAGTATTTATCAAGCTCGTCTTTAAGCGCATCTCTAAAGAAATCGGCAAAAAGCTCGTAGCCGTATTCATTGAAATGAACGCCGTCGTCGATGTAAATATCGTTTCTCGTCATGGGTTCATAGTCGAATACGTCGAGGTAATGACATCTCGGCGTTTTTTTGGCAAATTCTTTGAGGAAAGAGTTGTATTTGCGGCACTCTTTAAATTGCTCGTCGCTCATATTTCGGCTTCTCGATGCGCTGACGAGATAAACGGTTGCCTCGGGAAAGTCTGTGAGGGTATACGTGATAACTCTCTGCGCAAGCTCCCACGTTTCCTCGGTCGTGTAGCCGAAAGCGGCGGCATTCGCGTAACTCTTGTAAACGAGAACGCTCGGTTCAAGAGGACGAATCATACGGGGATAATAATAAAGCTGATGCTCGGAGCAGCTCGAACCGAATCCGCGGTTGATGCAGCATTGCGCGCCGCTTTTTCCGAGTACCGTCTCGCTGAGCGGCTTGTTACCCCACTTTGTACTCCAGCGCGTAAAATATGACGGACCGTAGAAGACGATCTTGCCCTTTTGAATCGGCTCCTTTTCATACTCGCATATAACTTCTTCCATTGATTCTTTCCAGATCTCAATGTATTGTAGTCCAACCTTGACTGGCATAATGTATCTCCTTTTGGCTTTATTTAAGTCGAATATAGCACACATTTTTCCGATTGTCAATATTGCCCCAAAATATTATTATATTATTGTATAAATAGGTTGACAAATATCGACAATGATGATACAATCGAAGTAACTATTTATATTTGCCGGATGTCGGCGAAAAAACAATAAAAAAGGAAGTGGAGTATTTGCAAAATGAAGCACAATTTTCTTAAAAAATTGACAGCACTTCTCCTCGGCACGATCATGGTGTTCTCCATGATTCCTGCCATCGCAATCGGCACAAAGGCGGCTGAAGTAACAGGAAACAAGATTACCACACTTGATGAACTGACGAGCGGCGAGTATATTATCGTATCTACTGCGGGTTATGTTCTTCAAAAGCTTGATGGAACGTGGGTTACAGTATCCGCACTAACCAACGGATCCACTGTTACTACTGATAGCGCAAATGTATGGACTGTTGAAGTCACGGATAGTGGCGTAACACTAACAGACTCCAATAGCGTTACAATTGCCCCTACTGGAGCCAGCACCAACGGCATTACGTCCGGTTCTCATAATTGGCAGGTCTCTGTTAGTGATGGAAAATTCACTTTCGAAGGTGCGAGTGGTTATGCAGTAACGCTTGCATGTAACAAAACATACAGCTATAAGGTTCGTGCGTACAAAAACACGACAGTTACAAATGCAACAAGCTATCCCAGCACTTTTTATCTTTATAAGCTCGGCGCCGCTTGCACCCACGAAAACACCGAAGCAATCGGCACTCCTTCCGATGCAACCTGTACCGAAGACGGAATTACGGCAGGCGAAAAGTGCTCCGACTGTGGTGAGATCATTACCGAACAGGAAACCATTGAAGCTACCGGTCATACCGACGTAAACCCTGTCGACAGCAAGTGCGACACTTGCGGAACTAATCTCTGCATCGAGCACGTATGGGTAGACGGCGAAGTAGTTACCGAAGGCGACTGCACGACAGACAGAGTAGTATCGCAGGTTTGTGATAACTGCGGCGAGCCCGGCGAAGATAAGGTAACTACCGCACCCGGACATACTCCCGTAGTTGACAAAGCGAAAGATGCAACTTGTACCGAAACCGGCTTGACCGAAGGTTCCCACTGTGATGTTTGCGATGCAGTTATCGAATCACAGACGGTCGTTCCGATGATCCAGCATAACTTTGTAAATAACGTTTGTTCTGTATGCGGAGCATCCGGTCAGACATATGTTAAAGTTACTACCGCTCCTGCAGATTGGACCGCTGGAACCTACCTTATCGTATATGAGGCAGGAAAACTTGCTTTTAACGGTTCTCTTGAAAAATTGGATGCCGGAAAGAACGGCGTTTCTGTAAATCTTGAGGACAGCGCAATTATCGGCGATTATAAGGCTTATGTGTTCTGCATCGAAAAGGTTGAAAGCGGTTACGCAATAAAGAGTGCATCTGGCAGATATATCGGAAGAACTGCTACAGGAAACGGATTAAACGAAAGTACCTCTGATGCATATGTAAATACTATTTCGATTGATACAAGTGGAAATGCGGTCATTGTTTCAAATAATTTGACACTTCGATACAACGCAACATCGGGTGATAACAATCAGCGATTCCGCTATTATGCAAGCGGTCAGCAGGCAATCGCCCTCTACAAGCTCGTTGATGAAACTTCCGAGCCCGAGGTTGAAGCTCCGGCATACAAGGGCTTCGGACTTACCATTAACAAGGGCGTGACAGTAAGAGTTAAATTTAACATCACCCAGGAGTGGATCGACGCTAACCCCGAAAAGGCATTTGCTAAATTCAGCAACGGCACCGTTTGCGAGAATCTTATCGCAGGCGAAAACACCTTCACTACTACTCTTACACCCGGTCAGATCGGCGACGATCTCACCGTTAGTATTATGGTCGGCGACGAAGCTATCATAACCAAGGACGTAAGCGTATCTGCTTATATCGAAAAAGCGAAGGAAGCTTATGCTTCTGACACCGAGCTCTGCGATCTCCTCGATGCTATCGAGGTATACGGCAAGGCAGCAGCAAAGGTTGAGCAGACGCTCACAGCTCCCGATTTCAATGCGATTGCTGATCCCGTTGTTACAGACAAGTCTGTAATCCCCGGATTTGCAGATGCAACTCTCGGCGAATATGCAACTGTTGGCTTGACTATCAATGCAGAAGATGGATACACCTTCGTAGCTTCTCGCGGAACCGTTACCACAGGTAAGCTGCTCCTCGCAGACCACCTCGATAACGGCGCGCTCTATATCGAGAATATTCGTCCTGCTAACTTCGGCGACGTGATCACGGTTACTGTTTATGACGGTGACACAGTAGTTTCCTCGATCAGCTTCACCTTCAACTCCTACCTCAAGCTTGCTTACGACAAAGCCGGAGACGACGTTAAAGCACAAAACATTGTAACTGCCGCTTACAACTACGGAGTAGCTGCAGCTGCTTACCTTGAACAAATTAACGCACAGTGAGAAGCATAATTCTATTCCTTCTGTCGGCGCTTCTTATGGTAACCGTTATCGCGTGTAACGATGACGGCAAACCGAAGGTGACGACGGAAACCACCACGGTATCGGATACAACGGCTCCCGAGACCACCGACGGAAATACTACCGAAGGCGCGGACACGACGGAAAAGCCGAGCGATACAACGGTGAAAGATGATATGTCGGATAAAACGGAAACCGATTCGACAGCAGAGACGACTACTGAGGGACAGACGACCTCGCCCGTAACCACTGCTGAACCGACAACCGAGGAACCGACGACCGAAGCCGAAACAACCGTCCCCGAAACGACGGATAAGGACTTTGAAACGAATGAAGACGGCAGCGTTAATCTGCCGGGTATAACCTTCTAAAACGAAAGGACGATGAATATGAACGAGAAATTCACTTCTCCTGAATGCGAGACGATAATCTTTGATAACGAGGATGTAATCACGGTCTCTCTTGGCGGAGACGAATATAACCTTCCCGGTGTCGAAGGTCTCGGAGAATAATTGAACGTAAAAAGCACGCTTCAAACGAAGCGTGCTTTTTCATTGATTATAGAGATTTAAGTATACAGTCTGCGGTCGCTTTGTTGTTTGCAATCGGTATGTCGTAGACCTGCGCGATACGGAGAAGTGCCTTTACGTCGGGATCGTGAGGCATCGCGGTAAGCGGATCGGAGAAGAAGATTATTATGTCAATTTCTCCTGCCGCGACCTTAGCGCCTATCTGCTGGTCGCCGCCGAGGGGACCGCTCAAATACGCCTTAACGGGAAGCTTCGTTGCCTCGTTTATCTTTGTCGCCGTCGTACCCGTTCCGCAAAGGAAATGCTCTGAAAGCTTTTCCTTATTTTCCTTACACCACTCGATCATTATGGGCTTCATATTATCGTGCGCGATAAGCGCGATTCTTTTACTCATTTATTTTCCTCCGTTTTCAGCAAGCCGTGAAGCATCATCTGCTTGATGTCCCAAAGCTTCGGAGAAAGGTCAACGTAGTAGTTATGAGGATTTTCGAAACGCTTTACCTCGTCCCACTGACGGTTAAGCTCTTCTTGACAGTGCTTGCGTATCTCCTCGGTCGACGGACGGTCGTAAACGCAAACGCCGTTTATGAATATCGGCTTAAGAAGCTCAACTGCCTCAAAGTCGGTAAGCGTCTTTTCCTTCCAGGTATAAATAGGATCGAATATCGTAAGCGGCTTGCTCGTGTCAACCGTTTCATCGTAGACAGTCAGATAGTCGGCAATCGCCTTTCCGCTTTCCTTCTCGATAAGACGGTATACCTTCTTGAAATGAGGCGTCGTGACCTTCTCGGGGTTTTCGCTTATCTTTATCTTCGGGATTATCTCGCCCTTGTCGTTTTCAACCGCACAAAGCTTGTAAACGCCGCCGAAAACGGGCGTGCTCTTTGAGGTTATAAGGCGTTCGCCGACGCCGAATGCGTCAAGCTTTGCCCCCTGCTTGAGCAGGTCGCGGATGATGTACTCATCAAGAGAATTGGAAGCGATTATCTTACATTCGGTAAGTCCCGCCTCGTCAAGCATCTTGCGCGCCTTGCGCGATAGATACGCAAGGTCTCCCGAGTCGATACGGATACCGCACTTGGTAATTCCGTGCTTCTTGAACGCCTTTATAGCGTTCGGAACGCCGCTTTGAATTACGTTGTAGGTGTCAACGAGAAGCGTTGCAGCATTGGGATAAAGGGAACAGTAGGTGTCGAACGCCTCGAATTCGGAGTCAAACATAAGTACCCAGGAATGAGCCATCGTTCCCGTTGCAGGAACGCCGAAGCGCTCCTCCGCAATAGCACAGGCAGTACCCGAGCAACCTGCAATATAGGAAGCTCTTGCACCGAGAATAGCGCCGGACGGTCCCTGTGCGCGGCGCGAGCCGAATTCGCTTACCGGTCTGCCCTCGGCAGCACGGACGATTCGTGACGCCTTCGTTGCGATCATCGTCTGATGATTGAGCGTGAGAAGCACAAAGGTCTCGATAAACTGCGCCTCGATCGTCTTTGCGCGAACCGTCATTATCGGTTCGCCGGGGAATATGACAGTTCCCTCGGGAACCGCCCAGATGTCGCCTTCGAACTTGAACGTGCGAAGATACGAAAGGAACTTTTCGTCAAAGCAACCCTTTGAACGGAGAAAATCAATATCGTCGTCGGAGAACTTCAGATCGTTTACGTAGTCAATGACCTGATCGAGACCGCAGGCGATAGCGAAACCGCCGTCGTCGGGATTCTTTCGGTAGAAAACGTCGAAGTAGGATATTTTGTCCTCGTAGCCCGAAAGAAAATATCCGTTACCCATTGTCAGCTCATAGAAATCAAAGAGCATCGTGTAGTTTTCTCTTAAATAGCTATACATAGTTTATTCCTCATTGATTATTCCGCACTTGCTGAACAGCGTTGCGGCATTTTTTAGCGTTAAGGATGCGATCTCGTCGGGGGTAGCTCCGCGAAGAGAAGCAAGCTTTTCTATCGTATAAGTGAGGTAGCTCGAATCGTTGCGCTCACCGCGGTGCGGGTGGGGCGTAAGATACGGGCAGTCGGTTTCGACGAGGATTCGGTCGTCGGGGATCGTCGGAACTATCTCGGATAGGCGCGAAGCGTTTTTGAAGGTAACGACTCCCGAAAAGGAAATGTACCATCCCCGCTTTACAAGCTCCTTCGCACTCTCGGCGCTTCCGCTGTAACTGTGGAATACACCGCGAACGTTCGGATGGGCAAACACGGCGTCAAGGCAGTCGCCGTGCGCCTCACGGTCGTGGATTATGACGGGAAGGTCAAGCTTTTCAGCCAAGTCAAGCTGATAATGCAGAAATTCCTTCTGAAAATCGTGACGTTCCTCGTGCCAGTGGTAATCAAGTCCGATCTCCCCGATGGCAACCGCCTTTGGGTGAGAAGCAAGCGCTTCAATTTCCTTCAGCGCCGCGTAGGGATCAGTTAGGTCATACAGATCCGACGGATGAATACCGACCGACGCGTAAAACCCGTCGAAATTTTCTGCGATCTTCAAGCTTTCGCGTGACGAAGCGTGACTTGTACCGGCGTTGAGGATGTACTTTACGCCGCCGTCCATTATCTCCCGTATCTTCGCGTCGCGCTCGTCGGAGGATCCGAATTTATCGTCGTTATAATGCGCGTGGGAATCGAAAATTATCATCTTACTCTCTGTCCGAGGGGCGTGTCGTCATCAAGGAACACGACCTTTATCTGATCGCCCTCGCCCGATGCGAGTATCATTCCGTTGCTCTCAACTCCGCAAAGAACTGCGGGCTTGAGGTTTGCAACGACGATCAGCTTCTTTCCGATAAGATCCTCGGGAGCGTAGCACTTTGCAATGCCCGACGCAACCTGTCTCTGCTCGTAGCCGAGGTCAAGCTGAAGCTTGAGAAGCTTCTTTGCCTTCGGGATTCTCTCGCAGGCAATTACCTGCGCAGTACGAAGCTCAACAGCACCGAAGCTTTCAATTCCGATCTCCTGTTCCTGATCCTCGGGAACGGGAACAGCAGGCGCCTTCGGGGGATTCATCGCTTCAAGCTTCTCGAGGGTCTCCTTCTCGTCAAGACGGGAGAAGAGAACCTTTGCCTCTCCTATCGGCTTTCCTGCTTCAAGACCGCCGAATTTGTAGCAGTCAACAGTCGTGCCGAGCTGGTTGAGAATGGCGACCGCAGTCGAAGGCATAAACGGCTCGACCATAACGGCACCGACGCGGATAGTTTCGAGAAGATTGTAAATTACGGTAGACAGACGCTCGGTGTCGCCGTTTTTAGCAAGAGTCCAAGGAGTCGTCTCGTCGATATACTTGTTAGCACGGCGGAACACACCGAATACTGTCTCAACTGCATCGGCAATATGATAGCTGTCCATCTGCGCGACCATATCGTCGTACGCTTTCTGTACGCACGCCTTAAGGTCAGCATCGACCTCATTTTCAGCGGCGGGGGAGGGAACGATACCGTCAAAATACTTTGCAGTCATCGCAAGAGTACGGTTGACGAGGTTTCCGAGGTTGTTTGCAAGGTCGGTATTGTAGCGGGTGATGATGTTGTCAAACGTGATGCTTCCGTCGTTGAGGTAAGGCATTTCCGCAAGCACGTATTCTCTTACCGCGTCAACGCCGATAATACCTGCGAGGTCGTCGGCGTAAATGCTGTTGCCCTTCGACTTACTCATTTTGTCAGCACCGACGTTAAGCCAAGGATGCCCGAACACCTTTTTCGGAAGCGGCAGATCGAGTGCCATAAGAATGATAGGCCAGTAGATCGTGTGGAAACGCATGATGTCCTTACCTATGATATGAACGTCGGCAGGCCAGTTCTTCTTGAAGGCATCCGTTTCGGGAAGCTCGGGATTGTAGCCGAGAGCCGTGATGTAGTTCGAAAGCGCGTCTATCCAGACGTAGATAACGTGCTTGTCGTCAAACGATACGGGAACACCCCACTTGAAGGAGCTGCGGGATACGCAAAGATCCTGAAGACCGGGCTTTAAGAAGTTGTTTACCATTTCCTTCTTTCTTGCCTCGGGCTCGATAAACTCGGGATGCTCCTCGATGTGCTTCATCAGGCGATCCTGGTATGCGCTCATACGGAAGAAGTAGGATTCCTCCTTCATCTTCTTGACCTCGCGTCCGCAGTCGGGACACTTGCCGTCGACTATCTGGCTGTCTGTAAGGAACGCCTCGCAGGGCTCGCAGTACCAGCCCTCGTATTCGCTCTTGTATATATCGCCCTTGTCGTAGAGCTTCTTGAAGATTGCGGAAACTGCCGCCTCGTGATAGTCGTCTGTCGTGCGGATAAAATGGTCGTAGGACGCGCCCATAAGATCCCAGATATCCTTTATCTGTCCTGCTACGCCGTCAACGTATTCCTTCGGTGTGATACCTGCTTCTTTAGCACAGTTTTCGATCTTCTGACCGTGTTCGTCGGTACCCGTTAAGAAAAACACGTCGTAGCCCTGTTTTCTCTTGTAGCGTGCGATAGCGTCGGTCATAATGACCTCAAAGGTATTGCCGATATGCGGCTTGCGCGAGCTGTAAGCTATCGCTGTTGTGATATAAAACTTTTCTTTCATTTTGTCCTCCTTGCCGCGAATGAGCGGCGTTTAGTCAAATGTATTGTTCCTCTATTATCTTTATCATATCCGCGACTGCGCCGTCGTTATGATGACATACGACGTGGTCGCAAATATTTTTCACTTCGTCAATGGCGTTCGACGGGCAAAACGCAACGTCGCCTATTTTCAGCATCTCAATATCGTTTTCAAAGTCACCGATACAGCATACCGTCAGCTTCTTATCGGAGAGCGACCGAAGTGCCGAAATCCTTTTGCCCTTGCCCGAATCAATTCCGACGATCTCGGTAAAGGAGTAGCTTGAACGGAAGCAAGCGTAGCGGTCGCCGTAGGTTTCGTTTATATAGTCACGGGCGCGGATAGCTTCATCGTCGTTAGCGTAGGTGAGATTTGCCTTGCGCCACTTATTGCCTACCGCCTCGTCGGGAGTAATTCCGCTTTGAAGCTCTCCGTCGTCGGTGTAGCAGGCGAACTTGATAACGTCGAATTTGCTCATTACATCCTTGATGTCGAGCCGCGCCTGAACGCCGTCGTAGAAAAGCTCGGATAAGATCGTGTCGGTTTTAGGATCAAACAAAATCGAGCCGTTTGCGAGAATGAGAGGGTAATTAACGACCTCGCGGAAGTTCGGGAAAACGATATTCAGCATACAGGGAAGCCGCCCCGTTGACATCGTGAAACGTCCGCCGTTGCTTTTGAAGTATTCGATTGCCTCGAGATTCCTTTCGACCATTCGTCCCTTGCTTCCCGCAAAGGTGCCGTCGAAATCGCTTAATATAAGGATGTTATCGAATTTACCCATTGATTTCCGTTCCTCCGAGGAGTGTCAGAAGCTTCTTGAAATAGTCGGGAAGGGGGCTGTCAAACGACATATATTCACCGCTTCTCGGGTGAATAAACGAGATGGTCTTCGCGTGCAGACACTGTCCCGAAATAAGCGACGGATGCTGACTCTCGAATTTAGTCTTACCACCGCCGTAAACGGTATCACCCATAAGCGGATGACCGAGCGAGGAAAGATGAACTCTTATCTGATGCGTCCGTCCCGTCTCAAGCTTAAGCTCGATATAGTCCGCGCCGTCAAGCGGCGTCAGAACCTTGTAATTGGTCGCCGCGTCGCGCCCGTCCTTGACTATCGCCATTTTCTTGCGGTCAACGGGATGGCGGCCTATTGGCTTGTTGATTCGTCCGCTTTCCTCTTTCAGATGCCCGAGCGAGATCGCGTGGTAGAAGCGGTCGAAGGTGTGTGAAGATATCTGCTCTGTAAGGGAAACGTGCGAGAAGTCGTTTTTTGCAACGACGAGAAGCCCCGATGTGTCCTTGTCGATACGGTGAACGATCCCTGGGCGGATAACGCCGTTTATTCCCGAAAGCGAATCTCCGCAGTGGTAGAGCAGGGCGTTTACGAGCGTTCCGCTTTCGTTTCCCGCCGCAGGATGAACGACCATTCCTTTGGGCTTATTAACTACGAGCAGGTCATCGTCCTCGTAAACTATGTCAAGCGGTATGTTTTCCGGCTCCGCCTTATCGGGCGTCGGCTCGGGAATGACTGTATCAACGGTATCACCCTCGCGCAAGCGGTAGTTTTTACTTACCGCTTCGCCGTTTACCGTAACGGCGCCGCTTTCTATCAATTTTGCAGAGGCGGAACGCGTAATTGACTCGCGTTCCGCCACATAAACGTCAAGACGTAAGCCGACGCTTTCGTTATTTATCATTCTTTTCTCCGGATATTTTTTTCTTATCCTTGTCGTCGAACAATACCCATCTGTCGAAGAATATTACCGAAATACCCGCAAGCACGCACCCGACTGAAACGAAGCAGTCGGCAACGTTGAATATCGGGAAGTCGATAAACTGAAAGTTCAGAAAATCAATGACCTCGCCGCGGAAAATTCTGTCAATCTGGTTTCCGACACCGCCGCCCGCGATCATGGAAAGTGCCACGGAAAGAAGCGGTGAAAGCTTCTTTCTGAAGTATATCAGTACGAATACGACGAGAATTATTGCGATACTCGATATCGGTATAAACAGCCAGCCCTGACCGCCCAGCATACCGAAGGCAATACCGGGATTCGTCGTAAAACGAAACTCAATAAGTCCGGGAATAAAGGGGTGCGATGCAATCGGTTCAAGATCATTAAGCGCGATAACCTTCGTTATCTGATCGAGAATGACAGATAAGGCGATTATGACGAAAGATACTATCAGCATCGTAAATTAAAGACCGAGAATATCGGAGCAACGGATACAGAGGAATCCGCCCTCGGTGTCCTTGCCGTTTTCGGAGAACTTCCAGCAACGAACGCACTTGCAGCCGTCAGCAGGGGAGACCTTGATCTCGTCCTCGCCCTCGTTTACGGTAACGCCCGATACGATGAATACCGTTTCAAGCTCCTGTCCGAAGGAGGAGAGAAGCGCGTACTTTTCCTTGTCGGAAACGGTGATCTCAACCTTTGCGTCAAGCGACTTACCGATGGTCTTTGCCGCTCTTGCCTCTTCAAGGTACTTCATAACGTCGTCACGAAGCTCGAAAAGCGCGTTGTAACGCTCTTCGATCTCATCGAAGCAGTAAGCGTCAACGTAGGTCGGCATATCGTTAAGGATAACGTTTCTCTTATCGTCGGTGGAAAGGTGAGGCATCATCTGCCAAGCTTCATCGGCAGTAAAGGTGATGATCGGAGCGAGCAGGCGGGTAAGAGCCGAGAGAATGATATACATCGTAGTCTGCGCCGCACGGCGTCCCTTGCCGTCCTTGGCATCGGTATAAACGCGATCCTTCGTAATATCAACGTAAAGCTTCGAAAGCTCAACGGAGCAGAAGTTGTTTATCTCGTGATATGCTACGTGGAACGCGTAGGTGTTGTAAGAATCGATCACGTTCTTAACAAGCTTGTTAAGACGCGAAAGCGCCCATTTGTCAATATCGTAAAGCTCGTCGACTGCCACCATATCGTTGTCGGGATCGAAATCGCTTACGTTCGCCATAAGGATACGAACGGTGTTTCTGATCTTACGGTAGGACTCGGAAAGCTGGGAGAATATTTCCTTCGAGCAACGAACGTCCGCGTGGTAATCGGAGGAAGCAGCCCAAAGACGAACTATATCCGCGCCGAAATCCTTGATAAGGTCGGCAGGATCAACACCGTTACCCAAGCTCTTGTGCATTGCGCGTCCCTGACCGTCAACGACCCAGCCGTGAGTAAGCACCTGCTTG
>CAZVVM010000023.1:0-22089 GCA_964630635.1 uncultured Ruminococcus sp. | reverse complement strand
ACCGTCAAATATTCGAATTTCTTTATTTCGAATATAAATTCGACTCTGACGGCGTTAGCCTCGAAGAACGTGCTGTCGTTCGTCAATATGATAGTTCCGCTCGGAATATCCTTCTATACCTTCCAGTCGATAGGTTACCTTATCGACGTTTACCGCGGAACGGTGACGGCGGAGAAGAACGTGTTCAAGTACGCTCTTTTCGTGTCGTTCGTCCCCCAGCTCGTTCAGGGCCCTATCGGAAGATACGGACAGATGAGCGAAACTCTTTATACGCCTCATAAATTCGACAGCAAGCAGGTCGGATATGGACTTGAAAGAGTTCTTTGGGGTTACTTCAAAAAGCTCGTAATTGCAGACCGCCTTTTCGTTGCGGTCAGCACTATGATAGGCGATCCGTCGACCTACAACGGCGCGTATTCTATCGTCATTATGTTGTTCTACACGGTTCAGCTTTACGCCGACTTTACGGGCGGTATTGACATAACTATCGGACTAAGTGAGGCGATGGGCATCCGCCTGAGCGAAAACTTCGACCGTCCGTACTTCTCAAAGTCGCTGAAGGAATATTGGAGACGCTGGCACATTTCGATGTGCTCGTGGTTCCGCGATTACCTTTTCTATCCCGTGTCGGTAAGCAAGCCGATGCAGAAGCTGACGAAATTTTCGAAAAAAGCGTTCGGTGACAAGGTCGGCAAGCGTATTCCCGTTTACCTTTCGAGTGCTATCGTATGGTTCTCGACGGGTATCTGGCACGGCGCAAGCTGGAACTTTATCGTTTGGGGAATGGCAAACTTCGCCGTCCTTATGATTTCCGAGGAATTTGAGCCGCTTTATAAGAAGTTTAACGATAAATTCGCCTTTACAAAAACCTTCCCGTATAAGCTTTTCAGAGTTGTTCGTACATTCGCTCTCGTTTGCGCGCTCAACCTCTTTGACTGCTACGTTTCGATAGCTACGACGGGTAAGGTGTTCTTCTCGGCGTTCTGTGCTGACAATTACCACGTTCTCTTTGACGGCTCGCTTCTTAAGCTCGGGCTTACTTCGCTCGATTACGTAATTCTTCTCGGCGGAGTGCTTCTGATGCTCACGGTCAGCTTGCTTCAGAGAAAGGGAAGCGTGCGCGAGCAGATATTCCGTCTGCCTTATCCCGCGAGGTTTGCGATATATTACGGACTGTTCCTTATCACTCTCTTGATGGGCGCATACGGAATCGGATACGATGCAAGCCAATTCATCTATAATCAATTTTAAGAAAGATTTTAACTATGAAAACTACCGCTAAAAAGTGGATAAAATTTATAGTTTCAGCCGCAATCGTCGTCGTGACGCTTTCGCTTCTTCAGGCGCTTCTGATGCCGAAGTACGTGGTCGGAATCGTCGAGGGCGCGTTCGTTGCCGAATATTACGACGAGGTCAAGGATCACGACGTGATATTCGTCGGCGACTGCGAGGTGTATGAGAATTTCTCGCCCATCGTACTTTGGCGCGATTACGGTATAAACAGCTATATAAGGGGGAGCGCCGAGCAGTACATCTTCCAGTCGTACTATCTGCTTGAAGATACTCTCCGCTACGAAACGCCCGAGGTCGTCATCTTCAATATCCAGTCGCTTCAGTTCCCCGAGGCAAACAACGAGGCGTATAACAGAATGTCGATCGAGGGTATGAAGTGGTCTCCTTCAAAGGTCGGCGCGATAATGTCCTCGATGAAAGAAGAAGAGCACTTTCTCGACTACGTTTTCCCGATTCTGCGTTATCACAGCCGTTGGAGCGAGCTTGATAAAAACGACTTCACTTATATGTTCAAGACCAAAAAGGTCTCGCATAACGGCTACTATATGAGAGTCGACGTCCGTCCCGCGACCGACGTCCCGACGGGCAAGCCGCTTCCGAATTACGACTTCGACGAAAGGTCGTGGAAATATCTCGATATGATGGTCGAGCTTTGCGAAAAGAAGGGAATAAAGCTTATTCTCATAAAGGCGCCGAGCTTGTACCCCTATTGGTATCCCGAATATGACGCGCAGGTCGTAGATTATGCCGAAAAGCACGGGCTTACCTATATAAACTTCCTTGATATTCAGGACGAAACGGGTATTGATTACAATACCGACACCTACGATATGGGTCTGCATATGAACCTTTCGGGCGCAGAAAAGCTTGCGTCCTGGCTTGGCAGGTATCTGACCGAGACGGTAGGTCTATCTGACCGACGCGGAGAAGCGGAGCTTGCCGCTCGCTGGGAAGACAAGATCGCCTTCTACGAGGCGGACAAAAAAGCACAGTACGAAAAATACGGAATGAACGTAGAGGCAAATTAAAATGTGTGGAATTTGCGGAATTTTTGATAACACGGGAAGCCGTCTTATCACGAGCGAAATGATAAACAAGATGCTGACGGCGATACGCCACCGCGGTCCCGACGGCTCGCAAACTAAAATTATGCCCGGTGTGGGATTCGGCTTCAACCGCTTGAGCTTTATTGACCTGAACGGCGGTATGCAGCCGATAACGAATGAGGACGATACCCTTACTCTTATCTGCAACGGCGAGATATTTAACTACCGTGAGCTTCGCTCCGAGCTTATCGCGCACGGTCACGTCTTTAAGACGCAGACCGATACCGAGGTCATTCTCCATCTTTACGAGGAATACGGTCTTGACTTCCCGAACAAGCTTAACGGTCAGTTCGCTATCGCCCTTTACGACAAAAATGAAGATCAGCTTATTCTCGTGCGCGACCAGATCGGTATTTGCCCGCTCTTTTATACTGTCGCCGACGGACAGGTGATATTCTGCTCTGAGATAAAGGGAATCCTTGAATGTCCTTGGGTTGAAAGAAAGCTCAACCTTAAGGCAGTCGATCAGCTTATGAACTATCCCGGCGTCGTTTCCCCCGAGACCTTCTTTGACGGAATTCACTCGCTTCGCGCAGGACATCTGCTCGTCATCAAGCGTCACGAGGAGATCAAGGATATTGAATACTGGGATCTCATCTACTCTGCCGAGGAAGAGGACGACAGGGGCGAGGCGTATTACGTTGAAAAGCTCCGCGAGATGATGAAGGAGTCGATCAAGCGCCGTCTCGTTGCCGACGTTCCCGTCGGTTTCTACGTTTCGGGCGGTCTTGACAGCTCGGTCGTCGCTTGTTACATCGGCAAGTTCTTACTCGACAGCTATTATTCCTTCTCCGCCGAGATCGGTGAAGCCGACCTCGACGAAAGCCGATTCCAGAAGATCGTCAAGGAGTGCGTAAATTCCACTCACTACAAGACGAAGGTCGGTGAGGAAGAAATTTGGAAGAACCTTTACGACGTCGTTTATCACGCAGAGTCGGGACTTAAGGAGAGCTACGACGTAGCGGCGTTTATGCTTTCGTCGCTCGTTCAGCAGTCGCCCGCAAAGGCGGTACTGACGGGTCAGGGCTCCGACGAGTTCTTCTGCGGATACGTCGGATATATGGTAGACCTTTTCCGCGAGATGCAGAAGGGTAAGATGACGAAGGAAGAATGTGAAATAAACGAGCGCCTTTGGGGCGATCCTTATTTCCGTTACGAAAGAAATCACCCCGAAATAAGAAAGATACACGAAACTGTTTACAGCGACCGTGTAAGAGGCGATATTGATAGCTTCTCGGCATTCAAGACAAGCCCGATAAACGTTGACCGCGTCAAGGGGCTTTCCTCGCAGAAGCGCCGCTCGTATATCGACTACAAGCTCCGTCTTTCCGACCACCTGCTCACCGAGCACGGCGACAGAATGTTCTTCTCTCATTCGGTAGAGGGACGCCACCCGTTCCTTGACCGCGATCTGCTTGAATTTGTCAAGACCATTCCCGACAAGTACAAGATGAACGGCTCAAAGGAAAAGTACATTCTCAAAAAGGCAGGAGAGGGAATAGTTCCCGACGAGATACTCAAGAGAAGAAAGTTCCCGTTCCAGGCGCCCGGTATGTCGTCGATGGTCAAGAAGGCAAACGGCGAGATCGAGTTCCTTTCCGATTCGCTTATAAAGAAGTACGATATATTCGATCTTAATAAGGTCAACGAAATGAAGAAGGTTTACCTTGCCGACGATTTCCGTCTGATGGGTGCTTACGAGATAGATTATCTGCTGATAGTTATGACGGTAACGATGCTTTGCGAGCGTTACGGACTTAAGGCGTAAGGAGGAAATATGAAGAAGATTATATTTATTATTCTGCTTGCGCTTGCCGCTTGCTTCGCTTTTTCGTGTAACGAGAGCGAGCCGATTCCCGTCATCGTCGGGGTGAAGGAAAGCATTACGGTCTACGCCGACGATTCGAACGACTTTATTCAAAATGCGCTCCTCGACGGTGTAACGACCGAGGGCGGCAAGCAGACGGAGATTAAGGTCACGGTGCTTAACAAGGGTACAGATACCGAGACTACTCTCCTTACGGCAGGGGAATACGACGTCAAGTATACGGCGAAAAACAAGAAGGTGAAGGCGGTTACCACTACGCTTACCGTTAAGCCCGCGGATACGACAGCTCCCGAGTTTTCGGGGATCAAGGATCTCGTCGTACATCTCGGCGACAGCGTTTCCTACCGCGAGGGAGTTACCGTTACCGATAACGATGACGAGAACGTGCAGTTTTCGGTCGACGCAACCGCTGTTGACCTTACCCGTCTCGGAAAATATGACGTCACCTATACCGCGACCGACAAAAGAGGCAATACGGCAAGCGTTACCTCGTACGTTTCGGTCATTCAGCCGCTTGAAGAAGGCGGAGATTCCTCCGTTTGCACAAAAGAGGAGCTTGATGCTCTTTGCCAAAGTATTCTTGACAGTATTCTTGAAGACGGCATGACCGACCGCCAGAAGGCAGAGGCAATTTATGAGAAGGCGTACGAGATAAAGTACGTCGCTACCGACGACGATCCCAACTGGATCGTCAACGCCTGGAGAGGTCTTACGACCGACAAGGGCGACTGTGTCAATTATGCCGCCGCATCGAGAGCGCTTCTCACTATGGCGGGAATACCGAATTACCAGATCGAGCGTGTTGGCGGTACGTCCGACCATTATTGGCTGATAGTTTGCATCGACGGTGAGTGGTATCATTTCGATGCTTGTCCTACCTCGAAAAAGTATCCGTTCAAGTGCTTCCTCAAAACCGATTCCGAGGTAAAGGCGTATTCGGACAGCAGAACGGACAAACCGAATTATTATAACTACGATAAGGAAAACTGTCCTTACGACGTAGTTGATTAACAGGAGAAAGTTATGAAAAAGATCATACTTATATTTTTGAGCGTAATTCTTGCGTTTTCCCTTGCTTCCTGCCTTCAGCCCGCAGACAACGGCGGTCAGGGCGGAAAGGCGCCGAAGGACAGCAAATATTTCTTTACGGTTGCAAGCAAGGATAATTACGCGGTCAAGATCGACGCCGATATGGCTGACGTTCTTGCCTCTCTCGGCGAGCCGCTTAAGTATTTCGAGGCGGCGTCCTGCGCTTTTGACGGTCTTGATAAGACCTACACCTATGCGGGTTACGTTGTCCTCACCCGTCCCGACGGCAAAAAGGATTACGTGAATTCGATCGAGCTTACCGACGACAGCGTGCAGACGCCCGAGGGTGCTTACATCGGTATGACGGCGGACGCGGTAAAGGATATTTACGGAGATCCGTCCGAAGAAACCTCAACTCTTCTTTCCTACACCGACGGAAACGCGACGCTTACCTTCGTCCTTAAAGACGCAAAGGTCATCTCTATACAGTACCTTCCCGTATAACGGTGAAAAATAAAACGGCAGACACGGAAACGTGTCTGCCGTTTTTGCGGGAGGGGAGACCCTCTCCTCTACCGACAACACGGCGAAACGCTCGAAATTTCTTGTAGGGGCGACCATTGGTCGCCCGCAATTTCGCGACGAACAAACGGGCGACCAATGGTCGCCCCTACGGAGTGGCAAAGATTTGCAAAATGGCGGATAGAGTGAATGTGGGAGTAACGGTGCGCCGAGGTAGGGGTTCCCGAAAATGAGCGAAGCGAGTTTTTGGGGTTCCCGAGGTTGTCGCACCCTACAAATAATGTTCCGATCTTATTTTGAACGTGGAGTAATACAAAAACACCTTAAAGTATCGCTTCAAGGTGTTTTTAGTTTTTATATCCTTATTTGATCTCTACGATCCAGCCCTCGGGAGCTTCGATGCGTCCCATCTGGATGCCCGTGAGGGTATCATAAAGCTTTTTGGTCGTGGGACCCATTTCCTTCATTCCGGCAGGGAAGCAGATCTCGCGTCCGTGGTCGACTATCTTGCCGACGGGGGAGATGACGGCTGCGGTGCCGCAGAGTCCGCACTCTGCGAAATCGTCGAGCTCGTTCTTGGAGATCACTCTCTCTTCAGCGTTAAGTCCGAGATAATCACGCGCAACGGTCATAAGCGAACGGCGAGTGATAGAGGGGAGTATGCTGTCCGACTTGGGAGTAACGACGCCGCCGTCCTTGGTGACGAAAAGCACGTTTGCTCCGCCCGTTTCCTCTATGTTCGTGTGAGTAGATGCGTCGAGATAGATGTTCTCGTCGTATCCTTCCTCGTGCGCGTCTACGATGTTGTAAAGACTCATCGCGTAGTTAAGTCCTGCCTTGATATGACCGGTTCCGCGGGGTGCGGCACGGTCGAGATCGGAAAGACGGACGGTAAGGGGCTTAACGCCGCCCTTGAAGTAAGGGCCGACGGGGGTTACGAGAATACGGAACTGGTATTCGGTTGCGGGCTTTACGCCGATAACCGCGTTTGTTCCCATCATATAAGGTCTGATATAAAGGGTCGCGCCCGATCCGAAGGGAGGAACGTAAGCGGCGTTTGCCTTAACTACCATCTTAACTGCCTCGATAAACTTTTCCTTGGGATACACCGGCATTTTAAGACGTTTTGCGGAATCCTCCATACGCTGTGCATTAAGGTCGGGGCGGAAGGTAACGATTCTGCCGTCCTCCGTGGTATATGCCTTAAGACCTTCGAAGCAGGTCTGCGCGTATTGGAAGACGCAGGCGCATTCGTTCAGCGTGACGGTGTGATCGGGAGTGAGAGCGCCGTCATCCCATTTGCCGTCCTTATAATAGGAAACAAAGCTGTAATCGGTCTCCATATATCCGAAGCCGAGCGACGCCCAATCAATATTTTTCTTTTCCATAAGCTTCTCCATACGAACTGAATATTATTTTTTGTAGTCTTTACCCATATTCAGAGCTTTCATATTAAGCTCCTTAAGGGCTGCCTTTTTGGGCGGAACGAGCTTTTCGACCACGTCTGCCGTTCCGTCAAAGGAAAGCTCGGGGTGGTTTTCAAGCAGGTGTCCGACGATTATCATATTTGCAAGGGTCGTTATTCCCGCGTCCTTTGCCATTTGAGTTGCGGGGATATAGAACACCTCTACGTCCTTGCGCTCGACCTTTACGTCGATAAGAGAAGAATCAACGTAGATCTGACCGCCGCTCACAACCGTGTCAACGTACTTCTGAAGCGAGGGGGTGTTCATTGCGATGAGAACGTCGGGGGTCGTGATTATCGGCGAGCCGACGGGGGTCT
This sequence comes from uncultured Ruminococcus sp., assembly GCA_964630635.1. Classification (GTDB taxonomy): domain Bacteria; phylum Bacillota; class Clostridia; order Oscillospirales; family CAG-272; genus Colimorpha_A. The sequence continues at coordinate 14,528 of CAZVVM010000023.1, read as the reverse complement.
CGGAAATGATTACGTTACAGTTAGCGGTTCCGCCTCTCATTTCGGGACCGTAGGAGGGAAGCCAGGAGACCTGATAGTCCTCCATAAGTCCCTTATATGCAAGGAACTTACCCGAGAACAGGATTCCCTGTCCGCCGAAGCCCGCGATGAGGATCTGTGTCGTTTTCATATCACTCTTCCTCCTTTGCGCTTCTGTCCTTGTATACGCCGATCGGGTAGTAGGGAAGCATATCGCTTTCGACCCACTTGAGCGCCGCCTCGGGCGTCATTCCCCAGTTGGTGGGGCAGGCGGAAACGACCTCAACGAGCGAGAAGCCCTTTCCTGCGATCTGGTTTTCAAATGCCTTCTTTATCGCCTTCTTGGCGTTTTTAACGTTCTTTACGTTGTTTACCGCGACGCGCGCGATATATTCGGGTCCTTCAAGAGTTGCGAGCATTTCGCTTACCTTGATGGGCCAGCCGCAGTGGTTTACGTCACGTCCGTAGGGAGAGGTTTGAGTTACCTGTCCGGGTAAGCTCGTCGGAGCCATCTGTCCGCCCGTCATACCGTAGATCGCGTTATTAACGAAGATAACGGTGATGTTTTCGTTTCTTGCGGCGGAATGGACGGTTTCTGCCATACCGATGGAAGCGAGGTCTCCGTCGCCCTGATATGTAAATACCACGTTTTCGGGGCGGCAACGCTTGATGCCCGTTGCGACGGCGGGAGCGCGTCCGTGGGGCGCTTCGATCATATCGCAAGCGAAGTAGTCGTACGCCATAACTGCGCATCCGACGGGAGCAACGCCTATTGCCTTGCCCTCGATGTCAAGTTCATCCATAACCTCGGCTACAAGTCGGTGGATTATACCGTGAGGACAGCCGGGGCAGTAGTGGAAGGGAGCGTCGGTAAGTGACTTCGGTTTTTTAAATACGGTTGCCATTATCAGTTCTCTCCTTTCTCTGCCTTGCGTATGGATTCAAGCACCTGATCGGGGCTCGGTATCATACCGCCCGTGCGGTTGCACAGGGTAACGGGCTTTTTGCACTGCGAATAGAGGCGGATATCCTCTATCATCTGTCCCATATTAAGCTCAACCGAGATGAACGACTTTACCTTATCGGCAGCCGCGGCGATGGGAGCAACGGGGAAGGGCCAGAGCGTGATGGGACGGATAAGACCGACCTTTATGCCCTCGCTTCTTGCCGCAACGACGGCGTTTTTAGCCACGCGGGACGCAATACCGAATGCGACGACGCAGATCTCTGCGTCCTCCATCATATATTCCTCCCACATCGGTTCGTTTTCTTCAACGAGCTTATATTTTTCATATCGCTCGAAGTTCTTTTTCTCAAGCTCGTCGGGCTTGAGGTAAAGGGAATTTACGATGTTGTGAGTACGCTTTTTCTCGGTACCCGTAAGAGCCCACGGCTTTTCGTAAACGGTCGGCTCCTCATCCTCGAAAACGATCGGCTCCATCATCTGTCCGATAGTACCGTCTGCGAGGATCATAGATGTCATACAGTACTTGTCGGCAAGGTCGAAGCCCTTGATGGTCAAGCTTGCCATTTCCTGAACCGAAGCGGGCGCGAGAACGATCATACGGTAGTCGCCGTGACCGCCGCCCTTAACTGCCTGGAAATAGTCGGACTGCGAGGGCTGGATTCCGCCGAGACCGGGGCCGCCTCTCTGTACGTTTACAACGAGCGCGGGAACGTCGGAGCCGGCGATATAACTTAATCCCTCTGTTTTAAGGGAAATTCCGGGGCTGGACGACGAGGTCATTACTCTCATACCTGCCGCGGACGCGCCGTAGACCATATTTATCGAAGCTATCTCACTCTCTGCCTGAAGGAACACTCCGCCTATCTTGGGCATTTTCTTTGCCATATAAGCGGCGATCTCGGTCTGGGGAGTGATAGGATAACCGAAGTAGTGGCGGCAACCTGCGCGGATAGCAGCTTCTGCTATCGCCTCGTTGCCCTTCATCAAAATTCTTTCTGCCATTTTTAATTCCTCATTTCTCGACAGTAATTATGCAATCGGGGCACATCGTAGCACAGAAAGCACAACCTATACATTTAGCCGGATCCTTTATGTATGCGGGGGAATAACCCTTCGCGTTAAGCTTGTCGGACGCTATTTCAAGGCAGCCCTTGGGACAAGCACCGACGCAAAGACCGCAGCCCTTGCACATATCGGTATTGAAAGTAACCTTTGCCATTGTATTCTCCTTTGCGTAGGTTAAAATAATTTTTTCTGAAGTGTCAGCGGCATAACGGGCACGCCAGTCAGCTTATCTGCCACGTCTGTCACCGCCGTGTGCATCCAGAGGGGAAGCCCCGTTTTTTCACACAGCTCCACTATGTAGCCGAAGGACGCCGTGACCGTTTCGGGCGTAGTAAGCTCTCCGAGATGCGAGTTGTTTACGATGCAGGTGAAGGGCAGTCCGCACGCACCCTCAATTTCTCTCATTATCTCAATAGCGCTGTCGACGGTGCTTGTCAGCGGACGGTAGCAGTTGGCAACGAATGCCATTGAGTAATTATCTTCCGCCTTTATCGCATCGACGAATCTGCCGAGCGCGTAAGCGCCGCGGTCATCGCCTCCGATGTCCATTATACCGTAGACCGATTTATCCTGCACGAGCCGATAGCTTTCGGCGGGGAGTGCGGGTAGGTCAACGTTAGTGTTTGCATACTGCGGGGAGATGAGGTCGATGCCGTGAGCTTTCAGCTCCTCTTCGCTGTCCTTCGTACGGAAGTACGGGTTGACGATATCAAGATCGGCTATACACACCTTTTTTCCTTCGCTTGCAAGCTTTATAGCGTAATTTACGGCAATATTCGTCTTGCCGCTGCCGTAGTGACCTGCAAACAGGGTGAGTCGCTTATTTTCCATAATCAAAGCTGTTTTCTTATAATTTTTCCGCTTGTAGTCTTTGGCAAGCTCTCGCGGAATTCAACGATTCTCGGGTACTTATAGGGCGCGGTACGGCTCTTGACGTAGTCCTGTATCTGCTTTTTAAGCTCGTCGGTGCCGACCATTCCCTTGACGAGAACGATGCTTGCCTTGACGACCTGACCTCTTATCTCGTCGGGTGCGGCGGAAACTCCGCATTCGAGTACGTAGGGAAGCTCCATTATGACGTTTTCAATTTCAAACGGTCCGATACGGTAGCCTGAGCTCTTAATAACGTCATCGGCACGTCCGACGTACCAAAGGAATCCGTCCTCATCCTTCCAAGCAAGGTCGCCCGTATGGTAGAAGCCGTCTCTCCAAGTCTCCTTGGTGACCTCCTCGTTGCCCTCGTATGCGTAGGCAAGTCCGCAGGGAAGACCGTCCTTGATGCTGATACAGATCTCGCCGTTTTCACCGCTTTCAACCTCGTTACCGTCACTGTCAAGCAGATGAACGTCGTAAAGCGGTACGGGCTTACCCATAGAGCCGATCTTATGGCTTCCGCCCGCAAGATTACCGATGATGAGCGTGCTTTCGGACTGACCGAAGCCCTCCATAATTTTGAGTCCCGTATGCTCCTCAAACTTGCGGAATACCTCGGGGTTAAGCGCCTCGCCTGCCGTCGACGCGTGCTCGATGGACGAGAGGTCGAAGCGGCTTATGTCCTGCTTGATGAGCATTCTATACATGGTAGGCGGCGCGCAGAAGGTCGTTATGCCGTACTTTGCAAAGAGGGGAAGTATCTTTTCCGCGTCGAAGCGGTCAAAGTCGTAGACGAAGTTTGCCGCCTCGCAGAGCCACTGACCGTACATCTTGCCCCACATTGCCTTCGCCCATCCCGTGTCGGAAATGGTGAGGTGAAGCCCGTCGGGGTTGACCTGGTGCCAGTATTTTGCGGTTATGAAATGACCGAGAGGATATTTGTAGTTATGTGCGGCGATCTTCGGGTAGCCCGAGGTGCCGGATGTGAAGAACATAAGCATCGGATCGGAGCCGCAGGGGGAATCCTCGGTGCGGAAGAAATGACTGCTGAAGAGCACGTATTCTTCGTTAAAATCGTGCCAGCCGTCGCGGCTGCCGTTGACGAGTATCTTGTGTTCAAGGCAGGGACAGCTCTTTGACGCGCTTTCAACGGAATCCGCAACCTCGCCGTCGGCAGTACAGAGTATTGCCTTGACGTTTGCGGCGTTGAAGCGGTATGAAAGATCCTTCTCAAGCAGCTGATTCGGCGCGGGAATTGCAATAGCTCCGAGCTTATGCAGACCGAGCACCGCAAACCAGAACTGATAGTGGCGCTTGAGAATGAGCATTACGCGGTCGCCGCGCTTGATGCCGAGCGACTTGAAGTAGTTTGCGGCACGCGCCGACTCCTTCTTCATATCGGAGAAGGTCAGGCGTCTTTCCTCGCCGTTTTCGCTTACGTGAAGCATAGCAAGCTTATCGGGCTTGCGTTTGCCCAGCTCGTCGACGACGTCGAAGGCGAAGTTGAACTTTTCCTCGTTCTTGAATGCAATTTTTGTGAGAACGCCGTTTTCCTCGGTCGGAATGATGAAGTCGTTATAGATACGAACCTGTTTATCCTCGGCGCGGCGCTTGGTAGCGACGGAAGCTTCCGCTGCCTGCTCACCGATACGCGCCGCCTGATTGCGGAGAACGATAGCGTAGAAGGCACAATCCTCGCCGCCGACCGCCATCATACCGTGAGGCGTTCCCGAATCGTAATAGATGGTATCGCCGGGGTTAAGTATCTCGGTATGTTCACCGATTTGGATCTTCATCTGACCCTTGATGACGATGTCGCACTCCTGACCCTCGTGAGTTACAAGCTCGATCTTGGCATCAGGACGGTAATTCATCTTCATATAAAGGGGAAGCGCGATACGGTTACGGAAGCCCGACGCAAGGTTATAACCGATCATATTATGGGCTTCCTCGATCCTCTGACCTTCGCCCTTACGCGTAAGCGCGTAGGAGCGGAGCTTCGGGGATTTACCCTCGAGAATATCTCCCATATCGACGCCGAAGCTGAGCGTGCAGTGGTAAAGGAACGCGATGCTTAAATTGCGGTTGCCCGCCTCGCACTGCTCGTATTCCTCGACTGTCATTCCCGTACGGGAAGCCATATCCTCGACGGTGAGTCCCGTGATGATACGAAGCTCCTTTATACGGTCGGCGATCTCTTTTATTTTATGTTCCATTGAACTGAAATTCTGTTCCACTATGAACCTCTATAAGAAAAAGAATTGATAAATTATATTATAGTATAATTATAAGCTGCTTGTCAACATTTTTTTGAAGTCACAGTGCTGACAATTTCTGTATTAAAGCTTGTTTCTCATGATCTTTCCGCTGATCGTCTTGGGAAGCTCGGTGCGGAACTCGACGATTCTCGGATATTTATAGGGAGCGGTACGGGATTTGACGTAATCCTGGATCTCCTTTTTAAGCTCGTCGGAAGCGTTTGTTCCCGGAACGAGAACGATGCACGCCTTGACAACCTGACCTCTTACCTCGTCGGGCGCGGCACAGACTCCGCACTCAAGTACGTAAGGAAGCTCCATAATGGTCGATTCGATCTCGAACGGTCCGATACGGTAGCCGGAACTCTTGATGACGTCGTCGGCACGTCCGACGTACCAGTAGTAGCCGTCCTCAGCGCGCCACGCAAGGTCGCCCGTATGGTACATTCCGTCGTGCCATACGCTGTCGGTTGCCTCTTTATTGAGATAATAGCCGAGGAATACTCCGCAGGAGACCTTCTTATCGGTGCGAATGACGATCTCGCCGTTGACACCGTCGGGGACGGGGTTGCCTTCGGTATCGACAAGGTCGATTCCGTAGCTCGGAACGGGTTTACCCATAGCGCCCGGCTTAAGCTGTGTGCCGTAGAGATTTGCGATACCGAGGGTCATTTCGGTCTGACCGAAGCCCTCTGCGATGTGAAGTCCCGTTGCCTTTTCGAACTGATAATATACCTCGGGGTTGAGTGCCTCGCCAGCCGTCGTTGCGTGACGGATAGAGGAAAGGTCGTATTTGCTCAAATCCTGCTTGATAAGCATTCTATACATAGTAGGCGGAGCGCAGAAGGTCGTGATTCCGTACTTTGCGAACATCGGCAGGATCTTCTCGGAATCGAAGCGGTCGAAGTCGTATGTGAATACTGCGCCCTCGCAGAGCCACTGACCGTAAAGCTTGCCCCAAAGCGCTTTTCCCCAGCCCGTTTCGGAGATGGTGAAGTGCAGTCCGTCCTGCTCGCAGAGGTGCCAGTATTTTGCGGTGACGAAGTGACCGAGAGCGTATTTGTAGGAATGCATAGCCATCTTCGGATAGCCCGTCGTTCCCGACGTGAAGAGCATAAGCATAGGATCGGAGCCGCAGGGCGCGTCGTCCTCGCGGACAAAGCGGCGGCTGAAGAGCGAATATTCGGAGTCAAAGTCGTGCCAGCCGTCTCTCTTACCGCCGACGAGCACCTTCGTTAAGGGCTTTCCGTATTCCTTCTCCGCAAGCTCGACCTGACGGGAAGTATCGCCGTCGGCGGTGCAGAGGATCGCGTTCACGCCTGCGGCGTTAAAGCGGTATACGAAGTCCTTTTCGACGAGCTGGTTAGTCGCGGGAATTGCGATAGCACCGAGCTTGTGAAGACCGAGGATCGCAAACCAGAACTGATAGTGACGCTTGAGGACGAGCATTACGCGGTCGCCGCGCTTGATGCCGAGCGACTTGAAGTAATTTGCGCTTTGGGACGACGCGTCCTTGAAGTCCTTGAAGGTGAAGCGGCGCTCGGTCATATCGTTTGCGATATGCACCATAGCGAGCTTGTCGGGCTGGCGGCGCGCGATCTCGTCAACGGTATCGAAGGCGAAGTTGTACTTCTCTTCATTTTCATAATTAACGTCGGTGAGAACTCCGCGCTCGTCCTCGGTCGTCTTTACGAATTTCTCGCAAAGGAGCGGAACCTTTACTGCGGTATGCTCGCCGTTACCGATATACATCGGCTGGTCAGTCGCGTCGGACGCCATTATCATCGCAAGGAAAACGCAGTCCTCGCCGTCAACGGCGATCATTCCGTGGGGAGTAGAGGACTTGAAGAAGACGCTGTCGCCCTCGCGGAGCACTTCCTCGCGGTCGCCGATGCGGATACGCATCGAGCCCTTGACTACCATATCAAATTCCTGTCCTGCGTGAGTAACGGTATGTATCGGCTGTTTCTGAAGCTCCTCCGAATACTGATACGTTACCCAGTAGGGAGTTGCAAGCTTCTTGCGGAAGAGAGGCGCCATATCCTGAATCGTGATGCCGTCCTCGCTTGCGGTAGTAAGTCCCTCGCCGCGGCGGGTGACGGTGTAACCGGAAAGCTTTGCGGTGTTACCCTCGAGAATTTCGGTAAGCTCGATTCCGAATACCTTCGCGCACTTATGTATAAAAGTGAAGGGAAGATCGACGGTGCCCGTTTCGTAAGAGCGGTAAAGCTCCTCGGTCACCTCGGTCATTTCTGCCATTTCCTTATGGGAATAGCCCATAATACGGCGCATTTCGCAGATACGCTGCGCGACGTTCTGGAGTTGGTTCATGCTTGATTGTGCGGTCATAGTTTGTTTTCCTTTCAAAACAGGTTTTTCAAACAAAAAACGTCCCAAGAAAAAACCTTTTCTTGAGACGAGTAAATGAATACCCGCGGTACCACTCAAATTACGGAGAACCGTCACTTTGGACTCTAACAAGCCCTTGCCCTTAACGCGGGATACGGAATGCCCTGGCTTTCGCTCGGACATTCGACTCAGAAGTGATATGCACATTGGCACCAAGCTGTCGGCTCACACCGTCCGCCGACTCTCTGAAAGCTTAAGTTACCGTGCCGTCTTCGTCACAGTCTTTATCTTGGGGTTATTTGGTTGATACGGATATTTTACCACGATAAAGCGCGTTTGTCAAATGTTTTTTACCTGAAAACTGCAAAAAATTTTTACTGCGTCACTTTTTCGTTTTGTGCAAAAGCGTCAAAAGTTCCGCCTTCGTTTTATTTTCTCTTGACATTTATCACTTTTGATGATTAAATATATAACATACAAAATAATGTAGGCAAAACAGTTCCGCAGAGGCGGAAAATACGGAGATTTTGTCTAAAAGGAGTTGAAAGCATTTATGAAACAGATCAGAATCAGCGACGCTACGATGAAGCAGACCTTCGAGGATTTCACACTATCCTTTAAGGAAAAGATAGAGCTATCGAAGCTACTAAATAAGCTTGGCGTTGACGTGATCGAGCTTGATTTCATAAGAAACGCGCGTATCGATTCGCTTCAGATAAAATCTATATCTTCGGCGGTGAAGGACAGCATAATTGCCGTTCCCGTCGAGCTTAATAACGAAAGCGTTGAACAAACCTGGAGCGCGCTTCAGAGCGCTGAAAAGCCCCGTCTTCAGGTCTGCGCGCCCGCATCGCAGGTGCAGATAGAGTATATTTCTCACAAAAAGCCCGACGCGATGCTTGAAAACGTAAAGAATACGGTTGCCGCTTGCAGAAAGCTTTGTGACGACGTCGAGTTCGTTGCAGAGGACGCAACGAGAAGCGACAAGGCATTTTTGGCTCAACTTGTGAATGCCGCGATAGAAGCGGGAGCTGACACGGTAACGCTTTGCGATACCGCGGGAACTATGCTTCCCTCGGAATTTGCGGAGTTTATAAAGGAACAGTACGAGGCGATTCCCGCTCTTAAAAACGTAACGCTCGGAATTTCCTGCGCCGACACCATATCTATGGCTGACGCCTGCGCCGTCGCGGCGGTGGCAGAGGGAGCAACGCAGATAAGCTGCGCGGCTTATCCTATTGACTGCGCCGACCTTTCGAACGTCGCGCGCGTTATTTCGGCAAAGCAGGACAAACTCGGCGCAAGCTGTAATATCGCCGTTACGCAGATAAGCAGGATCATAGATCAGATAAACTGGCTCTGCAATCCGTCGAAGAGCAGCGGAAGCGCGATCGCTATCGGCGAGCACGACGATTCGGGAGTCTTCCTTACCTCACACGACGACGAGGGCGCGATCTCTAACGCAGTCGAGAAGCTCGGCTACGATCTTTCCGAGTCCGACGAGGGCAAGGTCTACGCCGCTTTCCGTCAGATAGCGGAAAGAAAGGAGAAGGTGTCCTACAAGGAGCTTGACGCCATCGTCGCGTCGAGCGCTATGCAGGTTCCCCCGACCTATAAGCTCGATACCTACGTTATCACGTCGGGAAATACGATTTCCGCGACCGCGCATATCAAGCTCGACAAGAACGGAGAGACCGTTGAGGGCGTATATATAGGAGACGGTTCCATCGACGCCGCCTTCCAGGCGATAGAAAAGATAACCGGCTGTCACTACGAGCTTGACGATTTCCAGCTTCAGGCAGTAACCGAGGGACGCGAGGCGATGGGACAGACCGTCGTTAAGCTCCGCGCAAACGGAAAGGTCTATTCGGGACGCGGAATCTCGACCGACATCGTCGGCGCGGGTATTCAGGCGTATCTTTCCGCGCTCAATAAGATAATCTACGAGGAGGAAGCCGAATGAAACTTTCCTTCTCAAACAGGGGCTGGCGCGAGCTTTCATTTGAAAAAATGCTCGACACGGCGTCCGATATGGGTTTTTCGGGAGTAGAGGTATATAATCTCCACACCCTTTCTTCCCTTACGGAAAAGGGCGCTCCCTTTCATAAATACAACGTAGCGTCGACGGCACGCCAGATGCGCGAAAGAAATCTCTCTATTCCGTGCTTTGATACGTCCTGCGATATTTCGGGTGACGCTACGGTCATTCATACCGTGATAGAACTTATGGAGATAGCGCGCGACGCGAACGTTCCTTACGTCGTCGTCTGTGCGCTTCACGACGACGAAAACGCAGTCAAGAGCGCACTCACGGCGCTTTTGCAGAAGGCGGAGCAGCTTTCGGTATCAATTCTCGTCAAGACGAGCGGTATATATTCCGACACCTCGCGTCTGCGCGCGCTTCTCGAAAGCTTCGCGTCGGACCGTCTTGCCGCGCTTTGGGACGTGCATCATACCTACCGCGATAACGGCGAAAGCTGTGACGATACGATAAAAAATCTCGGCGCTTACGTTTGCCACGTTCATCTGCGTGATTCCGACGATAAGGGTGAATATCAGCTTATCGGAGAGGGAAGCATGCCGATAGGCGACGTTATGCGCGCGCTTTCGTCGGTCAATTACGACGCGTTCATTTCCCTTGAATGGAAGCCCGAATGGATCGACGGTCTTGACGATCCCGAGATCATTTTCCCTCATTTCGTAAACTATATGTCCCGTTTCCATTCGACTCGGGATATGAAGAAAACGCTTTATTTTAACCACGACGGCACGGGTCAGTACGTCTGGAAAAAAGACGAGCTTATCGATCTCACCTTCTCGCAGGTGCTCGACAGAGTTGCGGAGGAATTTCCCGATCAGTACTGCTTCAAGTACACGACTCTCGATTACACGCGCACCTACGCGGAATTCAGAGAGGACGTTGACCGCTTTGCACGCGCACTCGTTTCGCTCGGTGTAAAGGCGGGCTCGAAGGTCGCGGTATGGGCAACGAATCTGCCCGCTTGGTATATTACCTTCTGGGCAACGACGAAGCTCGGCGCCGTGCTTGTAACGGTAAACACCGCGTATAAGATACACGAGGCGGAATACCTGCTCCGTCAGTCCGATACGCATACTCTCGTTATGATAGACAGCTGTCTTGACTCGAACTACGCGGAGATAATAAACACCCTCTGCCCCGAGATAAAGGACGCAACTCCCGGTGAGCCGCTTCACTGCAAGAAGCTTCCGTTCCTTCGTAACGTAATAACTGTTGGCTTCAAGCAGAAGGGCTGTCTCACCTTTGACGAGGCGATGGCTCGTCATAAGCTCGTCCGCCGTGAGACCGTGGCGAGAATGGCGGCGGCGGTACGTCCGTCCGACGTCTGCAATATGCAGTATACGTCGGGAACTACGGGCTTTCCGAAGGGCGTTATGCTTACGCACTATAACGTTGTAAACAACGGTAAGTGTATAGGCGATAGAATGGGTCTTTCGACCGCCGACCGAATGATGATACACGTTCCGATGTTCCACTGCTTCGGAATGACTCTTTCGATGACCTCGTCGATGACGCACGGAACGACTATGTGTCCGATGCCCTATTTCTCGGCAAAATCGTCGCTTGCCTGCATAAACCAGGAGAAGATAACCTGCTTCAACGGCGTTCCGACGATGTTTATAGCGATGTTTAACCACCCCGATTACAGAAGCACCGACTTCTCGCATATGAGAACGGGAATTATGGCGGGCGCGGGATGTCCCCCCGAGCTTATGAAGCGCGCAGCGCGTCCCGACGAGATGAATATGACGGGAATCGTCAGCGTCTACGGTCAGACGGAATGCGCTCCGGGTAACACGATGAGCTCGTGGACGGATTCTCTTGAAGTCAGAACCGAGACCGTCGGCTACGCCTTCCCGCACGTTCGCTGTAAGATAGTTGACCCCGAAACGGGAGAAGAGCTTGGCGCAGGTCAGAACGGCGAATTCTGCGCAAAGGGCTATAACACGATGAAGGGCTATTACAAGATGCCTAACGCTACGAAGGATACCATCGACGCTGACGGCTGGCTCCATTCGGGCGACCTTGCGTCGAAGGACGAGCAGGGCAACTACCGCATCACGGGCCGTCTTAAGGATATGATAATCCGCGGCGGTGAAAATATCTATCCGAAGGAGATCGAGGAGTTCATCTACACTCACCCGATGACGAAGGACGTTCAGGTAATCGGCGTTCCCGATAAGAAGTACGGCGAGGAGATAATGGCTTGCATTATTCTGAAGGAAGAAGGAAGCGTGACCGTCGAGGAGATGACCGCGTATATCAAGGCAAATATGGCGCGCCATAAGGTGCCGAAATACATCGAGTTCGTCGACAGCTTCCCGATGAACGCTGCGGGTAAGATCCTCAAGTACAAGATGCGTGAGGATGCCGCAAGGCGTCTCGGCTTAACAGGCGACGGCTCCGACACGGCAGGCCCCGGTAAATAAATGATAAAAGCACCTTGATGGCGTAACGCTTTCAAGGTGCTTTTCCGTTCGAAATGAATGCGCGGTTTTTCGTCGGAATTTTTTTCGAATTTCAAAAAAACCTTGTTAATGCGGAACGTTTGTGATACAATGTAATAAATCGGTATGTTTGAGCCGTTATTCGGCTTGAACGACCCCTTTAATTAATACCCCGACAAGGAGAAAATTATGGAAAAGAGTATTTATCTTCCCTTGATTCTCGTCGTTTTCGCGGCGGTGATAACTCTCGGATACGTTTTCGTGCTGTTCCGCAGAGTGTCAAAGATCGCGGTCAACGATAAGAAGGTTGATGACATTCACAAGCATATTCACGACGGAGCGATGACCTTCCTCGTTCGTGAATACAAGCTCATTATCCCGTTTGTGTTGGGAATCGGCGTGCTGCTTACGGCACTTGGCTTCATTCCCGCATTGAAGGGAGCCGAGGGCATCGGCTGGAAGGCGGCTATCTGCTTCGTTATCGGAGCTATGTTCTCTGCGGCTGCGGGCTGGATCGGTATGGCGATTGCGACAAAGGCAAACGCGCGTACCGCTATCAAGGCGCGTGACGAGGGTATGTCGGGCGCGCTCCGCGTGGCATTCTCGGGCGGTGCGGTGCTCGGTCTTTCGGTCGTCGGCTTCGGTCTTCTCGGTCTTACGGGCATCACCTTTGCCGTATATGCAATGACGGAGAGCATTCAGGCGCCCATTCAGATACTTACAGGTTACAGCTTGGGCTGTTCGCTGATCGCGCTTTTCGCGCGTGTGGGCGGCGGTATTTACACGAAGGCGGCGGACGTCGGTGCAGACCTCGTCGGCAAGCTTGAAGCGGGCATTCCCGAGGACGACCCCAGAAACCCCGCCACCATCGCGGACAACGTCGGCGACAACGTCGGTGATATTGCGGGAATGGGCTCCGACCTTACCGAATCGTACGTCGGCTCTATCCTTTCTGCGCTTACTATGGCGCTTTATACGTTGGGTACTTCCGCGAATATTGCGAAGTATCTTCTGTTCCCGATACTGCTTTGCGGCGTCGGTGCGCTTGCGGCAGTTGCTTCCGTCTTTATTTTCCGCGCGAAAAAGTGGGCGGATCCCCACAAGGCGCTCAATATCGCAACCTATATTGCAACGGGTATCGTAATCGCTGCGTCGGTGGCGCTTTCGCTGTTCTACGTCGGCGAATGGAAGCTTATGGTCTGCGTTATTTCGGGACTTCTTGCCGGAATCGGCATCGGATTTATAGCAGAGCTTTATACCTCCGATGAATACAAGTCCGTCAAGCAGATCGCAAAGGAATCGACGACGGGTCACGGAACCAATATCATAGCGGGCGTCGGCGTCGGAATGAAGTCGACCTGGCTCACGATCGCGTGCCTTGCGGTCGTTATCGCGGTCTCCTATTTCTTCGGCGGCGCATACGGAATTGCGCTTGCGGCAGTCGGTATGCTTTCTACCGTCGGTATTACGGTAACGGTCGACGGCTACGGCCCGATCGCTGATAACGCGGGCGGAATTGCCGAAATGTCCGAGCTTCCTCACGGCGTTCGTGAGATCACCGACAAGCTTGATGCGGTCGGCAACACTACCGCCGCTATCGGCAAGGGCTTCTGCATCGGTTCCGCAACGCTTACCTCTCTTGCGTTTATTATTTCGTTTATTGAAGCGGCAGGTGTTACTATATCTCTTGCCGATCCGAAGGTGCTTATCGGTATGCTTTTCGGCGCGATGCTCCCGTACCTGTTCAGCGCGCTGACTATCGGCTCGGTCGGACGTGCCGCCAACAAGATGGTTGACGAGGTTCGCGCTCAATACGAGGCGCATCCCGAGATACTTGAGGGCAAAATGGCTCCCGACTATAACAGATGTATTGACATTTCGACGAAGGCATCGCTTCGTGAGATGATCGTTCCCGGACTCATCGTGCTTATCTCGCCCATAGTTGCGGGATTCGTTCTCGGCTCGGAGGGACTTGGCGGACTTCTTATCGGCGGTCTCGTTTCCGCTATAATGCTTGCGGTATTTATGGCGAATGCGGGCGGCGCGTGGGATAACGCGAAGAAGTACGTCGAAGCAGGAAACTTCGGCGGAAAGGGAAGCGATACGCACAAGGCGACCATCACGGGCGACACCGTCGGCGACCCCTTCAAGGATACCGCAGGACCCGCGATGGATATTCTTATCAAGCTGATGTCTGTGATCTCGCTCGTTCTCGTTCCCGTCCTTGCAAGCGTCCCGTCTCTTTGGGAGCTGATTGAGAAGCTGATCGGATGATTATACGAAAAGCATTGAGGGCGTTTCGCTTTCAATGCTTTTTTGTGCAACGAAAACCACGCGTGAGAAGCGTGGTTGAAAAAAGGTTTACCGATGAACAGAAATGAGGCAAAGGAAAAACGGAGTTTAACGGTAGTTCGTGCCAATGGCTCCCCTGTGTAAGGGGAGCTGTCACCGCTGTCGTCACCCTAATCGCGAACCCCCAAAGCTCATTTCATTCGCTTCGGGGAACCCCT
>CAZVVM010000022.1:0-22151 GCA_964630635.1 uncultured Ruminococcus sp. | reverse complement strand
CGAAGGTGTCGATGAAGTTCTGGTTTTCCGTGCCGTTCATCTTCACGGCCTTGTAGCCCTGTGCAAACTTTTCCTTTGCGGCGGCGGCAACATCGTGGGGACGGTCTCCGCCGATCCAGGAATAGACCTTCATTCTATCGCGGCACTTGCCGCCCATAAGCTCGTAAACGGGCGCGTTAAAATACTTTCCCTTGATGTCCCAAAGCGCCTGATCTATGCCCGAAAGTGCGCTCATAAGAACACCGCCGCCGCGGTAGAAGCCCGCGCGGTAGATGGTCGACCAGATGCCCTCAATGTTGGACGGATCCTGACCGATGAGGTAATCCTTGTATTCCTCAACGCAGGCGAGAACCGCTGCCGCGTGTCCTTCAAGGACCGCCTCGCCCCAGCCCGTCAGACCGTTGTCGGTTTTGATTTCGACGAAGCCCCAGCGGGGACGCACGAAATAGGTCGATACTCTCGTTATCTTCATAATTGTTACCCTCACGAAAAATTTACTGTTGACAATACGTCAACCCGTTAGTATAATGATAACACAGAAAAATGGCACTTTCGCGCCAAAATATCATAATTTAAGGACGTTTTTTAATATGAATGAAAAAATAACTGCTACGCTTTCGATCGAGCGCGAATTGAAGGACGAGCTTCGTGTTATTGAATACGGCGTCGGAAACGGCGATTTTCATTTTCATTCGCAGACGGAGATATGTATTGTTGAGCAAGGAAGCGTCGAGGCGCTCGTGAACAACAGTCAGACGACCCTTGAAAGAGGGGATATTTCGGTGTCGCTTCCGTACGACCCGCACAGGTATATTGCAAAAGAGGGCGTGCGGTATTCGGTGCTGATAATACCGAGCGATATGGGTCAAAGGCTCTGCTCGGACGCAAAGAGCTTCACAAGCCCGTTTCTTCACCGCTCGGAGAGCGGAAATGCGGTGTTGGAATACCTTTTCCGGCTGAAGGACACGGACATAGGTGAGCTTGAAATGCTCGGATACGTTTATCTCATTCTCGGAATAATAAAAAAGGAGCTTCTTTCGGACGCGAAAACGAACGGCGGCGAAAACGAGCTTTTGTCGGCGCTTCTTTTGCATATTCACAAGAATTACGAAAAGAATCTGACCCTGCAGTCGATAGCAAAGACGTTCGGCTATCATCCCGCGTACGTTTCGAGCTATTTTAAGTCGCGTCTTGACATCGGAATTTCGCGTTATATAAACGTAATTCGGCTGAAAAACGCCGTTCAGCTTATGAGAAAAAAGAAATACAACGTGACGCAGATAGCGTTCGAATGCGGCTTCAATTCGGTGCGGACCTTTTACCGCGCGTTTCAGAGTGAATTCGGATGCTCGCCGAGAGAGTATATCGCAAATTTGTAGGTTCATAAAAAAGCCCATTGACAGGATGCCAATGGGCTTTGATTATTTAACGGTGTATCCCGTAACGGTGATCTCGTCCGACGCCGCGTTTTCGGCGGGGCGGAAGGTGACCGTCCTCGTTTCGTTCGGCATAAGGGAGAAGTAGTTATCGTCAAAGACGTATTCGCCGTCAAGCTCGACTGCGTGGATATATTCGTCCGCCGTCAGAGTTATGCTGTCCCCATTACGCGACACGGCTTTGGGCGCAGAGCAGGGAACGATCGGAAGAATGCCGTTCTTATAGAACGCGCGGTCGCGGAAGCTGTCGGACGCCGCGTCGCAGATAAGCATCGCACCGTCGGGAACGGCGTCAAGGGGCAGAGAATACACCTTCTCCGAGCTTTCCGCGCCGACAGAAACCGACGCGTTTCCGATTTGAACGGTCTTTCCGTCCTTGATATAGGAAAAATCCAGCTCAACCGTGTGTTCGCCAAAGCCGTCGTTACAGAGATAAACGTCGTATCCGTCCGACTTGTCTATTGATAGAATAAGCTCGGAGGCGCAACGCTTGAAGGAATAGAACGACGCCTTCGGCAGACAGTAGTAATCCACGAACGACCAACCGCTTGACGCAGGCCAGCAGTCGTTCCACATCCAGTAGATCATACCGTTCATAAATCCGCGGTTACGGCGTGCGTTCTCAAATGTGACTCTTACCCACTCGTACTGCGCGTATTTGAGCTTGAAAAAGCGGTCGAAGCCGTCACTGTACTCCCCCAGCACCTTATGAGTGAAGGTGTTAAGGAACTCAAAGAGCGTGAAGGGAAGCGACGGATTCGGCTTGGTATGGTATTCCCACATTTCGTCCTCATCGTAAATGTCACATTCGGTCATAAATTTGCGAAGCGACGGAAGCGACGTCGCGCCCATCGTCGGCTCCTCTGCCATAAAGCGCGCGGGCATCGAACAGAAATATTCCTTGTAATCGACCATATCGGTGTCGAAAACGTAGGGGAACGTGAAGCCGAGACTTTGCGTGTTGTGAGTCGTGCCTGCGGTCCTGCAGGCGTAGACGTTACCGCCGTAGGGACTTGAAATCAGGAAACGGCGTCTCGGATCAAGCTTGTTGAGTATCGGCATTATCGCCTTGTGAACTACCGTTCTGCCTCGGTAATCCTCGGAATCGTCATAGCCGAAGGCGGCGTTTTCGTTATCGCCCGACCACCAGACGAGAGAGGGATGATTGCGAAGCTCATAAGCGGCAAATTCGACCTCGGAGCGAACGTGAGAAAGGAAGCTCTCGTCCTCTTCGGGATAATGTCCGCAAGCCATTAAGAAGTCCTGGGAAAGGAGTATTCCGAGGCGGTCGCACTCGTTATAGAAATGCTCCTTTTCGAAAATTCCGCCGCCCCAAACGCGAAGCATATTGACTCCCGCCTCGCGCGCAAGTGAAAGAATTGCGGTTATCTTCTCGTCGCTCTCTGCCGACGGGAACGGCTCGCAGGGAACCCAGTTCGCGCCCTTGCACGTAATGGGAGTTCCGTTTATAAGCAGACGGAAGCCCGAGAAATTCTCGGTTTTATCGTATTCGCGTCCGCTTTCGGTGTCCTTTATTTCAAGGCACTTTTCGTAGTATTGGCTTCCGACCTCGTCGGGAAGCTCCTCGATAACTGCCGTTCTGATGCCGAAGCCGTACGATTTGCCGCATATTTCAAGGGTGTATATCGGCTGTTTTCCGTAGCCGTGAGGATACCAAAGCTCGGCGTTACGGATATTTATATAATGCTTGAAGGACGGCTCCTTCGTGTAGAAGCGGTGCTCGTAGACGGTCTTTCCCGAGGGGTCCTTGATGACCATATTGTAATAAGCGCCGTTTTCGTAATTCACCGTTTCTGCTTCGACTACTATCTGCGCCCAGTTTTCGTTTGCAACCTCGGCGTAGATATACGGCTTTTTGACGTCGAAGCCGCCGCTGCTCTCAATATAAGCATCGCGCCAGATACCGCAGGTCACGAAACGCGCGACCCAGTCCCAGCCGTAGGTACACTGAATACGGCGCGAGTGAAGACGCTCGCAGGTGAACGCCGCGGGGCGTTCTTCCTTGCCCTCGACCTCGCGTATCGGTGAACGAAAATAAACCGAAACCGTATTTTCACCGACTTTAAGAATACTTGATACGGGAAATCCGTGACGGATAAACATATTCTCGGTCTTGCCGATGAGCGTGCCGTTCAGGTAAATATCGGCGTAGGTATCAAGTCCCTCGAAAACGAGAGACGCGTTCTGCGGAACGCTGTCGAGGACGAACGAACGCTGATATTTCCAGTCGCAGTCCTCTATCCACTGACACTTGTCGGCGTTATCGCGGTAATATATGTCGGACGGAATACGGCTTCCCATAAGGTCGGTATGCACGCATCCGGGGACGTTACCCGTAAAGGAAAAATCAAGCTTCCCGTCGCGGTAACATTGACCGTCCCATTTTCCGTTAAGGTCTATGAGCTTCATAAAGGTCTTCTCCTTTGATTAAGTGCTGGTCTCTTTTAAGTATAGCATACGGATAAACGATATAAAAGAACATATTTTGTCCTGTTTTTGCGTTCATTTTTAATATTTTGAAGAAGAATTGCGCGCTGCACTTCGCATTAAGAGCGGTAACGCCGTCGAAGCGGTGCTTGCCGAATAACAAAAAGCGAGGTGAAATCACCTCGCATTATATTATTTGTGAAGATTCTTTCTTCTTAAAATCTCAAGAACCTCATCGGGATTGTCGCAGGTGATAAGCTCTGCGCTCATTTCTACCGCAAGGTCGACGGATTTTTCGTCCTTGGCATACGTTCCCGCCCAAATACGGACGCCCGTTTCTTTTTCAAACTGTTTTACGTCCTCAACGGTAATTGCACTGCCGACGCCGAATACGCAGGCACAGTAACCGTAAGCGTATGGATCTCTCGTGCAGGGATTGTAATTCACCAAATGACATAACGGGTAATACATATGCTGTCTGTACTTGTTTCCGTAGGTGTCATTTATATATTCGTGCATCTTGACGTCCCACGAGTTGATGACTACGCGGTCGGTAAAGCCGTAATCGTCAATGATCTTGAATGCCTTGTCACAAGAAGCATATGAAAACTCCTCATTACCTGCCGTCGGATAGTCCTTTAATTCAATATCCAGAGTGAGCGTAGGATGGTCTTTTACAAGCTCCATAAGCTCGATGAGCGTAGGGATCTCATTTCCGTTGCCTGCGTCAAGCGCTTTAAGCTCTGCAAGCGTGAGATCGCAAACCCTTCCGCTTCCGTTGGTGGTACGGTCGACGGTGTCGTCGTGAATGAGGACGAGCTCTCCGTCCTTCGTCATATGTACGTCGGTTTCGAGCTGATCTATGTCGAGAGTTAATGCCGCCTTGAATGCCTCCATCGTGTTTTCGGGGTACTTTGCTTTCCAACCACGGTGTGCCGCAACGTAAATGTTGCTGTTGCTTTGCGTCCAATAGTTCATAACAGACCTCAACTTTCAAACGTGAATTTTTCCCAAGGAATATCGACTGCTTTTTTCTGTGTGATTATCTCGTCAATGTGCATCAGAAGCGGGAAGCTTTCAATATCTGCAAGTCCCTTTTCCGCCTTTACCTTTACGGCTTTTGCGACGCGCTCTGCGACCACGAGAGATTCGAGCGTCACGCCCTTAAGCTCGGCTTTTGCCTCGTCAATATCGAGTCCGCGACCAAGCAATATGCCGACAAGACGCGTTCTGCCGCCGTATACCGTTACGTACAGGTCGCCTGCGCCGAGAACGAGGTTGTCAAAGCCGTCCGCGCCCTGAAGCTTCAAAAGCTTATACATCTCTCTTACCGACTGTCCGAATATCGCCGCTTGAGAATTGAAGTGAAGGTCGCTTTGAATACCGAATTCCTTTTGATTCAATCCAATGGTGAGAGCGATACCAAGAGCATATCCGTTTTTAAGCGCGACTGCGCTTTCCACGCCAACAATGTCGGTAGAAAGACTTATATGATAATAATCGGTAGACATAGCCGACTTTATCATACGCAGAACCGACATATCCTTACCGCAAAAAGTAACCTCCGTCTGGTCGTGGGCAACGAGCTCGTAGCTGGTGCAAGGACCGCCGATGGCGTTAAGAGGAATGTATTTGCCAAGCTCATCAAGCTTTTCCTGCCAGATATCAAGGTACGTAAGCAGGTCGCCGTTTTCCGTATTCATAAGTCCCTTGGTGACCGAAATGACGGGAACGCCGGCATTCAGCTGCGGTAAAATTTCATCTCTGAACCATTCAACGCCGAAGCTGCTCACGCCGCAGATGATGAAATCCGCGCCGTCAATGGCTGTTTTGAGCTCCTCGATCTGATAATAAGCGATGCCGGAAGGGAAATCCTTGTTGAACTTCGGGTGGCGTCCCGTTTCGCGGCAGCCGCTGATTATATCTCTGTCGAGATGAGTTCCTACGAGACGAACGCTGTTTCCGTTTTCTCTTGCGGGAAATGCAAGAGCCGAGCCCATCATTCCCGCGCCGATGATTGTAATTGTTTTCATTGTGAATATCCTTTCAAAGTATGTGTTATTATTATAAATATTTCTTATTTATATGTCAACAGCCCGTCGACTCTTTTCGGGAAGTCTGAATAATTATCAATGGTAATGTAATTAAAATCGGATCTGTAGACCGATTCGTCATTACCGCCCAAGCCGTAGTCGTCACCGATATAAACGACTTCGTCGTGAAATAGACCGTTTTCCTTGCAGTAAAGGTCGAGAGCATAGTATTTATCGTAGGGCTTCGGTGCCATATCGAAAGAGGATGAACCGCCGACGAACACACAGTAGTCACCGAACGTGCTTACTACGTCATCGTAGATTTTACGGCGTTTCGTTCGGTCGGGGTCAAACGAAAGCTTATCCGCCTGCTTTGCCTTTGTTCCGAGAATGGGGAAGGTGACACAGCCCGACGGGTGAAACTCCACCGTTTCCCCCGCATATTCGGTGAATCCGTACTTTTCTCTTAACGCGTTGATTTTTTCGGTTATACGGGGTCTGTCACAGCCGACGCTGATATCTTTTACAATATCTACGCTTTTCGTCACGGCGTTATAGACGCCGTATTGCATACCGTAATTGCCGATAACGTCAATGGGAAACTGCTCAAGCTGATTGAAGATCCGCATTACCTGTCCCGCGCCAACCATAAGCAGCTTGTATTTTTTTGAAAGCTCGGTTAGTACCTCTCGGTGCTCACGGATGAGTGGCGTTTTGTGTTGAGTTAAAGTACCGTCGAGATCCATTGCGATCAATTTTATTTTACCGTACGTCACCTTTATCTTACGAAACCCCTTTACAATATTCATTAACTGTATTATAATAGGTTCAGTCATAAACGGTCAATATTTTACACGAATAATGCGCGTAAGTTGACGATTGGTGAACGGAATTGACAAAATCGGTCAAAAACGCGCAAAAACGGGGGATTGAAATATGCACAATAAAGAACGTGAGCAGGAAATACTTAATATTTTGAAATCGTCGAACGGTTTCGTTTCAACGAAGCAGCTTTGCGACAAGCTGTTCGCAAGCGAATCAAGCATTCGCAGAGATCTAAAATCTCTTGGAGAGCGCGGACTCGTTAAAAGGAGCTACGGCGGAGCTTTGCTCGAGGATAATTTTTCAAGCATCGTGACCTTCAACAACCGCACGAAGCAGAATATTGATGCCAAACGGGATATCGCAAAAAAAGCATCTTCGCTGGTCAGGGAAGGACAGATAATTTTTCTCGACCAGTCCTCAACCGCGTTTTATTTAGCAAGCGAGCTTGTCAACCGAAGCTCGGTAACCGTTGTGACCAACAACGTTGAAATAATGATACTATTGTCAAATTCGAGGATAAAGGTCATATCCTCGGGCGGCTTTTTGAGCGATGAAAACCGATGCTGTCTCATAGGCGGAGACGCTCAAAAGACTTTTGAAAACGTATTTGCCGACGTTATGTTCTTCTCGGCGAGGGCTATTGATGACAGCGGAATCGTCAGCGATTGCTCGGGAGAGGAAATAGTCGTCAGAAACACGATGCTTAAAAATACGCACAAAAGAGTTCTGCTTTGCGACAGCTCGAAATTCGGCGCCCGCGCGCCCTTCAAGCAGTGTGAGCTGTCCGACGTTGATTGTCTTATCAGCGAAGAAAACTGCGCACAGCGCTTTTCGGAATACCGAAGCAAAATTACGTTATTGTAAAATGCGGCTCGGATGATCGGTACGAATCCTATGCGAATACCAACGTCACGGTTTAAAACCGAGAAGATTTATATGTGAAAGCGTCGGAGATCGGAAGCCGTATACAGGAATCGTCCGAATGGGACGTGACGCATAAATCCGCGTGCCCGAAATAATAAAAAAGAGCGATGACAGCGCGTCATCGCTCTTTTGCCGATATATTACGGATTTGTTGAATTTGTACAGGCAAACGAAGCTTTGGACGGCGAATTTCTAATGCTCAAAGTTTACAGATAAGTTGACAGATGTAAACGCAAGTGATATAATTGGGGTTAGTATACGGTATGACCGTTTGATAAGGGAAAAGGTATGAAAAATCAAATCGAACAATTAAAGAGAAAGAAGAACGCCGTCATTCTCGCTCATTACTATGTCCCTGCCGAGGTGCAGGAAATTGCCGACTATGTCGGGGATTCGTTCTATCTTGCGAAGATCGCAAAGCAATCCGATGCTGGCGTTATCGTTTTCTGCGGCGTTAAGTTTATGGGGGAGAGCGCGAAGATCCTAAATCCCGATAAGAAGGTACTGATGCCCGACTTGACGGCAGATTGCCCGATGGCACATATGGTTGCCGACGGTATCATCGAAGAGATGAAGGCAAAGTACGATGATCTTGCGGTCGTCTGCTATATCAATTCAACTGCGGAGCTTAAATGCAAGAGCGACGTTTGCGTTACGTCGTCAAACGCCGTTAAGATCGTGAAGACGTTGCCTAATAAGAATATTTTCTTTATTCCCGACCGTAATCTCGGAAGCTTTGTTGCCGCGCAGGTGCCGGAAAAGAATTTTATTCTTAACGACGGCTGTTGTCCGATTCACGCAAAGGTGACGGCAGATCAGGTTTTGGCGGAACGGAAAAAGCATCCCGATGCGGCGGTTCTGACGCATCCCGAGTGCGACGCCTCCGTTATTGAGCTTTCCGATTTCGTTGGCAGTACCGCGGAGATCATCGCATACGCAGGTAAGAGCGAAAAAAGCGAGTTTATCATTTGCACCGAGGACGGTGTGGATCATAAGCTGGTCACCGATAACAAGAATAAGCGTTTTTATTATCCCGATCCGCATCCGTGCTGTGCCGATATGAAGCTGAATACGCTTGAGGCAGTTTTGTCGGTGCTTGATAAGGAAGACAAAGAAATTACCGTAGATGAGGATATTCGCCGCCGCGCGCTCCTTCCTCTTGACAGAATGTTGGAGCTTGCGAAATGATTACTGATATTTTAATCGTAGGCTGCGGGGTAGCGGGTCTTTACTGTGCTCTCAATCTACCGGAAGATAAAAAGATAACCGTCGTTACAAAAAACGAAGCGCCCAAGAGCGACTCTTTCCTTGCTCAGGGAGGAATATGCGTATTGCGTGACGAAAGCGATTACGATGCTTTTTATGAGGACACGATGAGAGCAGGGCATTACGAGAACAATCCCGACTCCGTCCATATTATGATACATTCCTCACGGGAGATAATTTCCGATCTCGTTTCCTTTGGCGTAAGGTTTGAAAAAACCGGAGAGAGCTTTAACTATACGAGAGAGGGCGCTCATTCAAAACCGAGGATCCTCTTCCACGAGGATGAAACGGGTAAAGAGATCACGTCTCACCTGCTTGAAAGTGCAAGGAGAAGAAAAAATATTACTCTGATCGAAAACTTCACTATGGTCGATCTGCTTTGCAGTGACAATATCTGTAACGGTATCGTCGGTCACGATAAGGAAGGGAACTATATCGGTATCAATGCCGATTACACGGTGCTTGCAACGGGCGGCATCGGCGGACTCTTCAAGCATTCTACGAATTACCGCCATTTGACCGGCGATGCTCTGGCGCTTGCCTTGAAATATAATATCAAGCTACAGCATATCGACTATATTCAAATTCATCCGACAACGCTCTACACCGAAAAGAACGGCCGTGAATTTCTGATTTCCGAGTCGGTACGCGGCGAGGGCGCGATCCTGCTCAACTCAAAGGGCGAAAGATTCGTTAATGAGCTGTTGCCGAGAGACGTGGTTGCAAATGCCATCTTCGACGAGATGAAGAAGGAAGGCGGCGAACACGTATGGCTGTCGCTATCTCCTATTCCCGAGGAGGAGATCAGAACTCATTTTCCGAATATTTATCAGCATTGCTTGAGCGAGGGCTATGACGTTACCAAAGAGCCGATCCCCGTCGTACCGTCTCAGCACTACTTTATGGGCGGAATTGACGTTGACCGCTACAGTAAGACCTCAATGGACAGACTGTACGCGGTAGGAGAGACGGCTTGCAACGGCGTCCACGGACGAAACCGTCTTGCAAGTAACTCGCTGCTTGAAAGCTTGGTGTTCGCCAAGAGAGCGGCAAAGCATATTATGAGCGATTATTCCGCGTTGGTCCCTTCGGACGGAGTGACTTTTGACGCTTCGCAGTATGAGGGCTACGCGGAAAAATACAAGAAAATGGTGTTAGAAGCCATTGAAAAGGAGAAAAACAACCATGAATAATATTTCGATGAAAGTAAACGCAGACGATCTGATCCTTCTTGCCTTGAAGGAGGATATTACGAGCGAGGATATTACGACCAACTCCGTTATGAGACAGTACCGACTCGGTGAGGTCGAGCTTATATGCAAGGAAGACGGCGTTATTGCAGGTCTTGATGTGTTCAAAAGAGTTTTTGAGCTTCTTGACGGTAAGACCGAGGTGACCTTCACCTGTGCAGACGGCGACGAGGTGAAAAAGGGACAGAAGCTCGGCGTCGTTCGCGGTGACATCCGCGTGCTTCTTTCGGGTGAAAGAACGGCGCTCAATTACCTTCAGCGTATGAGCGGTATCGCAACCTACACAAGAAATATCGCAAATCTTCTTAAAGGAAGCAAAACGAAGCTTCTCGATACCCGCAAGACCACGCCGGGTATGCGTATCTTTGAAAAGTACGCGGTAAAGGTCGGCGGCGGATATAACCACCGCTACAACCTCAGCGACGGTATTCTCTTAAAGGATAACCATATCGGCGCCGCGGGCGGCGTCAAGGAAGCCGTTATGATGGCAAAGGAATACGCGCCGTTCGTTCGTAAGATCGAAATCGAGGTAGAGAACCTCGATATGCTGAAGGAAGCCCTTGAAGCGGGAGCCGATATCATTATGCTTGATAATATGAGCGTCGAGGATATGAAGGAAGCCGTAAAGCTTGCATCAGGCAGAGCCGAGACCGAGTGCAGCGGAAACGTAACGAAAGAAAACGTCGCAAAGCTCGTTGACGTCGGCGTTGATTATATATCAAGCGGTGCGCTTACGCATTCGTCGCCGATTTTGGATCTTTCTCTTAAAAATCTTCACGCTGTATAAGGGGTGAATATATGAAGGTAGCCGAAAGAAGAAAAGCAATAGTCAATTTGCTTCTGTCGACAAATGAGGCAATATCGGGCAGCACTCTTTCCGAGAGATTCGGCGTATCAAGACAGATCATTGTCCAGGATATGACTGTGTTGAGGGGCTCGGGATACGAGATCCTCTCTACGCACAACGGATACGTTATGCAGCAGACTCCTCTTAAGGAGCGGGTCTTCAAGCTGCATCACACGACCGAGGAAACCGAAGACGAGCTGAATCTGATCGTTGACCTGGGCGGCACTGTCGCAGACGTTTTTGTGTGGCATAAGGTGTACGGCAGAATGACTGCACAGCTCAATATTTTTTCCCGCCTTCACGTCAGGCAGTTTATTGAGGGCGTCAGAACGGGAAAATCAACCGAGCTTATGAATATCACGGGCGGATATCATTACCATACCGTCCGTGCCGATTCCGAAGAGATCCTTGACAGAATCGGGGAAAAGCTTGAAGAGCGCGGATATATTGCTCCTGAAATATGATTATACCAACAGTACGATATTACGTATTAAAAGAAGGGAGAAAATACGCCGCTGCGGTGTGGGCAAAGACGATTACCGTGAAGCCGTCACGTGCGGTGTAAGAAAAGTTAATTATTATACATATGGCAAAAGAAGGTGACGAAGCCGTTTCCGACAAAAAGTATGCCTCGGCTCCGCGATGTTTTGACGGACGTCGAAAAAAGAATGAAAGGAAATGTAAAAGCAGCAATCACTGCTTTTCAAAATTATAAATATACTAAATTTGTTTTAAAGTATAAATCTCCTTGTTTTACAGATAATAGTATTACTATTACAAAAACAAGGAGATTTATTTATATATGAAAGCAACCGTACACACAACATTGACACCTTCGACAAGTTTTGTGTTGCAATACATAGCGTGGCGCAAAGATATAATAAAAAACAAAAAGGAGCAGAGTTTTCTGCTCCTTTTTACTTTGCTTTAAAGTCGTCTATGATTTGTACTATGTGGGAAACAAAACTGGTTGGCAGTCCATCGACATTTATTGAGTTTGTCGGTGTTAGTCCCAGCAGGTAATCTGTTGTCACGTTGAAAATCCTTGATAGCTTGATCAGCATCTCTATAGATGGCTGAATGTTGTCGTTTTCCCAGTTTGAAACGGTTTGTTTTGTTACGCCTAATTTTTGAGATAATTGCACTTGTGTCCAACCGAAAGATTGTCTTAATTCACATATTCTTTTACTTAGCATAATTTCACCTCCAGACAAAATATTACAATACTATTATCTCAAAACACTTGACAATATAAAAATACTTTGGTATTCTAATATTGGACGCAATTCGACAGTATAATACAAAAAGGGGCTGTGAGTTTGTGTCGCAGTCAATAAATCTTCGTATTCTTTGGGCGCGCAGCTTCTGTTGAGCACTTTTATTTCTTTGAAATTATATTTTCGAAAAATAAAACTTTTTCAGCTTTACTGTCGTCTATACATCAGAACAGCAAAAAAGGAGGATATATTTATGTTCTGTACAAAATGTGGTCTTCATATTGAAGACGATTCCAAGTTCTGCACGGGGTGCGGAACACCAACTGATGTTGACTGCCAACCGACCGAAACAACCGTCGTGCCTCAGTCTGCCAAAATTAAAGACGAATTTGATGACTTCAATGCTTACCATCAGCAGCCGGTTTGTGCGGTGAGAACGGGACCGTCAATGAGTTGGAACAACTTTCTAACAAGCTTCCTGTTGTATGCAGGTGCGGTGTCTAACCTGATCCTCGCCATACTTGTTATGACAGGGATGTATTTCCAGTTTATGGCCGATTTGGCCGGAGCACCTTCCGGTGGATTTGCAGATGCTCTAAGGGAAATATACTTGGAGTACAGCGGCTTAAAAAGTCTAAACATTATGACTGGAATATTGCTAATTATTTTGGCAGTTTATGCCGTATTTGCCCGAATGAGACTTGTAGCCTTTAAGAAGGATGCCGTATTCCACGTCCCTGTGTTCTATCTTTTGAGCGCGATTCTTTGCATAGTTTTTTTGCAAAGTTCGGCAGTATTATGGGAATGGAATCGGACTTCAAGCCTTTTGGCATTGTGTTGTCTGTTCCCGGATTTTTGCACGTGTTGCTTAATTCCATTTATTATTACAAGAGAAGAAATCTATTCAATAAGTAATTTCAAATAACGGAGAAATTGATATGACCACAGCAGCGTTACAATGCAAAAATTGCGGAGCAAATCTTGTGCCCGATCCACAGAATCCTTATAACTATTATTGCCCATGTTGCAGATCAAAGTACGCGCCTGAGCAGAATGACACGTATGTTACAAATGAATACAAGTATGACAACAATGTTAGTGTAGGCGCAGGCGGTGTTATTAACCAAACTATCTTTGAGCAAAGCACACTCCGCCAGGATTTAGCCAGCGCAAATGCAAAATTAAGAATCGGAGATTACAATTCCGCATTTTCCGCATTCAATAAGCTTGCTGACAAGCACTCGGATTGCGGCGAAGCATGGTGGGGATTAGTACGCGCAATAACACGTGATTTTTCATTGAATCCCGCTAACAAGGGCGAATATCTACGTGTATGCAAATACATGGAATACGCAATTATTCAGGCAAATGAAGAAAAGCACGAATATCAGCAGAGATATGACTCATATCGCACTTATTGGGAAAACCACGCGGAACAGTTGACCAAGCACCGCGAAGAAAAATGTTCAAAGATATCAGCTCGTTTGGAAGCCGAAAAAGGAAATATCCAAAGCAAGATCGACAATATTCAAAGCGAGATCGATAATATTAAAAATCAAGTTGCGATTAAGGAAAAAAAGATTCAAAAACATGAAAAACTTAGACGCGTGATCCCCTTTGCATGTTCTTTGATATTAGCGTTGATAATATTTAGTTTTGAGCATTCATTTTTTTCGGGCAGTTTATTTGAGATTATTGGGAGTCTAATCATAGTTGCGATATTTTTGGGTATTTTTATTTACCTTCCGTTAAAAATAGTTTTCTTTATTGTGTGCAAATCAGTCAAACTTACAGCAGAAGCGCAGATAAACAAGCTAAACCGTCAAGTGAATGTCCTTAGTGCGCAAATCAGCCAAAATCAGGATGATCTTCAAAAAGCAATAAATGTTTCAGAAGAGGAAATCAATGCTGTAATAAGTGAAACCGCATGGATCAACTTCTAAAACAAACAATAAAATTAACATAATAACAAAAGCAAGGAGTATAATATGAGCCTTTTTAGAAAAAATCCCAATGAGGTTGCTTACACCGGTGGTGAAAAGCATTGGACAGACGTAATTAAAAATACGGGAGACGGAAATCTTTTGATTTGGCGTCAGCCCGAGGAAGATTTTAACACAAATTCCACGTTAATAGTAATGCCGGGCGAAGAGGCGATCTTTGTTAACGGCGGAAATATCGAGCAGGTTTTTGACCCGGGTACATATAAGCTTTCCACTGAAAACTATCCTTTCATTAGCCGTCTAAGAAATGCCTTTTCGGGTGGAATAAGTACGTTTAATTGCGTAGTTTATTTCGTTCGCCATGCGGATAGTAAAGAAATTCTCTGGGGTACCGCATCGCCGATTCAGGTCAGAGATAAAGTGTGGGGCGTAATGACAGAGGCGCGTTCTCACGGCTCGTATAAGGTCAGAATCGACAACGCCGCGTTGCTGTTAGAAAAATTGATCGGTAATAATGTTCCCTTCTTAAACCAAGAAGATCTTAATGAATATTTCGCAAATCAATTTCAAAGCAATATTGTATCAACCGTTTCTAAATTCTTAAACGAAACAGAGCGAGAGCTTATTGGTATAAGTGAATACGTGCTTGAGCTTTCTGAGAAGGTAAAGCCCAACTTCAATGAGATCTTGCTTGAATACGGCCTAAGATGTGTTAACTTCTCAATATCCAGACTTGACATTGATACGTCGAAATACGACGAGCTTGATAAGTCTCAAATTGATTTAATCAGCAAAAAAAGAGCACTTGATATTCTTGGCGAAAACTGGGATAAACAGCAACAGGTTGATATTATGAAAACAATGGCGGCCAATCAGGGCGCAGGCGGAATAGCTGCAGCCGGCGCGGGAATCGGAATGGGTTTTGCTGCAGGAAACGCATTCGGTAATATCACGCAGCAGACATTCACGCAGACACCGCCAACGAATGCAGGAAATCAGAGTCGCGTTGAGGATCCCGTAGAAACGCTTGCAAAACTCAAAAAAATGCTTGATGCGGGCTTAATCGAGCAATCAGAGTATGACGCAAAAAAAGCCGAAATATTATCCAGAATGTGAGATGTGAAGCATGAATAGAGAAAAGAAATTATTGGCTATTATTGATCTTATCTTCCTTGCAGTATTTAACGCCGTATTTTTTATTACAAGCGGTACAGCGCATAATGCTTCCGGCTGGATAGCATATGGCTTTATCCATTTTGCATATCTTATGGTTATTGCAACGCCGTTGTTTGTACGCAAAAACCTGAACGCTTCCGTATTCGGATTTAGTGTTTGTTCAATCTCTTCGGCATATTTTGTGGCTGAGCTTGCTATTGGAACGGCGTTTATCGTTGTTAATCCTTCTTCTTATAAGGGCTCGTTGCTTGTGCAGCTTATTGTTGCCGGCATTTATGGCATTATCATTTTAACAAACTTGGTGTCAAATGAAAGAACATCGGCGACACAGCAAAAGAGAGACGGCGAAATTGCTTATATCAAAACAACTTCCGCTCGTCTTGAAGCTCTTATCGGAAAGGCGAATGATGACGCTGTATCGAAGAAAATTGAGAGGGCATACGATTTGTTGCGCACGAGTCCGACAAAATCTATAGCAGAGGTAGACGAGATCGAGCAAAAAGTCGCTGAGAATATTGATGAGCTTGAGAAAACGCTTGCGAACGGTGATGCTTCTTCTGTCAACTCCATTACTGATCAGATCATATTACTTTCGGAAGAAAGAAACAGACTTTTAAAATCACACAACTAATTTTCATTAGCTGTAGAATTTAATGAAAAGGATTAAATCATATGGGAATTATTGACTTATTTACAAAGAAAACTTGTGATTCTTGCGGTAAAAAGGTGGGCTTGTTTGGCTGTAGATTGTCTGACGGCAATACCCTTTGCGCTGAATGTAAAGACAAGATGTATTATACTCCGGGACCATTCAGCGAAATTGAATGGAACGTCAAGTTTACAGCGAAAGATGTATCATTTCAACAGTACAATGAATATGTTGCAATACGTCAAAAGAATCTGGAGGATCTTCAGGATTTTAATGCTACCATTTCGCTGTGTGGGAACATTCATCTTGACGAAGATGCACAAGAATTGGTATTTGTTAGTAATGATATTTTCAATAATAAGGCAAAACTTTATGCGGACAATCCCCCTGTATTCAGAATGAAGGATTTGGGAATGGCAAGAATTACGACGTCAGAAATTCGCACTTCAGAGACAATAACCGGTAAGGCTCAAGCGGAATGCACGGTATACCTTGTTATTGGATTTGAGGATCCAATCTACGATGTTTTTCGCGTTAAAATAGGTGAGAGAAAAGCAAAAGAGGGCTTTTTCTCAGACAAGGTTACTGAGAGCCCCGATATTCAGGCGCTAAAGGATAAGCTGTCTGATATGTTGAATTGGGAAATCGACATAAGCAATAATGAAGGTGCCGATAATGCGGTAACAAGCATGGATTCTTATTGGAGAATGGTTCGTCGCGCACTGGATATGAAGTACATGACATCCGATGAGGTAACCGATTGCCTAAGGGAATATTATGGCAGAGACAAGACTACCATTCGTGCGATCAGAAAAAACTACGGTTTTTGACGGATACAGAGAAACCTAATAATTTATGAATGAACAAAAAAGCAAGATTTTGATACAACTCTTGCTTTTTTGCTTAAAACTCTATAAAAATTGAAACTATTTTTTGTTCTGCCTCGTCTTTATATTGAAAAACAATAAGGGTGGGACAGATATGAGTCAAAAGCACAACAAGTTAAAGAGCACAAAAATGGATCGTTTCACGTCATGGGTGATTATGAAGCGATTGATCGGCAGACTTGTAAACCTTGGATTTTTGAGAGACAAGGAAATTAAGAAGTAAGGACTTTTATTTAAAGTGGATATATCGATTGTAAAAAAAGCTATCGACGGCGACCCTGACGCATTCGAAAAACTGTATTACGAAACTCATGACAAGGGATATTCAGTTGCGTACAGCGTATTGAAGGATGGCTATGAAGCAGAAGACGTTTTGCAGGAATCATACGTTAATATGTATCGCAGACTGCACACACTTGAAAATTTGAAAGTCTTTGAGGGCTGGTTTTATCGCATCGTCAAAAACGAGGCACTGGATTATTTAAAAAAGAAACGTCCGCAGACCTTTTCGAGCTTTGAAAGCGAAGAAAATGAGGATTTCGTTTTCGAAGAAACCCTTGTTTCGGATTACAAGGAGTTCAGTCCCGAAGAAAATGCCGATTTAGAGGAAACGAAGAGGATCATTAATGAAATAATAAGCAAGCTTCCCGATATACAAAGAAAGTGCATCGTCTTGCGTTACCGAGAGGAAATGAAGATCTCGGAAATCGCAGCTACGCTCGACATTCCCGAATCGACTGTGAAAAGCAATCTTACATACGCAAAAAACAAAATAGAAAAGGAAGTCAAGGAACAGGAAAAAAACGGAGTGCGTTTGTATTCTTTTACTCCCGCCTTGCTTATGCCCTTTTTGCGTTTTATGTGGGGCAAAGGAGTTCCTCAAAATACAATCGGTCAAGCAGTACGATGCTCATACAGTGCTGCTTCTGCCACGGCTGCTCAAAGTGTCGCTTCGTCCGGAACTAATTTGTCACCTTCAGGTAATATTGTTGGACAAACAACGTCTTCTGCGGCGCGAAAAGGTGCGGCCTCCGTTGGCAAAGCCGCATCGCGCGTTGTGCTGAAGCGAATAATTGCCGCGACAGTTGCCGCAACCGTGATAACGGGTGGTGTATACGTAGCTCCTAAGGCATATGACTACGCGGTTGAAATTGGCATTATAAAAGAAAACAAACCCTGGTACTGGAAATACGTTAAAGTTCAAAAAGATGGCAAAAGCAACGTAGGATATCCGCATAAGGTGAGAATTCCGGGCTTCAAAGTAGACAATAGTGAGACTAAAGAGGCGAACCTTGTCTTAAAGGCTCATTATGCTACCTTTGTAACGCTTCTCGCGGCGGCAGAAGATGTAGTTTTTGCCGAATACGACTTTACTGTGGATTACGTTGATAACGTACTTAAAATTAAATCAATCGGCGTAATAATCCAAGACGATGGTGAAGAAACAAGGACCGAGATCAGCGAAACCTGGTGCTACGATTTTAACGACGAAGAATTCTATAAGGAATAACAAATATTTGAATTTTAATTAAAAAAGTAAAACCTTTTTGATTTTCCATTCGTCTATATCTCAGAACAACAAAACATGGAGGATAAAAATATGTACTGCACAAAATGTGGAGCGCAAAACCAAGACGGCGAAAAATTTTGTGTGCAATGCGGAGCAAACATTATGGAGGCCCCTGCTCCTTCAAGCGCATTTACGGAATCGGTGCCGACACAAACGCCTAAACAAAAAAAGAAGCTGCCCAAGTGGGCATTGATAGCAATTCCTGCTGCCGTAATACTTTTGATAATACTTATTGTTTGCCTTATCATCAATGGAAATACCGTTAAGATGGACAAGCAATATGTAGATTTTGAAGTTGAAGGATATGACGGCTACGGCAGTGTTTACGCTGAGGTCGACTGGGAAGCAGTAAGCAAAAAATATGGAAGCAAGCTAAAAAAAGCATTTAAGGGCGGAGACGGGCTTGGAGATATGTTAGACCCCGTCGCTGTTATGAGCATGTTCGTTGACGTTGAGCTTGATTATGAGGGCGGACTGAAAAACGGCGACAGCGTTAAATACAAATGGGTTGTAGACGACAAGCTGTATGATCTGTTCGATATAAAATTCAAGTTCAAAAACGGCTCTTATAAAGTCAAGGGACTTCAAAAAGTAAAGACGTTCGATATATTCAACAGCTTAACAGTAACCTTCGACGGATATGAGGGATACGGTGAGGTTATAATCAGCAATTTAAGCAAATACATAACTGTAGATTCTTACGAAAATCTTTCGAACGGCGACACTGTTACGCTAAGAGTAAATTCCAAATACATAAATGAGATCATCGACGCAGTTGGTGCGGCTCCTGAGAGTTTGACAAAGGAATACACCGTTTCCGATCTTCGGGCAACCACCGAATATAATCCTTTTGACCATTTGGAGCTTACTCTGTCAGGAATGAACGGATTTACAACAGCTTCGCTCAGTTACATCGGCGGATATCTTGACGCGGACGAGTTCACTATAAGCAAAAGTGAAAACCTCTCAAACGGAGACGTTATAACGGTAACGATAAGCGAAAATGTTTGTGAAAAGCACGCTAAGAACGAGGGTGTAAGATTCAGTCAAACGAGCAAGGAGTTCACTGTCTCTGACCGCAATTCTTACGTTACCAAGCTATCCGATATTTCTGTAGAGCAGTGGGACGAGCTTAAAAGCATTGCCAATAATACCTATACAGCAGATATTCCTAATTATCCTAACACCGCAACATCAGAATCCAACGAATATATCGGTGCTCATCTTCTGACGGCAAAAAGTGGAGACGGAAGTTGTCTGTTTTTAGTGTATAAAGAGTCCATTCATCTAAAATATCAAGGATATAAATATTATGGTATTTTTGATATGAGATATGAAACATTTGAAAAAACGGTAGGTATATATAACGTGCATGTTTTCAAAACATTTACTACTAACACCGAAGGTGAGCTCTCATATGAATATGACGGCATTTGTGGCGTAGATGGTTATGTAGATAGCGGTTTGTATGCAAACAAGAATGGAATAGGCGGAACGTATAAATGGGGATTCTATTGCTATGATACTTATGATGAGTTCTATACAAACGTTATTGAATATAATGCAGAGGATTGGAACAACGAAGATAATATTGATTAAAAGTATTAAGTATTAAAACTGCTTGGCTTTTTTGATAGTCTAAAATTTAGAACAACAAAAACGGAGGATATATTTCATGAAAAGATTATTTACTATGCTGTTGTCGTTTGCACTTTTGCTCTCAATCTGCGCTTGCGGCAACGAAGGCAAAGATAGCGACAAAGGCGTTATAGGTAAGTGGGAGCGTAATCCCGAAGAACTGGACTACGAGCTTGAAGATGATATGCATTCAGGATGGGTTTTTGATAAGCCTACTGAGAGGCATGATGATGGTAAACTATACGGAAACGCATATTCCCTACTTTATGGCGGAGACGTAGATCATAGTAGTTACGATTATTATAAGTACTGTGTTAATGACGACAATACTATTACAATTATATGGTACGATTATGATCTAATGGATGGTTGGGATATAACAGTAGAGGATATTCTAACAATTAAAACCATTAACGGGAAGCGCGCTCTTGTTAGCCGAGAAAATGAGAATCGCGTATATTACTATAGCGGTAATGGAAAAGATATTTTGAGTTTGTTTGAGGAAGAATAATATCCAAGAACGACAAAAATAGAGGACACTATTCCCAAACGCGTGTTTTATAGAGAGTAGAGGCGTGAGACACGATTATTGCGTAATCTATGGCAGTAAAATGCTTAATCGGCATGAAGGAGAATGAATTATAATGAAACGAATATTAAGTATATTTCTAACATTAGCTCTTGTGTTCACTCTTTTTGCTTGTGACGAGAACAGTGATAAAAACGGCAACGAAAAGAGCACAACGAGCGACGAAGAAACAACACCCGAGGTAACGACCACGCCTGAGGTAACGACAACGCCCGAGGTAACGACAACGCCCGAGGTAACGACAACGCCCGAGGTGACGACCACGCCCGAGGAAACAACAGCACCGTCGACGACGGCACAGCCCGAGCATACACACTCTTATTCAACGGCTACCTGTACCGCTCCCAAGACCTGCTCGGTCTGCTTTGCGACCGAGGGAACTGCTCTCGGACATAAATGGGCAGATGCCACTTGTACCGCTCCCAAGATTTGCTCGACCTGCTCTGCGACCGAGGGAGCAGCTCTCGGTCATTCTTGGGAAGAAGCTACTTGCATTACCCCCAAGACTTGTTCGGTTTGTTTCACTACAGATGGTGCGACGCTTGACTCCGCTACCCTCACATCTATACTGGATATGAATGGCGTTTGGATTTCTTCTGGCTACGAGTGTAGCGAGGGACCGCTCACAATGCATTTTGCTACGGGCTCATTCACTAACTCCTTGGAGTGCAATGTGGAATTATCCTGTGGCGGAGGGCACGGTGCTCTCGGCAACTCTTTCCCCGTCGAAAAAGATGGTAAAGTGTATCTACAAAACTGTTATTGTGAACATTATCCCGAAATGACTTTGATTTTCCAAAGATTAACCGAGAACTCCTTGCAGCTGATTGAAGCAGACAAATGCTTGACTGCACACGTTGCTATCGGTACGATATTTACCTTTGACCCCATTTTGTATGAGCCCATTACAAAAATGGATGGAATTTGGGTTTCCGATGACGGCTTGTGTTCGGACGGCGAGGGAGAATGTACTCTTGTTATTCACGAAGACAGCTC
The DNA here is from genome assembly GCA_964630635.1 of uncultured Ruminococcus sp. Classification (GTDB taxonomy): domain Bacteria; phylum Bacillota; class Clostridia; order Oscillospirales; family CAG-272; genus Colimorpha_A. The sequence continues at coordinate 457 of CAZVVM010000022.1, read as the reverse complement.
AACGATCGAAATATATTGCGGAAATATGGCACATGGCGGAGAATATTGTGCGATGCCAAAAGAAAGTTGGGAGAGAAGAATTGAAATAGATGACGAAATAAATAGTTTGGTTATTATGAGAGTATCGGATAACGAAATTAAACTTGTATATTCTGATGATGAGTATCTAAATCGATGTGTGCCGACAGGCGCGATATTTACCTTTAGGGAAAATACTGATTGAGAAATATAAAACTGATGGAGCGTGGGTTTCCACCGAAGACGGCTGTTCAAAAGGGAAATGTACAATTATGCAGTGCGATATCGGTTATCACCTTAAAGAAGGGCGTCATTACTTTAGCCGCGAGGATTGGCAAAAACTTATACGATTTGTAAAAATACATCGAAATAGCTGAATTGATTTTTTAAAGTATAAATCTCCTTGTTTTACAGATAATAGTATTACTATTACAAAAAC
>CAZVVM010000021.1:0-22411 GCA_964630635.1 uncultured Ruminococcus sp. | reverse complement strand
ATACACTTCTGGCAGGTAGTCATTCTGTGACGGGGCGGCTCAAGCTCGCCCGTGAAATACTTTTTAAGGGGAGTCATACCCGCATTGATGAGGAGTATAGATTTATCATTTATAGGCACAAGAGGATAACTCTTGTGGCGAAGATGTCCCTTGCTTTCAAAGAAGGAAAGGTACTTTTCGCGCAGTTCATTTAAGCCAGTCCACTTCATTGTGAAACCTCCAAGTTGGAAATACATTTTACTAACTTTATGATTATATCAAATGTTGAAAATTTTGTCAATATTAATAATAAAGAAAGGTAGTCAAAAAAGTGCTTGACAAATTTACGTTTTGATGTTAAAATTGGCTATGTAGAAATACCTCGACGGACACGTCTTATGTAAATGCACCGTACAGAGAGCGCAGGGCGGCTGAAAACTGCGTCGGCAGCGTATATAAGGTACCACCGCCGTGACACAACCGAACACGAATGAGTTAAAGTATTGGGTGGAACCGTGCGGTAATTATTTGTAATTTCCACACCCCGAACAGATTATTGTTCGGGGTGTTATCTTATTTTTTGGAGGGTTTTTATATGAAAACTGCTTATGAATTTTTGAAAGAAAAAGAGCTTATGTGCCGTGAAGTACTCGCGGCAAAATGCGGCGATACCGTAATCGGACTTTCGACCGAGATCGGTGACTGCGAGGTAACTCCCGTGACCTTTGAAAGCAAGGAAGGCAAAGAGGTATTCTGGCATACCGCTTCGCACATTCTTGCGCAGGCGGTAAAGCGTCTTTTCCCCGAAGCGAAGCTGACTATCGGACCGTCGGTTGATAACGGTTTCTATTACGATATCGACAGCGACGTCTCCTTCTCGCCCGAGATCCTCACGAAGATCGAGGCAGAGATGAAGAAGATCGTCAAGGAGAACCTTATCATTGAGCACTTCACCCTTCCCCGCGACGAAGCAAAGAAACTTATGGAAGAAAAGAACGAGCCGTACAAGGTGCTTCTTATCGACCGCATACCCGAGGGCAGCGATATTTCGTTCTACCGCCAGGGTGAATTTACCGATCTTTGCGCAGGTCCCCACCTTCACAACACGGGTGCCGTAAAGGCGTTTAAGCTTACACAGTGTACGGGTGCATATTGGGAAGGTAATTCCCAGAACAAGATGCTTCAGCGTATTTACGGCACCGCATATCCGAACAAGGATGCGCTTAACGAGCACCTCACGCAGATTGAGGAAGCAAGAAAACGCGACCATAACAAGCTCGGACGTGATCTTGAGTTCTTCACGACAGTCGATTCCGTCGGTCAGGGTCTTCCGATACTTCTCCCCAAGGGCGCAAGAGTTATTCAGCTCCTTCAGCGTTGGATCGAGGACGAGGAGCAGAAGAGAGGATACCTTCTCACCAAAACGCCACTTATGGCAAAGAGAGAGCTGTATCAGATCTCGGGACACTGGGATCATTACCTCGACGGAATGTTCATTCTCGGCGATCCCGACGATTATACGAAGGACTGCTTCGCGCTCCGCCCGATGACCTGCCCGTTCCAGTATCAGGTATTCCTTAACAAGAAGCGCTCGTACAGAGATCTCCCGATGCGACTTGGTGAGACGTCAACCCTTTTCAGAAACGAGGACAGCGGCGAAATGCACGGACTCATTCGCGTTCGTCAGTTCACGATCTCCGAAGGACACCTCGTTCTCCGCCCCGAGCAGCTTGCAGAAGAATTTAAGGGCTGTCTTGATCTCGCAAAGTATTGCCTTGAGACCCTCGGTCTTTGGGAAGACTGTACTTTCCGTTTCTCGCAGTGGGACCCCAACAATACCGCAAAATACGAGGGTACTCCCGAGCAGTGGAACGAAGCGCAGAGAATTATGGGAGAGCTTCTTGACACCTATCTCGGCAGAGATAATTACGTTATCGGCATAGACGAGGCGGCTTTCTACGGCCCGAAGCTCGATATTCAGTGCAAAAACGTATTCGGCAAGGAAGACACGATCGTTACTATTCAGGTCGATATGCTTCTTGCCCGCAAGTTCGGTATGGAATACGTCGACTCCGACAATACGATGAAGACGCCGTATATCATTCACCGCACCTCTATGGGTTGCTACGAAAGAACTCTCGCTCTGCTTATCGAGAAGTACGCGGGCGCGCTTCCGACCTGGATCGCTCCTACGCAGGTCAAGATGCTTCCCATTGGTGACGAACACGTTGAATACTGCAAGTCGATTGCACAGCGGCTTGAAGCTCTCGGCGTAAGAGTAGAGATAGACGACAGAAACGAAAAGATCGGTTACAAGATCCGTCAGGCACAGCTTTCAAAGACTCCTTATATGCTCGTTATCGGCGATAAGGAAATGGAAGAAAATGCTGTTGCTGTCCGTTCCTGGAAAAACGGCGATCTTGGCTCGGTAAACGTAGACAAGTTCATTTCCGACCTTATTCACGAAATTGCCGAAAAGAGAAGATAATATTACACTTAAAGCGGCAGAAATGCCGCTTTTTGTTATAAATATTCCTCCGAGGTAATATATTTACCGTGGGGGTGATACTTTGAATACAAATAGAAAGGCAGAAAAAACGCTGTTCTTTTCATTTTTAATATCGGTAATTCTCGGCACTCTGTTACATTTCGCATTTGAGTTTTCGGGCGGAAATACCGTTGTTGGTGCATTTGCGCCGATAAATGAAAGCATCTGGGAGCACTTAAAGCTGATACTGATACCGTCAGTTATCGTCGGTTTTTTCGAGCGCTTTATCATCGGCAGGAATTATCCCGGTTACTTCGGCGCGAAGGCATTTGCAACACTGATCGGTATGCTTTTCGTTCTTACGGGATATTATACGTATAGCGGAATCGTCGGCACGAATTATTTTGTTGCAGATATACTGCTCTTTATCGGCGGTGTTGCGCTTACGTCACTGTTTACGTACATTTTTCTTACGAAATTCAATTTCGGTGAACGTGAATCAATAATCGGGATTTTGATTATAGCCTTCCTACTTATCATTTTTATGTATTTCACTTTTAATACGCCTATGCTCGAGCTATTCCGTGATCCTCTCTCCGAGGACTTCGGCATACCGCATCAAGCGTAGACATCGTCTGCATATTTTTGGTATAAATATTCATCGCAATCCAAACGCCGTGCATTTGCGCGGCGTTTTACTATTATGCACTAAAAGGTTGGATATTTTTGTTATAATTTATATAGATAACCACCTTGACAGTCGCCGTCAAATGCTGTATAATAGATGCATATTTGTTTTTGACTGAATTTATATTCATAAAATGCGGAGATTTTTTTAATGACAAAAGTATTTATTGACGGAAGCGCAGGAACTACCGGTCTGCGTATTCACGAGCGTCTGTCCGAACGAAACGATATAACGCTTCTTTCTCTGCCTGACGAGCTTCGCAAGGATCCCGTTGCAAAGAAAGAAATTTCCCTCTCTGCCGACGTCGTATTTCTTTGCCTGCCCGATGATGCGGCAAGAGAAGCGGTTGCCAATATCGGCAGCGGCGGTTCAGTAATAATTGATACGTCAACGGCTCACAGAACCGATCCCGATTGGACTTACGGTATGCCAGAGCTCAACGGTTACCGAGACAGGATAGCATCGAGCAAGCGAATCGCAAATCCCGGTTGCCACGCAAGCGGATTCATAGCACTCGTTCAGCCGCTGGTTGAGGCGGGAATAATTCCGAAGGACGAGCTTCTTACCTGCTTTTCTATTACCGGCTATTCGGGCGGCGGAAAGAAAATGATCGCCGATTATGAGAACGAAATGCGTGACCCGCTCCTTAACGCACCGAGACAATATGCGCTAACGCAAAATCATAAGCATCTGAAAGAAATGTCGGTAATTTCGGCTCTTGACAATCTCCCGATATTCTCACCGATCGTATCTGATTTCTACTGCGGTATGGAAGTAACCGTTCCGCTGTTTGGAAAGCAGATCAAGGGCAATGCAAATGATATAAAAGAGATCTACAAGAGCATCTATAACGAACCTATCGTAAAATACTGCGACGATCCGTCCGAAAACGGTCTTATGTCGGCATCGAAGTATGACCACGACGACGGGATGGAGATTTCGGTACTCGGTAACGAAGAAAGAATACTTCTCGTTTCCCGCTTTGACAACCTCGGCAAGGGCGCGTCAGGCGCGGCTATACAGAATATGAACATAGTTCTCGGTTGCGACGAAGCAACGGGGCTTACACTGAAAGGATGACGAATAATGAAGATAGTATCAGGCGGAGTCACAGCCGCAAAGGGCTTTAAAGCATCGGGCGTACACTGCGGAATACGCAAGAACCGCACCAAAAAGGACCTCGCTCTTATCGTGAGCGACGTAATATGCAGTGCGGCGGCTGTTTATACAACCAACCTCGTTAAGGGTGCTCCCCTTACAGTAACCAAAAATCACATAAGCGACGGCAAGGCGCAGGCAGTCATCTGCAACAGCGGCAACGCCAACACCTGCAACGCTAACGGCGTTGAGATCGCCGAAGAAATGAGCGCGCTTGTAGCGCAGTACACGGGAGTAAACGCTAACGACGTTATAGTCGCGTCGACCGGTGTTATCGGCCAGCCCCTTAATCTCGAACCTATAAAGAACGGAATGGCTCCCTTGACCGCGTCCCTCTCCTATGAAGGCGGCGCAGATGCGGGTGAGGCGATTCTCACAACCGATACCGTTCTCAAGGAGATCGCCGTTGAATTTGAGATCGGCGGAAAGACTTGTCATATCGGCGGTATCGCAAAGGGATCGGGTATGATCCACCCGAATATGGCAACGATGCTCGTTTTCATTACGACCGACGCCGCAATCTCATCCGAAATGCTTTCAAAGGCACTTAAGAGCGATATAGCAGACACCTTCAATATGTTGAGCGTTGACGGAGACACCTCGACGAACGACATGGTATCCGTTATGGCAAACGGTCTATCCGGTAACGACGAGATCACGAGTGAAGGCGCGGATTTCTCGGAATTTATGAAGGCGCTTAATACCGTCACTATCTATCTTTGCAAAATGATAGCAGGCGACGGAGAGGGCGCTACGAAGCTTCTTGAATGTCACGTTACGGGCGGTAAGGATCTTGCGACAGCAAAGACCGTTGCAAAAAGCGTTATATGCTCTTCCCTGCTTAAAGCCGCAATGTTTGGCGCTGACGCAAACTGGGGACGCGTGCTTTGTGCTATAGGTTACAGCGGCGCAGACGTTGACGTAAACAAGGTTGACGTTAGCTTCGTTTCTTCCAAGGGGCGCATCGACGTTTGCAAAAACGGTGCAGGAGTCGCTTTCTCGGAAGAAAAGGCAAAAGAGATACTTCTTGAAAAAGAGATAATAATCGAGGTTGCGCTCAACCAGGCAGACGCAGAGGCAACCGCATGGGGCTGTGACCTCACCTACGATTATGTAAAGATCAACGGTGACTACCGTACATAAGGAATTTATAATGAATACTTCAGTTTCTAACGCAGAGCGCGCGGAAATATTAACGCAGGCGCTCCCCTATATCAAGCAGTACGTTGGCAAGGTCGTCGTAATCAAATACGGCGGAAACGCTATGATCGACGAAACTCTTAAACAGCAGGTAATGGAAGATATCGCTCTTCTCTGGCTCATAGGCGTTAAGGTCGTGCTTATTCACGGCGGCGGTCCCGAGATCTCCGATATGATGAAGAAGCTCGGCAAGCAGCCCGAGTTCATTGACGGCTTGCGCGTTACCGATAAGGAGACAGTTGACATCGTTCAGATGGTTCTGGCAGGTAAGGTCAATAAGTCTCTCGTAACTCTTCTTCAAATGAAGGGCGGACACGCGGTAGGACTTTCCGGAATGGACGGCGGAATCATCGAGGCAAAGATCAAGGACGAGCGTCTCGGTTTCGTCGGCGAGATCATTAAAGTGCGTTCCCAGCCGATAACCGACCTTCTCGAAAAAAATTACATTCCGGTTATATCCACCGTTGCGTCCGACCGTCAGGGCAACGTTTACAATATTAACGGTGACACCGCGGCGGCTTACATCGCAGGTGCAATGGGCGCTGAACGCCTTATAATGATGACCGACGTTGCGGGTATTCTCCGCGACAAGGACGATCCTTCGACTCTCATCCCTAAAGTCACGGTTTCTGAAGCAAAGAAGCTATACGATGACGGCATCGTTTCGGGCGGAATGATCCCGAAGGTCGACTGTTGTATTGAAGCGATCAACGCAGGCGTCAAGAACGTCACAATTATGGACGGAAGAATCCCCCACGCAATTCTTATGGAGCTTCTTACCGATGAGGGCGCGGGCACTATGGTAATGGGTGAATAATATGTCGAACATCAAGGAACTTGATAAAGAATACGTTGCAGGAACCTATGCGCGTTTTCCCGTTGAGATAACGCACGGCAAGGGCTCGCTCGTTTACGACGAAAACGGCAAGGAATATATTGATATGGGATCGGGTATCGGCGTTACCGCGTTCGGTATAGCCGATGACGAGTGGCAAAAGGCGGTAACCGAGCAGATTAGCAAGGTTCAGCATATGTCAAATCTGTATTATACAGTGCCGTGCGCAAAGCTTGCAGAGCTTCTCTGTGAAAAAACAGGTATGAAAAAGGTGTTCTTCGGCAACTCCGGCGCAGAGGCAAATGAATGTGCAATTAAGGTTGCTCGCAAATACGCCGCAGAGAAAAAAGGTGCCGACCACTATACGATTATTACCCTCGAAAACAGCTTTCACGGCAGAACGCTGACTACACTCGCCGCAACGGGTCAGGAGCATTATCACGAGCTCTTTCAGCCGCTTACACCCGGATTCGTTCATATTGCTTCGAGCAAGCACGAGGAACTTCTTCCACTCGTTAAGTCAACAAAAGCCGCCGCTATAATTATCGAAATCATTCAGGGTGAGGGCGGTGTTCTTAACACACCGAAGGAGTTTATTGAAGAAGCATACAGAATCGCGCAAGAAGAGGACGTCGTCCTCATAGTTGACGAGGTGCAGACGGGCAACGGACGAAGCGGTGAGTTTTACGCTTATATGAATTACAGTATCAAGCCCGACGTCGTAACGACTGCAAAGGGTCTTGGCGGCGGACTTCCTATCGGCGCGGCTATACTCGGCGAAAGGGTCGAAAACGTACTTGGATTCGGTGACCACGGCTCGACCTACGGCGGAAACCCCGTTTGCTCTGCCGGCGCATTATCGGTAGTTTCAAGAATTGACGAAGCTCTGCTTGACGACGTTAAGCGTAAAAACAAGATTGTTCACAATACGCTCAAAGGCAAGAAAGGCATTGTATCTATTAGCGGAATTGGACTTATGATCGGCATTGAGACCGAGAAGAAAGCGTCTGACGTTGTTAAAGCGTGCATTGAGCGCGGAGTTCTTTGTCTCACCGCAAAGAATAAGGTTCGTCTTCTTCCCGCATTGAATATTCCCGATGAGCTGCTCATAAAGGCGCTCAACGTAATTTGTGATATTTGTGCTGAATAAATGAAAATGACCTGCATCGTTTGATGCAGGTCTATTTTATTCTTTTTCATTTTTCAGCTGGTTAAGCTCTTCCATAAAGGTTTCAACGTCCTTGAATTCGCGGTAAACCGATGCGAATCGGACGTAGGAGACCTCATCAAGCTCCTTGAGCTTTATCATAACGAGCTTACCGATATCGGAGGAACGGAACTCTGTTTTAAGAGTATTTTTAAGCTCGTCCTCGATATCGTCAACTATCTTCTTGATCTGCTCGTTGGTCACAGGGCGCTTATAGCACGCCTGAAGAAGCCCCGTCAGTATCTTGTTTCTATCAAAAAGCTGAAGCGAATTATCCTTCTTGATAACGACGAGCGGCGCGGTATTCGTAACCTCGTATGTTTCGTAAGTAGTAAAACGGTTTTTGCAGGCAAGACACTCGCGGCGGCGTCTTATTCCGCCGTTATCGGTCGGTCTGGAATCAATAACCTTGCTATCTGCAAAATCGCATATCGGACACTTCATATAACGGAATCCTTTCGCATAAATATAATGTATTATAACATCTTTCGACGGTTTTGTAAATAGATTTTTCAACTATTGACATATTGTAGGTCAAATGTTAAAATATAAGTAACAAATACCAGGGAGGACATTATGAGATACAAAATAGAAGGAACTCCGCTTCCTGTCGTCATCTGCACTATCGATAACGGCGAAAGTATGATAACCGAGCGCGGAAGTATGAGCTGGATGAGCCCGAATATGATGATGGAAACGACGTCTAACGGAGGCATCGGCAAGGCATTCGGGAGAATGTTCTCGGGTGAAGCTCTGTTTCAAAACAGATATACAGCGCAAGGCGGCGAAGGCACGATTGCGTTTGCGTCAAGCTTTCCCGGTTCAATCCTCGCCCTTGAGGTCACACCCGAGCTTCCTATAATCGTGCAAAAGAGAGCGTTTCTTGCCGCAACGGAAGGCGTTGAGCTTTCGGTGCATTTCCAGAAAAAAATCGGCGCGGGATTCTTTGGCGGTGAGGGATTTATAATGCAGAAGCTTTCGGGACGCGGTATTGCTTTTATAGAAATAGACGGCCACGCGGTCGATTACGAGCTTGCGCCCGGACAGCAGATCGTCGTTGACACCGGATATCTTGCTAAAATGGATAGCACCTGCCAGATGGATATAACAACCGTTCGCGGTCTAAAAAACAAGATCTTCGGCGGAGAGGGCTTCTTTAACACAGTAATAACCGGCCCCGGCAAGGTCACGCTTCAAACGATGCCTATTCACAGCGTTGCCGCTTCCCTTTCGCCCTATTTCGGCGGCGGAAACTGATTTTGTAAACAAAATGTAAACTTCGAATTTGCTATTGCAATATAACAAAATGTATGTTATAATTCTCCTGTTAACTATGGGTGGTCCTCTGCGACGCTCTGCACGAACACCCTGAATATAAGGAGGAGCCAACAATGGATCTTATTAAGGCTTTTACAAACGAGCAGCTCAAGACAGACGCCCCCAAGTTCGACATCGGTAATGACGTTAAGGTTTACTGCCGTATAGTCGAGGGTGAGCGCACCCGTACCCAGATTTTCGAGGGAACCGTTATCGCTAAAAATGGCGGCGGTATCTCCGAGACCTTCACAGTTCGCCGCGTTGCATACGGTGTTGGCGTCGAAAAGACCTTCCCACTTCATTCTCCTAACGTTGAGAAGGTTGTTGTTACCAGAGTCGGTAAGGTCAGACGTGCTAAGCTCTACTATCTCCGCGATAGAGTTGGTAAGGCATCCCGCGTTAAGGAACGCATCTGATTACGGAAACTTAACATCGAAAAAATCCGAAGCTTATGCTTCGGATTTTTTTGTTATGCTTTTAACGTATAAGGTTTTTTCATTTACAGTAAATTTGACTTCGCAGTCTGCGTATTTAAATCCGTAAACTCTCTCGGGATCGTTCTGATACGACGGTCGAGGATCCTGTGCAAGAATTTCAATCAGAGCGTTTAACCGTTCTGCATCAAGCAAGCTCGAATAATCGTTTCCAATTACAACATCAAGCGAATGATCCTTAACACCGTCGGCAAACCCCGAAAGAGCATGGGGAACCGAGTCGGCAAAGGAAAGGTACGGCTTTACGTCGTAGACAGGCGTTCCGCTCATCATATCAGCGCCCGAGACGGTAATAACAATTCTACCGTCACGCTTTTCAAGAGAGACGAGCTTTACGACGGTAAGTCCTATCGAATTAGGACGATAAGGCGATCGGGTTGCAAAAACGCCGACGCGTTTGTTCCCCCCAAGACGCGGCGGACGGACTGTCGGTGACCAGTTTTCACGTTCGGCTTCGGAAAATCCCCATATAACGATTAGATGCGAGAACTCCTCTATTCCTCGAAATGCCTCGTCTACAGAATATTCCTTTTCAAATACGATCTCCGACAAGAAACCCGACAGACCGCTCTGGCGCGGAAGTCCGAATTTCGTCGGAAAGTCATTTTTTATCCTTGCGATTATTTTTAGTTCCATAGTATCACCAAAACATATTATGGTATGATAATATCACATTTATAATTAAATTGCAAGACGCTAATGAAATTAACCGAAAGGTTATAAATTAAACTTTATGCGTTCATAAAATGTGTTTATTATATAAACGGTAGGTGATTTTATGCGTTTCAGAGACAAGCTCATTTCATTTATGTACGGTAGAAACGGCTTCGATAAATTCGGTCGTTTCCTTTTCGTGATCTATCTAATACTCGTTGTTTGCCAGTGGATAGTATCAATCTTTACTCCGCCGCTCGTATCATTTATAATGTCGGGCGTTGCTATGCTCCTTGCTTTTTATATCTTCTTTCGTGCGTTCTCGCGCAATCTTGTAAAACGTCAGGCGGAGAATTATAAGTATATTCAGTTTTCATCAAAGATCAAGACGTTCTTCTCACTGCAGAAATCGAAATTCAGAGACAGGAAAACACACGTTTACAAAAAATGTCCGCGCTGCAAGGCGGTTTTACGCCTAAAAAAGATCAAAGGCAGGCACCGCGCGGTATGTCCGAGATGCAGCAGTTCTTTTGACGTAAAAGTCTGATCGTAATTAGAGTAAAAATATCAATAAAATTCTATAAAACTATTGAAATAGACAGATAAATCTGTTATAATAATAGTATTAAGGGCAGGCATTCATTGGGATTTTTTGACGGATGCCGTTGTTCAAAGCAGGTCTTTCGCGACTGACGACTGCGAACCATGTCAGGCGGGGAACCGAGCAGCATTAAGCAGCTGCGGTCAGGGCGTGAGAGGTTGCCTGCTTTGAACAATGTCATTCGTCTTCCCAATATTCCCTGCCTTTTATGGTATTAAGGAGGAGATGCCGATGTCGGAGCATACGACTTTATACAGAAAATGGCGACCTATTGACTTTGCGTCGGTAGTTGGTCAGGATCATATAACGAGCGTTCTGAAATATCAGATCGCAAACGGCAGGTCCTCTCACGCCTACCTATTCTGCGGAAGCAGAGGAACCGGCAAAACGACCTGCGCGAAGATACTTGCAAAGGCAGTCAACTGTCTTGATCCCGTCGACGGCAATCCGTGCGGCAAATGTGAAGCGTGTACCCTTATCGAGAGCGGCGCTGATACCGATATAATAGAGATGGACGCCGCGTCGAATAACGGCGTTGATTATATCCGCGATATACGCGAAGAGGTCGTATATACCCCCGCCGCGCTCAAAAAGCGTGTTTATATTATCGACGAGGTTCATATGCTTTCCTCGGGTGCCTTCAATGCGCTCCTTAAAACCCTCGAAGAGCCGCCGCAGCACGTTGTATTCATTCTTGCGACGACAGAACTCCAAAAGCTCCCTGCAACGATTACATCGCGTTGTCAAAGATTTGATTTCAAGCGCATCTCGACAGACGATATCGCCTCGCGCCTTGAATTTATTGCGTCAAAAGAAAACATATCCGTAACTCACGAGGCGGCGAAGCTCATAGGCAGAATTTCGCAGGGCGGTATGCGCGACGCTATCAGCTTGCTCGAGCTCTGTTCGGGAAAAGGTAAATCCATCAATATCGCTCTCGTAAACGAGACAGCAGGCATTATGGGGCGCAGTGTGTCCGCCGAAACGGTCACGGCAATTCTGAAAAAGGATATTCAAAGGATATTCGAGATAATCGGTGATATTACGTCGGCATCTGCCGATCTGACTATCTTCTTCGGTGAGCTTATAGAGTTTTACCGCGATATGCTTGTTATCAAGAGCACGAAGGATGCAAAAGCATATCTTGATCTTACCGATGAAGAGTTTAAAGCTACGAATGAGCTGTGTGAGCATTTCACAAAAGAAAAGCTGCTCTATCATATAAAGAGCTTGGCTGATGCTTATAATGCAATGCAGAGAAGCATTACCGTTAAGCGAGTGACCGCAGAAATGGCACTTGTATCTCTTACCGACGACAGAATTTCGGTTACACCAGAAGCACTACTTTCAAGGATTGCATCTCTTGAAGAAAGGCTTGCCTCGGGTTCGTTCTCGCTTCCTGTTTCCGAAACGAAAAAACCGAACGTTGAATCAAAACCGCAGAAAGAAGCAGAAGCGCCTAAAAAGGCTGCGTCCGCTTCCCTGTCGGCGATCTCGTCCTGGGCGGAAATAATTGAGACAGTTGAGCGCAGTGACAATTTTGCCGCGCAGATGCTCAAACAGTCGAAGGGCTATACCGACGGCGTCAGGATTATTATCAAAACCGCAAACTCCTTCTCCCCGACTATACTCGGACGTGCAGACGTCAAGGCACTTATTGCAACGGGAATTAATTTAGTTGGCGATTTAAACGGAATAACTCCCGACGTTATTGAAATAACCGTAGATCAAAAAATTGAGGACGATGACGATCCGCTCGCATCGTTCTGACAATAATAAATTGAAAAGGATACTATTATGAAAGCAAGACTTCCTCAAGGTATGGGCGGCGGCCCCCAGAATATGCAGAGTATGATGCGCCAGGTACAGAAGATGCAGGACGATATGACTGCTCTTCAGGCAGACCTCGACGAGCGCGAATACGAGATCAAGGCAGGCGGCGGTGTCGTTGCCGTCAAGATCAACGGAAAGAAAGAAATTCTTTCTATCGACATTAAACCCGAGATCGTTGATTCCGACGATATCGAGACTCTTTGCGACGTACTCGTCGCGGCTGTAAACGAGGCGATCAAGAAGGTTGAGGATACCAACTCTGCCGAAATGTCGAAGATCACAGGAAGCGTATCGCTTCCCGGAATGTTCTGATAATATATGGCGGAATATATTGAGCCGATAGAAATAATTATCGAGCAGCTCCGCACACTTCCCGGTGTCGGAAGAAAAAGCGCTGTACGCATGGCGTTCGGCGTTGCAGAAATGGATAACGAAAAGCTTGAGCGCTTTGCCAGTTCTCTTCTTGAAGCGAAACGTGCTATTAAGGAATGTACCGTTTGCCATAATCTTTCTACAAACGACCTTTGTTCCGTTTGCTCTTCCCCCGAGCGCGACGGGAGCATCATTTGCGTCGTTGAGGACGTTAAGGCGCTTATGGCGATCGAAAAGGTGCGTAACTTCAAGGGGCTTTTCCACGTTCTCGGCGGCACGATCTCTCCGATCGACGGAAGAGGCCCCGACGATATTAACGTGTCTTCCCTGCTTGACCGAGTAAGCAACGGCGGAGTTACGGAGGTCATACTGGCAACCAACCCGACACTCGACGGTGAAACCACCGCAATATATCTTTCGAAGCTTCTCAAGCCCCTTGGAATCGCGACGACGCGGCTCGCATCCGGTATTCCTGTCGGCGGCGACCTTGACTATGCAGACGAAATGACGCTTCTGCACGCTATGGACGGTAGAAAAGAAATATGATAGACAGAGTAATTTGGGATTTTAACGGAACGATCCTCAACGACCTTAAGATCTCTATCGAATCTGCCGACGAGCTACTATCACGCTACGGTCTTCCCGTTATCGGTAACGTAGAAAAGTATTACTCCGTATTCGGCTTCCCGATTATCGGCTATTACGAGCGCGTCGGATTTGATTTCTCGAAATACGACTTTTCCGTTCTTGCAAACGAGTGGGTCGATATTTACTTGAGCAAAATGCCGTATGCAACGCTTCGGGACGGGATAATTGAAACCGTTGATAAGCTCAATTCCCTCGGCATTAAACAGACGATTCTTTCAATGACCGAGGAAAATATGCTTCGCGCGCAGATCGCATCGTTTGGCATTACAGATAAGTTTGACGAGATCTTTGGGCTTAACGACATATATGCGACCTCAAAGCTTGAGATTGCGCGTTACTGGAAAAGCACGCATCAAGGAGAGCGTGTTATTTACGTAGGCGATACCGAGCACGATGCCGAGAGCGCTGAAATAATAGGAGCTGAATGCCTTATGATAACGGGAGGACATCAGAGCCACTCGACTCTTAAATCACTCGGAAAACACGTTATAACGGCTCCAAGCGACATATTTGAATATGTAAAATGACCCGACACAGTCGGGTCATTTTCTTATGAAACTTTAGTAATTCCCCGCCAGAGGTTTGCGTATATACCGTCTTTATTAAGAAGCTCGTCGTGAGTACCGCGCTCAGCAATTCCTTCATCGTTTATGACGAGGATCTCATCAGCGTTCTTAATGGTTGTCAGACGGTGGGCAACGACGATAGTCGTTCTGCCATCGCAAAGCTTTTCAAGACTTTGCTGGATCATAAGCTCCGTCGCGTTGTCAAGAGCAGAGGTCGCTTCATCAAGAATGAGAATAGGCGGATTTTTTAAGAACACACGGGCGATTGAAACTCGCTGCTTCTGACCGCCAGAAAGCTTTACACCGCGTTCACCGACGAGGGTTTCGTACCCGTCGGGCAGAGATTCTACAAATTCGTGGAGATTAGCAAGTCGAGCAGCGCGTTCAACATCTTCCTTGGTTGCATCGGGTGCGCCATACGCAATATTTTCATAGATCGTCGAGTCAAACAGGAAGACGTCCTGCGAAACGATACCGATATTACGGCGCAGAGATTCAAGCGTGACGTCGTTGATGTTTTTACCGTCTATCAAAATACTACCGCTTTCAAGCTCGTAAAAGCGCGGTATAAGGTGGCATATAGTCGTTTTACCGCCGCCGGACGGACCGACAAGTGCAAGCGTTTTTCCTTCCCCAAGCTTAAACGAAAGATTTGATAGGACGTTTTTAGATTCGTTGTAACCGAAGGACACGTTGTCAAATACGATCTCGCCGTGTACGTTTTCAAGGTCGACAGCATTTGGTGAATCCTGCTCCGGCTTCTCGTCAATTATTTCGATAAAACGCTTAAATCCTGTCATACCGTTCTGATACTGCTCAATAAATCCGACAAGCTTTTCGATAGGCGACATAAACAGCGTGATATACAGCGAGAATGTCGTAAAGACGATAATGTCAATCTTACCTGTTGCAACGAACAGACCGCCCGCAAGGTACATTGCAATTCTCAAAACATCCATACAAAGCGTCATTCCCGAATGGAAGATACCCATCGATTTATATGCACGCTTTCTCGCCCTTACAAAGCCCTTATTATCGTGTTCGAATCTATCAAATTCAAACTTTGAATTTGTGTATGCCTTTGAAATTCTGATGCCCGCGATGCTGTTTTCAAGAGTTGCGTTAATCTTACCGACCTCTTGACGCGACTCCGCGAACGCCGATCGCATTGACTTCTGCGATTTATATGCGAAGAAGCACATAAATGGAAGTAGCGCGTAGATTATGAGAGTCAGAGGCATATAGATGCTTCCCATTACTATAAACGAACCTACGAGCATAATTACGGAAATGAACAGATCCTCGGGACCGTGGTGTGCAAGCTCGGAAACGTCCATCAGGTCGTTTATGATCCTTGACATAATGTTACCCGTTTTGTTGTTATCAAAATAGGTTATAGGGAGCTTTTCAAGATGAGTAAAAACGTCGCGTCTCATCTGCGCTTGCATCTTTACTCCCATTACGTGTCCGTAATAAGCAACGAAGTAGTTGAGACCGCATCTTATAAGATATATCGCCGCAAGAATGATTGACCAGACAATAAGCGGCTTGACCTGTGGATTCTTCAGCATACGGTTTGTTATCAGAGGGTATACCATCGAACAAACCGAAAGCAGAAGCGCCGCGATCATATCCATAATAAATATGCGTTTATGCGGCTTGTAATAAGATATAAATCTCTTTATCATTTTTACACCTCGGAAATAAACTTCTATTATTTTATCATAAACCCACTGTTTTTGCAAGTAAAATACAGTTTTTTTGCAATTCTTCTTGACAAAACAGCTCTATAATGGTAGAATAATCTGTAGCTGTGAAGCCGTGTAAGTAGGTACTGTATTTGGGTATCAGAGAGAGACGCCTTGGCTGTGAGCGTCTTACCGATCCAGAACTGAATTTCAGCGGTGGAGCTTTTCTGCGAAAAGCAACGCGTTAAGCAGAATGTAGTCGCCGCATTAAGGCGAGTGAGTGCGGATTTTTCCGAACTTGGGTGGTACCGCGGGTAATCCCGTCCCATGAATTTGTGGGGCGGTTTTTCTTTTTCCCCAATTCTTCCCTGCCGACGGGGGTAGAATAAAATAAATTCAGTCGGAGAAAAGGTAAAATTATGCTTGAAAATGCAAATGCCTTAAAGGCGCAATTTGAGGAAGCCCTTTCAAAGGTAACGACAACTGCAGAAATTGATGCTCTCCGTATCGAGTACGCAGGTAAGAAGGGGCTCGTTTCCTCGCTTATGACCGGCCTTAAGAACGTTCCGAACGACCAGAAAAAGGAAGCCGGAATGGTTATCAATCAGGTCAAGCAGTTTGTTGAGGAGCAGCTCAAACTTAAGACAGAAGAGCTTATAAAGCTTGAAGAACAGAGAAAGATCGACGAAGCAGAATCCTATGACGAGTCGCTTCCTACCGATCTCGGTCTCGGTTCTTATCATCCGATAACTCTCATTCAGCGCGAGGTTGAGGACATCTTTTCGTCTATGGGCTTTATCGTTGAGGATTACAGCGAAATCGTCGACGATTATCACTGCTTCGAGGCGCTCAATATCCCGAAGCATCACCCCGCAAGAGATATGCAGGACACCTACTATCTCGATAACGGTCAGCTTCTCAAAACTCATACCTCTGCAGCGCAGAATTACATTATGAGAAAATACGGCGCGCCCGTTCGTGCGATATTCCCCGGACGTTGCTTCCGTAACGAATCAACCGACGCTTGCCACGAAAACACCTTCTTCCAGCTTGAAGGAATTATGATCGACGAGGACATCTCGATATCTAACCTTATCTACTTTATGAAGACGATGCTTTCCGAGGTGTTCAAGCAGGATATTACAGTTCGACTTCGTCCCGGATTCTTCCCCTTCGTCGAGCCGGGATTTGAGCTTGATATTCAGTGTACCATCTGCCACGGTAAGGGTTGCCCGTCCTGTAAAAACTCCGGTTGGCTTGAGCTTTGCCCCTGCGGTATGATCCACCCGAACGTACTTACCTACGGCGGAATTGATACCGAGAAGTATACGGGCTTTGCGTTCGGTCTCGGGCTTACCCGTCTTGCTATGATGAAATACGGCATCAAGGATATCCGTATGCTCAATTCAGGAAGCTTAAAGGCGCTTTCGCAGTTCACCGATAAGTAAGGAGGAAAAACGATGTTTGTATCAATGAACTGGATCAAGGAATACGTTGATCTTTCAAATGAAAATATTGAAGAACTCATCCACCGTTTTACCCTTTCAACGGCTGAAGTTGAGGATATCATCTATAAGGGCGCGGACGTCAAGGGCGTAATTATCGCGCAGATAAAGGAAGTCGAAAATCACCCGAACTCAAAGAAGCTTCATCTTCTTAAGGTCGACACAGGTTCCGAAATTCTCGATATCGTTTGCGGCGCACCTAACGTAGAAGTCGGTCAGAAGGTCGCTCTTGCGACGGTCGGCGGACGAGTTTGCGCAGGCGAGATAGGCAAGGCAACTATTGCGGGATACGATTCCTACGGTATGTGCTGCGGAGCGGACGAGCTCGGTATCGGAGAGGGTCACACGGGGCTTATGCCTATCGACGTTGACGCGCCTCTCGGAACCGACATCAAGGACGTTTATCCTATTGACGATATAATTTTTGAGGTTGATAACAAGTCGCTTACCAACCGCCCCGACCTCTGGGGACACTACGGTATCGCAAGAGAATTTGCCGCTCTTACAGGCAAGGAGCTTAAGCAGCTTGACCTGGGCGAGATAATTTACAGCGGAGACAAGACCATTCCCGTTTCCACTACGAGAGAGGACCTTCTTTACCGCTATTCCTGCCTTGAAATGTCGGGCATTTCAAAGAACAGAAGCCCGCTTGCTATGCAGATCCGTCTTTACTACTGCGGCATGAGAGGAATCAATCTTCTTGCAGACCTTTCTAACTACATTATGCTTGAGCTCGGTCAGCCGACTCACGCGTTTGACGCAAAGAAGATCGACGCTATAAAGGTTGCGACTCCCGACGAAGCGTTCACCTTCAAAACTCTTGACGACGTTGAGCGCGAGATAACCGATAACACGCTTATGATCTACAATAACGACACGCCTGTCGCTATTGCCGGTATTATGGGTGGTCTCGATTCCGAGATCATCGACGACACTTCGTCAGTTGTTCTTGAGTCCGCTAACTTCGACGGTGTTTGTGTAAGAAAATCGAGTTCACGTCTCGGTCTTCGTACTGATGCAAGTATGAGATACGAGAAGATACTTGATCCCGAGCTTACACTTACTGCTATCAAGAGATTCATTAAGCTTCTCACTTCCATTGACGATGGCGCGTATATTTCTTCGAATCTCTCCGATCTCTACGTTCAGAAGTATCCCGAGATCACGCTCTCCTTTGATAAGAAATACGTCGACCGCTATACGGGAATTGATATTTCCGAGGAGCGCATTGTTAGCACTCTCACACTTCTCGGCTTCGGCGTTAAGCTTGATAACGGCGTATTCAGCGTTACTGTTCCCTCCTGGCGTGCAACGAAGGACGTTACCATCAAGGCAGACATTATTGAAGAGATCACCCGCGTTTACGGATATGATAACTTCGATATTTCGTCAACGAAGTCACTCCTTAAGCCCGTACGCCGTTCTGTAAACAAGGACGAGGACGCATCGATCAAGAATATTCTCGTTCAGCGTTTCGGTCTGCACGAGGTTCATTCCTACATCTGGTGCGACGGTAAGAAGTATAAGAAGCTCGGAATTGAGGTTGAAAACAACGTTCGTATTCTCAATATTCCGACTCCCGAGAACGGCACAGTTAGAAACTCGATGGTTCCGACGATGCTCTCCTTCGTTTACGAGAACAAGGGATTTTCCGATACCTTTGGTATCTTCGAGATCGCTCGTGTCGTTAAGGGACTTAAAGATAACGGCGAATGCAACGAAAGACGTACTCTCTGCTACACCCTTTACAGTAAGCGCGTAAGCGAAAAAGAGCTTTATATGAAGGTGCTCTCTATACTTCGCACGCTTTGCCGTGAGGTCAAGCACTGCGAGCCGAGCTTTGCGAAAATTGCTCCCGTTCACGCATATCAGCACCCGAAGAACACGGCTTCCATTGCCGTAAACGGAGTTGAATGCGGTGTTATTAATACACTTCATCCCACTGTTCTCGGAAAGCTTGACAAGAATGCAGCAGTTGCTTGTGTGGAGATCGATCTCGATGATCTCTATACTGCTAATGTCGCTCCCCTTTCCTATAAGGAGCCCTCAAAGTTCCCCGGAATCGATTACGACCTTTCGATCGTAATGGGCGCGACAAACCGCTTCTCCGACGCAGAAAACGCTTGGACAAAGCTCAATCTTGATAATCTTACAGATGTTATCGTCACCGACATATACGATAACGGCGAAACAAAGAGCATCACCGTTCGCTTCACCTTCTCTTCAGACGAGAGAACGCTCTCGATGGAAGAGGTGCAGGTCAGCGTTGATAAGATCATCGCAGAGCTAAATGCAATCGGAATTTCATTAAGAGCATAAAATCAAAGACAGTAAAAGGCATCGCTCGTCGATGCCTTTTATTAATAAAAAATTCATTTTTCATTGTGTGAAATTTTATCAAAATTTTTGATATAATTAATATGTAGCCCCGCTACCACGAGAGTGCTTTCGGCGGTGTATAATCGGCATTTTACACATCAACGCAGGTTAAGCTCGAACATCTCTCTGCATTATAGGTCAAATATTTCTGCCGTAATGTATTTACCAAAGGAGGTGTTACTATGCCTACACTTGACGCGATAAGAAGCAAGATCAAGAAACTGTATGAAACGAATCCGAACATTCACATAAACGTAAATATCACAAGTCCAAGAATCAGTTTATCTTCAGTCAGCGTTATAATAAAGGGTGTCTACCCTAATCTATTCAGAATTCAGGAACTGGATGGCGACACAAGCAAAACTTATACAGTTCAATACAAGGACGTTCTAATGAACCGAATTGAAATAATTGAACTTAAATCATCGTGAGAGAAATTAAAAAGAGAAGCTGTAAAACAGCTTCTCTTTTTATTATTACTTCGTTCTCTTAACGTAAGTAGTGTGGAGATCGTGGTGTGCCTTATGACCGCCGAAGCCGTCGTACCACTCGTTGTAAAGTGTCTTTACAACGGGAGATTCGTGGGACTTACGGATGGACATACCTGCATCCTGATCGTAGAGTGCCTTAGCACGAACTGCCTTGAGGTCTACGGTATCACGAACGTACTGGGGCTGAATGGGCTGACCGCCGCCGTTTACACAGCCGCCGGGGCATCCCATGATCTCAATAAACGTCCAGTCAGCTTCGCCGTTCTTGATCTTCTCCATGACCTGCTGAGCTGCGCCTGCGCCGCTTGCAACTGCGACCTTAATGTCAGCACCGTTGATATTAACGGTAGCTTCCTTGATGGACTCGGTTCCGCGAACTGCGTGGAAATCAACGTCGAGGTTATCCTTGCCGGTGAGCCAGTCGTTAGCGGTACGGAGAGCTGCCTCCATAACACCACCGGTTGCACCGAAGATAACAGCCGCGCCGGTGTCCTCGCCGAGAGGAGAATCAAACTCTTCATCGGGAAGCATAGTGAACTTGAGACCTGCACGGTCGATCATCTTTGCAAGCTCTCTTGTAGTAAGAGCGATATCAACGTCGGGAACGCCTGCCGCGCTCTGATCGGGACGTCCGATCTCGAACTTCTTTGCGGTACAAGGCATCACGGATACGGATACGATATCCTTAGGATCGATACCCATCTTGTTTGCGTAGTAAGTCTTGATTACTGCGCCTGCCATCTGCTGAGGAGACTTGCAGGAAGAAAGGTGATCGATGAAATCCGGATAGTAGTACTCACAGAACTTGACCCAACCGGGCGAGCAGGAGGTGATCATCGGGAGAACACCGCCGTTCTTAATACGCTCAACAAGCTCGTTTGCCTCTTCTACGATAGTAAGGTCAGCCGCGAAGTCGGTATCGAATACCTTATCGAAGCCGAGACGGCGGAGAGCCGCAACCATCTTGCCTTCAACGTTAGCTCCGATAGGCATACCGAAGCATTCGCCGAGAGTTGCTCTGATGGAGGGCGCTGTCTGAACGACAACGTGCTTGGTAGGATCAGCAAGAGCTGCCCATACCTTATCGGTATCATCCTTTTCGGTAAGAGCGCCGGTAGGACATACAGCTACGCACTGTCCGCAGGAGATACAAGGAGTCTCGGAGAGCTTGACCTTGAATGCGGAGCCGACGCTGGTGTCGATACCTCTGTCGTTTGCGCCGATAACGGAAACGTACTGTTCCTTACATACAGCGATGCAACGGCGGCAAAGGATACACTTGTTGTTATCACGAACGAGGTGAGGAGTGCTCTCGTCAAGCTCGTATTCGGGCTTGTAACCGCCGAATGCAGCTTCGTCTACACCGTACTCGAGGCAGAGCTTCTGGAGCTCACAGTTGGTCGAGCGGGAGCAGGAGAGACATTTCTTGTCGTGGGTAGAAAGCATAAGCTCAAGGGTAGTCTTTCTTGCTTTCTGTACCTTTTCGGTATTGGTCTTAATTTCCATACCTTCGGAGGCGGGATATACGCAAGCGGTAACAAGTCCGCGAGCGCCGGTTGCCTCAACAACGCAGATACGGCAAGCGCCGATCTCGTTGATCTTCTTCATATAGCAAAGGGTCGGGATCTCAACGCCTGCAGCACGTGCAGCTTCGAGAATGGTAGAACCCTTGGGTACGCTTACTGCGATACCGTTGACTTTACAATTAATCATTTCCATAGCAGCGTACTCCTTTCTTACTTCTTGGAAATTGCTTTGATCTTCTTGCAAGAATCAAGACAAGCACCGCACTTAACGCACTTTTCGGTGTTGATCTCGAAGGAAGCAAGCTTGTGACCGGGAGCAACATAATCAGTTCTGGAAATTGCGTCAGCGGGACAGTTCTTTGCGCAGAGTCCGCAGCCGATGCACTTTTCCTTATCAATAACAAAGTTGAGAAGACTCTTACAAACGCCTGCAGGACACTTCTTATCTACAACGTGAGCCACGTACTCATCGCGGAAGAAGCGAAGAGTCGAAAGAACGGGGTTAGGAGCAGTCTGTCCAAGACCGCAGAGAGAGTTTGCCTTTATGTAGTTACAAAGCTCTTCCATACGGTCGATATCCTCGAGAGTTCCCTTACCCTCGGTAATCTTATCGAGGATCTCAAGAAGTCTCTTGATACCAACACGGCAAGGCGTACACTTACCGCAAGATTCATCAACGGTAAATTCAAGGAAGAATTTAGCCATATCAACCATACAGGTATCTTCATCCATAACGATAAGACCGCCTGAACCCATCATACAACCGATAGCAGTAAGGTTGT
>CAZVVM010000020.1:0-22532 GCA_964630635.1 uncultured Ruminococcus sp. | reverse complement strand
GAGCGCGTGGGGTTCCCCGAAACGAGCGAACGCGAGTTTTGGGGGTTCCGAGCTTGCCCTCGCCCTACAAAAAAGCACCGCAAAGCGGTGCTTTTTGTGTTGTTATTGTAGTTAGAGTTTACCAAGGTTCTACTTGCGCGTGAATTGACGAAGGAAGAGAAACCAGCTGCACGTCAAATTTTAATGACGGTTCGATTTTGCTTGATGCGTTGTGTATTCTCATTGTAAGTGTCCATCCTTCATCGCAAACTATTTCAACTTTATTATCGGAATTCGGAACAAAATCTATGTGATAAAATCGAGTTGGAAGTTTTAATTTTGCTACATCCACTATGGAGCGATGACCGTTTGCGGGCTTGTTAAGATTTCCGGCAACATTGATTGCCTCGACTCTTGTCGTTTTATGAGTATCATCGGTAATGACTTTATAAAAATCATATCGCCCGAGCAGATATTCAATAAGCTTGCTTGGAACATCTGAATTATCATCTGTAAGTCTTTTTAATTCTGTTAAAAAGGCGTTGAGGATAGGAACGTAATACCGCTCTGCTTTATTTGGTATATCGTTCCACAGCGGGAGCGGTTCGCCTTTTGCAATCGCGTTTGTTCTCATATCTCGCAACTCATTGAACAGCGGAACTACTGCATCAAAATAGTTTTGCGAACAAGGTTTACCTAACCATTCTTTACCGAAATCAATGGTAGCTGATAATCTGCTGTGTTTTACCGCGTGATGATTATGCTTGCAAGAAATGCCGATTTCCCATCCGTTTGATCTGCGGACACAGACAACATCACGGACATCGCCAGCGATGCCTTGTGCATCCGTTTGAATAACGAGAGTGAGGG
The DNA here is from genome assembly GCA_964630635.1 of uncultured Ruminococcus sp. Lineage (GTDB taxonomy): Bacteria > Bacillota > Clostridia > Oscillospirales > CAG-272 > Colimorpha_A. The sequence continues at coordinate 21,683 of CAZVVM010000020.1, read as the reverse complement.
AACCGTCGCCATATTCGAGTTGGGGTTCAAGACGAAGAATTACCCTTGCGGCTGCATTCGCTGCCTTAACCAATTTGTCGGAAAGTCCTTCCTTTTCCGCCTTTTCAAAAGCAGCTTTAGCTGTTTGTAAAGCATCTGATTCTTGAATTGCAATATCGCCGTCTGTTTTGTGTGACAGATGTTCTTTTATTGATATAAGACACGCATATTCGTATGCCTTGCCGTATTCGGTGTTAGATAGAGCCATAATCGCCTCTTTGCTGATATGCTTGTTCCAAGTAAGGTCTTATGCAGTTAGCCACAAACTCCGCTAACCTTACAGGAACTGCATTACCGATTTGTTTATATATACTTGTTAAATCTCCGAAGAACTCTAAATCTTTCGGAAATGTTTGGATAGCAGCGACTTCTCGCCAACTCAAACGACGAGTTTCGCCATTTTTACCGAACTCCCACAGATCTTTGCCTATCTTTACCATATCAGGTGAACCGGGCCACAAAGTAACTTGTTTTGCCATAGCAGGAACAGTATATGCAACTTCGTCCCAGTTCCGTTTGCGATTACGTGACATATACCTGGACGAATAAGGCGCAATGCAAACCTCATTCGGTTTTGCATCAGTCATATCGCCGATAGCATCACGGAGCGTCATCGTTTCGCCGTTTGTGTCGGGCAATTCAAATCCTTGCACGCCCATGTCTTTTCTAAAACCGACGATAATTACACGCTCGCGGTCTTGAGGAACACCAAAGTTTTTAGCATTTACCAATTTATAATATACGTCGTAACCGCATTCTGCAAAATCTGCTATAATAGCATCAATAATTTTACCGTCGCCCATTGTCAAAAGACCTTTGACGTTTTCTCCGATAAACGCTTTGGGTTTGTTTTGCCGTACTAATTTAACGTAATGCTTATATAAAACATTTCTTGAATCATCAATTTTTCTTGGCCCGCTCAAACTAAATCCTTGACAAGGGAAGCCGCCCAACATAACATCAGACACGGGTATGGTAGAATAATCTACTTTAGAAATATCTTCGCAGACTACTGTTGCCTTACTCCAGTTCCGATGAGTTTTACAAGCATCTTTGTCAAAATCATTTGCCCAAATCGTTTTGAAGCCGGCTCGATGGAATCCCATATCAAGACCGCCGGCACCGCAGAACAAACTGACAGCCGTAAATTCTCTCATCATATATCTCCGTAAGTTTTAAGGTTTAAGGTTAAAATTATGCCATTTCTCCCGCGAGCTTCGCGCCGCCGAGGATATGGAAATGAAGGTGGGGGACTGTCTGGCAGGCGTCGGGACCGCAGTTTGATACGAGGCGGTAGCCGTTCGTCAGACCTTCTTCTGCTGCGATCTTGGGTATCATTTTGAAGATATGCGCGACGATGTCTGCGTTTTCTTCGTTCACGCCGTCGAGGGAGGGAATATGGGGTTTTGGAATTACGAGAATATGCGACGGTGCCTGCGGAGCAATATCGCGGAACGCGAGGATCTTATCGTCCTCATACACCTTATTCGACGGGATCTCGCCCGCCACTATTTTACAGAAAAGACACATTATTTTTTCCTTCTTTCTACAATTTTTATAATTCAAAATCATTGACAAACGTATTATACTTTGCTATAATGGTTATGATTTTATTAGTATTATAACAAAACGGAGGATTTCTGTCAATGGTAGTAACAAAAGATTCGATCATCGGCGACGTTCTTGATTACGACGCAGGTACTGCGCAGTTCTTCTTTGAGATCGGTATGCACTGTCTCGGATGCCCCGCATCGAGAGGCGAAAGCATAGAAGCTGCCTGCATGGTACACGGCACCGATGCTGATGCGCTCATCACCAAAATCAACGATTATTTGAGCACAAAGTGAACGACGGCTGTGACCTTATACGGGTTACAGCCCTTTGTTTTATTATGACTGATAAAGAAATTAAGCTTGACGCGCGTTTATCTGCCGTTGCTTCGCTTGTGAGAAACGGCGTGACGCTTTACGATATCGGAAGCGACCACGCGTATTTACCCGTGTCGCTTTTGACTCAAAATAAGATGCCTTTTGCGTATATTTGCGACGTTGCCCGCGGTCCGCTTTCAAAGGCGGAGGAGACTGTTAAGGCGTACGGTGTAAGTGACAGGTCGCGCCTTTGTCTTTCCGACGGAATGAAGAGCGTCGAGATAATACCGCCGTGCGACATCAGCATCGCGGGAATGGGCGGAGAGCTTATCGCGTCGATAATCGATGCCTGCCCCGAGGTAAGAGATCCCGATGTTCGTCTCGTTCTTCAGCCGATGACACGCGGCGAGGAGCTTCGGAAATATCTGTCTGAAAACGGGTTTGAGATACTTTGTGAGAATACCGTTTTCGAGGGGAAGTATTATACCGTAATTTCCTGCCGATATACGGGCAAGCGGTATGAGCTTACGCCGTCCGAGCTTCTTCTCGGCAGGTCGGGCGTTCGAAACGAAAACGAAGTTTTTTACGCTATGGCGAAAAACAAGCTCGAAATTCTGCGCACCATTTACGACGGCAAGAAGCGCGGCGGCGCTGACTGCTTATACGAAGAAAAACTTATAGACGAAATTACGAAAATTCTTGATAACGGAGAAAAAAGATGACTGTTACTGAACTTTACCGTTCGCTTGAAAATTTAATACCGCGCGAGCTTTCCTGCGACTGGGATAACGACGGAGTTATGTGTCTGCCGAACGGAGATAAGGACGTAAAAAAGGTGCTTTTGTCGCTTGATGCGACATCATGCGCCGTTGAATATGCGGCAAAGAACGGATTTGATCTTATCGTTACGCATCATCCGCTTATTTTCCGTCCGATCAAGACGGTTTCGGATAACAGATTTATGACCGCTATAAAGAATGATATATCGGTTTTTTCGTTCCATACGCGTCTTGACGCGGTTGATGGCGGAGTCAATACGGCTCTGTCCGAAATTCTCGGACTTACCGAGACCGAGCGTTTCGGCGACGATGGACTTGGTGTTATCGGAAGCGCTCACGAGATGACTGACCGTGAGTTCGTGCTCAAGGCGAAAGCGCTTTTGGGTGCAACCAAGGTAGACGCTGTGCTTTTTGATAAGACCGTTACGCGCGTTGCCGTTGTCGGCGGTGACGGCGAGCATTATATTCCGTACGCGCACGCGGCGGGCGCCGATCTTTACATAAGCGGAAGATTAAGCTACAACGATATGACCGATGCTCACGCCTGCGGAATGTCGCTGGCTGCGCTCGGACATTTCTATACCGAAAATCCCGTGCTTGATAAGCTTGACATGATGATAAAGGATATTGATCCGTCGATCATTACCGAAAAATTCAACTGCAACGTAATAGAAACCCTGTGAGGCAAAAATGAGAAAAACGAAAATAATATGTACGCTCGGACCCGCATCGGAGACCGAGGAAGTAATAAGAGAGCTTATTATCTCGGGAATGGACGTTGCGAGAATAAACTTCTCGCACGGCGAGCACCACGAGCATAAGAAAAAGGTCGACATTATCAAAAAGCTCCGCGCGGAGCTCGGAACGCATACCGCGCTTCTGCTTGATACAAAAGGCCCCGAGGTGCGTCTTAAAAAATTTAAGGACGGCAAGGCAACCCTTAAAACGGGCGGTTCATTTTCCCTTTATCTTACTGACCGTGAGGGTGACGAAAACGGTGTTTCCATAACCTATACGGGGCTTTGGCGCGACGTTACCGTCGGAAGCCGTATTCTCGTTGACGACGGACTTATCGAGCTTCGCGTTGACAACGTAAATGAGACGGAAATAAAGACGACCGTTCTTAACGGCGGAAAGCTCTCCGATAAAAAGGGAATAAACGTCCCCGGAATCAAGCTTTCGATGCCTTTCCTTTCCGAAAAGGACAAGGACGACCTCGCATTCGGCGTTCGTGAGGGCTTCGATTTCATCGCCGCGTCCTTTACGCAGAGCGCAGAGGATATAAGAATGATGCGCGACGAGCTTGAAAAGCACGGCGGCGGAGATATCAGAATTATTGCGAAAATAGAAAACACCGCAGGCGTTGAGAACGTCGATGAAATTCTCAACGAGGCGGACGGAATTATGGTCGCGCGAGGCGACCTCGGCGCCGAGGTGCCGATGGAGAACATTCCGATCCTTCAGAAGCAGCTTATTTCGAAGTGCTACAATGCGGGCAAGCAGGTCATAACCGCGACGCAGATGCTTGAAAGTATGACTCAAAATCCGCGCCCGACGCGTGCGGAGATAACCGACGTTGCTAACGCTATTTACGACGGCACGTCGGCAACCATGCTTTCGGGCGAGACCGCGATGGGTAAATATCCCGTTGAGGCGGTCAAACGTATGGCGAAGATAGCTATGCGTACCGAGAGCGATATTGACTACAAAAAGAGATTTTTCGATAACCGCTTCGGCGGATTTACGAACGTAACAGACGCGATCTCGCACGCGACCTGTACGACCGCGCACGACCTCGGTGCAAAAACGATAATTACGGTTACGACCTCGGGATATACTGCGCGTCTGCTTTCGCGCTTCCGTCCGCAGACCGATATTATCGCCTGCTCGCCGTCGGAAAAGGCGTGTAGGCATATGAATATGTCGTGGGGAGTTATTCCGCTTCTCGTTGACAAGGTTGCAGAAAGCTCCGAGGAGCTTCTCGAAATGGCGGTCGATGAGGCGTATGAGAACGGTTACGTTGAGTACGGCGACCTCGTAGTTATTACCGCGGGTCTTCCGCTCGGAGTTTCGGGAACGACCAATATGCTTAAGGTTCAGATGGTCGGCGACGTTCTTCTTGCGGGTAACGGTATCGTTGATAAGTCGGTTTGCGGCAAGCTTTGCGTTTGCTCAACCGATGCGGAGGCGCTTACCAAGTTTGAAAACGGCGATATTATCGTCATTCCGTCGGCGTCGGACAAGATAATCGCTCTTCTCCGTCACGCGAGCGCGATAATCTGCGAGCGCGGCGGTGACGATTCCTACGCCGCAATCGTCGGCAAGACGCTTAATATTCCCGTTATCGTCGGCGCGGAAAACGCGACGAAGATACTCAAAACGGGTACGACGGTAACCGTTGACGGTAAGCTCGGAATGGTCTACTGCAACGAAAAGTGCGTGCTTTCCTGATGGATATAAGAAAAAAGGACGGCTCGCTTGCCCCTGCACATATAATCACGGGCGTTGCGGGCGAAAGAGTAGCAGAGGATTATCTGAAGACGAACGGCTATACGGTCATTTGCCGTAACTACAAGCCGTATAACGAAGAGATCGACATAATCGCGCAAAAGGATCAGTATATTGTATTTGTCGAGGTAAAGACGAGACGCGAGGTGAAAAGCCCTTATGCGCGCCCCGCAGCCGCCGTTACCGCGAAAAAACGTGCGAACCTTGCCCGCGCCGCGTCCTGCTTTATCAAGAATTTCCCGAGCGATAAGTTTTACCGCTTTGACGTTATCGAGGTGTTCGTCTGCTCCGATAAGAATACGGGAGAGGGAAGCTACAAGATAAACCATATGAAGGGCGTATTCGGAGCAAAGGGCAGGATCTGGATTTGAGGTAAGTATGAAGCTGTTTGATCTTCACTGCGATACTCTCGGCGAGATATTCCGCCGAGGCGAAACTATGTTTGACAATACCTGCCATATAGAGCTGAACAAGGCGATGAGCGTCCTGACAAGCTACACGCAGGTAATGGCGATATGGAGCGAGCATAATTTAAGCAACGACGAAAATTACGACCGTTGCTTAAAGAATCTCGATTACGCCGAAAAGCATATTTTCGGCATTGAGAATTTCACGCCGATACTCGCCGTCGAGGGCGGAAAGCTGCTTAACGGCGATATAAGCCGTCTTGATACTCTTGCCGAGCGCGGGGTTAAGATTTTAACTCTCGTTTGGCGTGATAAGTGTCATATTGGAGGGGCGTTTAACAACCGTGAGGAGTTGACTGACTTCGGGAAAGAGGTCGTTAATAGGTGCTTTGACCTCGGTATAACGCCCGATCTGTCACATTCTAATGACGAGATATGCAATCAGGCGATCGAGCTTGCAAAGGAAGCGAAAAAACCGCTGATTGCGAGCCATAGCTGCTCCAGAAGCGTTTACGACTATCCGAGAAACATCTCCGACGAGGTCGCGAAAGAGGTGGCAGATCTTGGCGGAGTTATCGGTGTAAACTTCGTTTCCGATCACCTCGGAGGCAGAAGCGTTGATATTCTGCTTGAGCATATAGATCATTTGCGAAACGTGTGCGGAAGCGAGTGTGTCTGCCTCGGCACCGATTTCGACGGAACGTCGGACGATACGCTTCCTTACGGCATTGAAAACGTCGGAAAGGTCGGCGTTTTGTACGAGCAAATCGCAAAAAAATACCGCTCGGAGGAGTTTGCCGACTCGGTATTTTATAAAAACGCAGAGCGTTTTGCGAGTAATAATTTTTGAAAAATACCCTTTGTTGAAAGGAAAAGAATATGAAATACATAAGCACGAGAGGAAAAAGCGAAGCCGTTAGCTCTGCTATGGCTATTAAGAAGGGACTTTGCGAGGACGGAGGACTTTATTTTCCCGACGAAATGCCGTCTCTTACCCTTGACGAGATAAAGCAGCTTTGCGACGACGGCTATGCCGAACGCGCCGCAAAGGTAATGTATAAGTTTCTCTGCGACGAATACACCTATGAGGAGCTTCTGTCGGAGTGTGAGGGAGCATACTGCGAAAACAGCTTCCCCGGCGGTCCCGCGCCGATAAGCAAGCTCGGAAACAGAATAAGAGTTCTTGAGCTTTGGCACGGCCCGACTGCGGCGTTCAAGGATATGGCGCTTCAGATAATGCCCCGACTGTTTGTAAGAGCCGTTAAAAAGACGGGCGACACGCGTAAGGCGCTCATTCTCGTTGCGACCTCGGGTGATACCGGTAAGGCGGCGCTTGAGGGCTATAAGGACGTTGACGGAGTCGGAATTTCGGTATTCTATCCCGTGGACGGCGTAAGCCGCGTTCAGAAGCTTCAGATGGCGACGCAGGAGGGAAAAAACGTCGAGGTCAATTCCGTTATCGGTAACTTCGACGACGCGCAGAACGGCGTTAAAAGGATATTCTCCGACGCTGAAATCAACGAAAAGCTGAACGAAAAGGGAGTATTCCTCTCGTCTGCTAACTCTATAAACTGGGGACGTCTTGTCCCGCAGGTCGTTTACTACGTTTCGGCGTATTGCGACCTTCTTAAGGACGGCGATATTTCCCTCGGCGAGGAGATCGACATCTGCGTTCCGACGGGTAACTTCGGAAACATTCTCGCCGCTTATATTGCGAAGCTTATGGGTCTTCCCGTTCACGGCTTCGTCTGTGCCTCTAACAAGAATAACGTGCTTACCGACTTTTTTGTCAGCGGTAACTACGATAGAAACCGTCCCTTCTATGCGACGACCTCGCCTTCGATGGATATTCTCATTTCGAGCAACCTCGAGCGGCTCCTTTACCTCACCTGCGGTCAGGCAGAAACCGAAACGCTTATGAATGAACTGAAGGAAAAGGGAAGCTATACGGTAACCGACGAGGCAAAGGCGAAGATCGGCGCTGAGTTTACCGGTCTATCCTGCGATGAAACGCAGACTGCCTGCGAGATTAAGCATATTTACGAAGATTATAACTATCTTTGCGATACTCATACCGCAGTAGGTCTTTATTGCGCGGAGAAGTTTATTGCCGACGATAAGAGCGGCAGAAAGCTCGTTTGCGCGTCGACCGCGTCGCCCTACAAGTTCTCCCCCGCAGTTCTCAAGGCGCTGACGGGAGACCTTCCCGAAAACGAACTTGACGCAATGGAGCTTCTCGAAGAGAAAACGGGCGTTCCGATTCCGAAGCCCCTACGCGGAATTGCACAAAGAAAAGTCCGCTTTGACCCGAATAACGCGATCAAAGCGGAGGATATGCCCCTTTCGGCACTCAATTTTCAGAGATTCTGATTTTTCTGCTTGAAGGTGGCACAGACGGTGTCGGTGCAGGAGGTGGCAAATGACGGTCCTACCGAGATCTTTGCCGCCGTGCAGTAGTTGTTGCCGTCGTGGTAGGCGCAGTTGCGAACGTCGCAGACAACGCCCTTGTTGTGCTGATTTTTGGCTTTTGTGTCACCGTGGTTATCAAAAATTCCCATTTTAAGTTCCTTTCTTGTGGAGGTATCCACTTTAAGTATCTGCATTTTCGGTTGAAATATACCGGGAAAGGAGGAGATTTTGGCTATATACGTTATTGCCGACACGCATCTGTCGGAAGCAGTGCCGAAGCCGATGGATATTTTCGGAAACCGTTGGCGCGATTATACCTCAAAGCTTGTAAGCGGCTGGAACGCAGTCGTCGGTGAAAATGACACCGTAATAGTTCCGGGCGACATTTCCTGGGGACTCAACATAGACGAAGCAAGTGCCGACCTTAAACTTATCTCCTCGCTTAACGGAAAAAAGATAATCGGAAAGGGAAACCACGACCTCTGGTGGCAGTCGGAGAAGAAGCTTAAAGAGTATTTTGAAAAAGAAGAAATAACGAACGTTTCGCTTCTTCACAACAACGCGCATCTCGTTGAGAATATTATCGTCTGCGGCTCGCGCGGATGGTTTTACGATCCGAAAAGCGCACCCGACGGAACCGACTTCGAAAAGCTTTCAAAGCGCGAGGTCATTCGAGCCGAGCTTTCTTTTAAAGCGGCTGTTGCGCTCGACCCCGACGGAAAATACGAAAAGATCGCATTTTTTCATTTTCCGCCCATCTGCAAGGACTTCGTAAGTAATGATCTTATTGAGCTTATGAAGTCGTACGGAATCGTCAGATGCTACTACGGACATCTCCATAATTCATACGATATTCCGAGGTCTTTTGACTATGACGGTATCGCAATGAATATAGTTTCATCGGATTATCTCAATTTTATACCCCTGAAAATCAATTAATTAACTACTTTTTCGCCCAAATCTATTGACATTAAGCGAAAATTTGGTAAAATTATAAGGATATTAATATCATCGGAGGAAAAAACAAAATGAGCTTGAAAAGCGTAAACAAAAACGGAAATCAGGTCGATATCGAAATTGCTATCGACAAGGAGAGCTTCGACAAGGCAGTCGAAGCTGCATACAGAAAGAATGTTAAGAACATGAACGTTCCCGGCTTCAGAAAGGGTAAGGCACCCCGTTCCGTCGTTGAGAAGATGTACGGTAAGGGCGTATTCTACGACGAGGCAATTAACGCGCTTCTCCCCAAGGCATACGACGAGGCGATCACCGAGTGCGGCGAGACTCCCGTAGGTCAGGCAGAGTTCGACATCGTTTCTCTTGACGATAACGGAGTAGTACTTAAGGCATCGTTCCCCGTTAAGCCCGAGGTTACCGTTAAGGAATATAAGGGTTATAAGGTAACGAGAGCGGTTGCTCCCACCACCGAGGAAGAAGTAAACGCGCAGATCGAGCAGGTTCGTGCCCGTAATTCCCGTACCGTTGACATCACCGACCGCGCAGCGGCTGAAGGTGACATCGCAGTTATCGACTACGAGGGTTCCGTTGACGGAGTTCCCTTTGAGGGCGGCAAGGGTGAGAAGTATAACCTTACTCTCGGCTCGGGTCAGTTCATTCCCGGATTTGAGGAGCAGATCGTCGGACATAATGCAGGCGACGCATTCGACGTAAACGTAACCTTCCCGACCGAGTACCACGCGGCAGAGCTCGCAGGCAAGGCGGCGACCTTCAAGACAGTTCTTCACGAGATCAAGTTCAACGAGCTTCCCGAGCTTGATGACGAGTTCGCAAAGGACGTTTCGGAATTTGATACCTTTGCTGAATATAAGGCAGACGTTGAGGCAAAAATCACAGAGAGACACAACGCAGAGGCAGACAGAGAAGTTGAGAATAAGCTCATTGATATGCTTATCGAAAACCTCGAAGCCGATATTCCCGAAGCAATGTTCGTCAGCGAGACCGAGAACCAGGTCCGCGACTACGACAACCGTCTCAAAATGCAGGGACTTGACCTCAATACTTACCTCAAGTATACCGGTATGACTCTCGACAATATGAGAGAGCAGTTCAGACCTATCGCCGAAAAGCAGGTAAAGACCCGTCTCGCTCTTGAAAAGATCGCAGAGCTTGAGAATATCGAGGTTACCGAAGAAGAGATCGAAGCAGAGCTTCAGAAGATCGCTGACGCTTACCGCATAGAGCTTTCCGAGGTCAAGGCACAGATCACCCCCGATATGATTACCGACGATATCAAGGTATCGAAGGCAGTTGAGGTAGTTAAGAGCAACGCTTCCATCACCAAGCCCCGTAAGCCCAGAGCAAAGAAGGCAGCTCCCAAGGCAGAGGAAGCAACCGAAGAGAAGACTGAAGAAGTAACCGAGTAATATGGAGATTAAGGGTAAGAAGATAAACTTCCTCGGCGATAGTATAACCGAGGGATCGGGAACGACGGGGCAGGATAAGTGCTTCCATCAGCTTCTTAAAGAGCAGTACGGTATGTCCGCTTCCCGCAATTACGGCGTTGGCGGAACACGCCTTGCAAGGCAGGTGACGCCGTCGGTCAATCAGCGTCACGATCTTGACTTCCCGATGAGAGCCGCCACAATGGATAAGGACGCCGACGCTATCGTAGTCTTCGGCGGAACGAACGACTTCGGTCACGGCGACGCACCGATAGGCGAAATGTCCGACAGAACCCCCGATACCTTCTACGGCGCGCTTCATTATCTGTATACGTATCTTATGACCGAGTACCCCTCGGCAAAGATATTCGTTTGCACGCCTATTCACCGTCTGACGGAAAATAACCCCGATATGAAGGGCAAGATCCTTTCCGATTACGTTGATATGATAAAAGAGGTCGCGCGTTACTACTCGCTTCCCGTTATCGACCTTTATTCGATTTACGGCGTTCAGCCGTGTATAGACGTTCAGAGGGAAATGTTTATGCCCGACGGTCTTCATCCGAACGACGCAGGACACGTTCTTCTCGCCGAACGTATAGGCAACTTCATTCTTTCATACTGACATCGCGCGGAAAGCATATAACAGTGCTTTCCGCACGGATTTATAGGAGGAAATTTATGGCACTCGTACCAACCGTAGTAGAACAAACCAACAGAGGCGAAAGAGCATACGATATTTACTCCCGCCTGCTTAACGACAGAATCATATTCCTCTCCGACGAGGTGAACGACGTGACCGCGTCGCTCGTTATCGCGCAGCTTCTTTTCCTTGAAGCGCAGGATCCCGATAAGGATATCTGTCTTTATATCAACAGCCCCGGAGGATCGGTTTCGGCAGGACTTGCGATATACGATACGATGAATTTCATCAAGTGCGACGTTTCGACGATCTGCGTCGGAATGGCCGCAAGTATGGGCGCGTTTCTTCTTTCGGCAGGCGCTAAAGGCAAGCGTCTTGCGCTTCCGAACAGCGAGATAATGATCCATCAGCCCCTCGGCGGTATGCAGGGTCAGGCGACGGATATCAAGATCCACGCAGATCACATCATAGCAACGAGAGAAAAGCTCAACAAGATACTCGCTAAAAACACGGGTAAGACGCTTGAGGAGATCGCGCGCGATACCGACCGCGATAACTTCCTTTCGGCTGAAGCCGCGCTTGAATACGGACTTATTGACAGAGTTATCGAAAAGAGAGACTGATAATGGCAAATAACGAAAATAACGGTAATAATCACGTTTACTGCGATTATTGCGGTCGGAGCGAGGATGAGGTACAGTTCCTCATTCCGTCGCCGACGGGTCTTTATATCTGCGATAAGTGTCTTGACGGCTGTAACCGCCTCGTCGACGAGCATTTCGGTATAAGCCGAAACGGCAAAAAGAGCGGTAAGGGCGGAAAAAGCGAGCTTTCGCTTGAAACTCTTCCGAAGCCGTATGAGCTTAAAGCCGTCCTTGACGAGTACGTTATCGGTCAGGACGACGCGAAAAAGACGCTTTCGGTCGCAGTTTATAATCACTATAAGAGAATACTTCAGAAAAAGGATAACGCCGACGGCGTTGAGATACAGAAGAGTAACGTTCTTCTTATCGGACCGACGGGTGTCGGTAAGACCTTCCTCGCGCAGACGCTTGCAAAGACCTTGAAGGTGCCGTTTGCGATTGCCGATGCTACGACTCTGACCGAGGCGGGATACGTCGGTGAGGACGTTGAGAATATACTTCTTCGTCTTATCCAGGCGGCTGACTTCGACATCGAGAAGGCAGAGAAGGGAATCATCTATATCGACGAGATCGACAAGATCTCCCGTAAGAGCGAAAACCGCTCCATTACCCGTGACGTTTCGGGTGAGGGCGTTCAGCAGGCGCTTCTTAAGATCCTTGAGGGAACGGTCTCAAACGTTCCTCCGCAGGGCGGCAGAAAGCACCCGAATCAGGAATTTATTCAGATAAATACCGAGAATATCCTCTTTATTTGCGGCGGTGCTTTCGATAAGCTCGACGAGACGATCAGCAAGCGCGTGAATAAGGATAAGCAGAGCATCGGATTTTCAAGCGAGGTGCTTACCAAGGCGCAAAAGGAAAGCGTTGACCTTTTCAAGGACGTAACGCCTCACGATATCGTAAAATACGGTATCATTCCCGAGCTTGTCGGACGAATTCCCGTTATCGTCGCACTTAAAAATCTCGACCGCGAGGCGCTCGTTAAGATACTCCGCGAGCCGAAAAATGCGATCACGAAGCAGTATATGAAGCTGTTTGCAATGGACAACGTTGAGCTTCGCTTCACCGACGGCGCGCTTGAAAAGATCGCAGATAAGGCGATCGAGCTGAAAACGGGTGCAAGAGGACTTCGCGCCATAGTTGAGAACGTGCTTCTCGATACTATGTATACACTTCCGGGCAGAGACGACGTAAGTGAGGTCGTTATCACCGCGGATACCGTGGTAAAGGGTTCAAAGCCGAAGCTTGTTACTAAATGATAAAAAGCAGAGAAATGACGAATTTCTCTGCTTTTTTATTATTTTTTGCAAAAAGTTATATACAAAGGAATTTTTTTGTGATATAATAGACGATGTATAACTATGCGATTATGAACGGATAGGTAAGATGGAAAACAGACATAACAAAAAGAGAAATAACGACCGCCGTAATTTTGAACGCAGACCGTCAGAAAATAAGCCGCTTTCGGGCTCCTACGTTATCGGCAGAAACGCCGTATCGGAGCTGCTTAAAAGCGGACGCGATATCGACAAGGTCTACGTAAAAAAGGGCGAGAGAACGGGCTCGATAACCGTTATCGTTTCCGAGGCGATAGGACGCAATATACCCGTAATTGAGGTCGAGGGAACGAAGCTCGACAATATGTCGGGCGGTCAGGCGCACCAGGGTGTTATCGCATCTGCGGCGCTCAAGGATTACGTTTCGGTCGACGAAATACTCGAAAATGCGAAAAATAAGGGCGAAAAGCCGCTTATCATAATTGCGGACGGAGTTGAAGATCCGCAAAACCTCGGTGCGCTTCTGCGAGTTGCCGAATGTGCGGGCGCACACGGGGTAATCATTCCGAAAAGACGTGCAGTAGGTCTTACCGAAGCCGTCGGACGCGCGTCGGCAGGCGCCGTTGAGTACGTACCTGTTGCAAAGGTGACTAACCTCGCGCAGACGGTCGACGAGCTCAAGGACAAGGGACTTTGGATATTTGCCGCCGAGGCAGGCGGAAGTCCGCATTTTGAGACCGATATGACCTGTGCCGCCGCGATAATCCTCGGAAGCGAGGGCTTCGGCGTGTCAAGGTTGCTTAAAGACAAAAGCGATTACATAATCTCAATTCCGATGTGCGGAAGCATAAATTCTCTCAACGTTTCGACAGCCGGTGCGGTCATTCTTTGCGAAGCCGCAAGGCAGAGAAACCTTGGTAAGTAAGAAAGGGGTGCGGAAAAATGGACAACAAGCATAATTTCGATATATCTGCCGACGAGCTTCTTGCGCAGCTTAAAGCGAATATGGCAGACGGTGACACCGAAGAAAAGAACAGTGCCGTAAAGAAGTACAAGTTCCGCCGTTCGGGCAAGATAACTGCTTCTGTATCCGAGGAGGATATAAGAGCGCATATGCCCGATAACAGTGATTACAGCTTCGAAAGCCCTGTGCCGAAGTCCGAAATTGAGGACCTCGACATCGACGAGCTTATGAAAAAATATCTTCCCGAGGAAGATTATAAGAGAATGACCGAAAAATCCGAGCCGCTCGAGATCGAGGAAGAATTCGTACAGACGCTTTCCGCAATAGACGTTCCCGAGGAGATGACCGAGGGAAGTACCGCAGAGCCGGACGCAGAGGACGCGAAGGTCTTTACCGCGCCCGACGAGGAGCTTTATAACGATTTGAGCGCGGGCGGAAAGGTTTGCGACGTGCCCGAGCTTGATCACCCCGATACGTATGACAGTATGGCGGACACGATGCAGGCGCCGCTTCGTCCTATGACCGATATTGAAAAGACTATAGCTTATATGTCGGACGACGAGGGCGGATTTATGTCGGTCCGCGAGATCCTCGCCGCGCAGAACGCGCCCGCCGAAGAAGAGGAAGAGCCGGCGCCGAGCGGAGATACGGTTGCCATCAATCTTTCGAACACCGTTGAGATAGCGTTCAACCTTGATGCAAACGACGAGGCGGAAGACGATACGCTTACCTTTACGGCAATAAGCGACGCTATCATTTCTACCGAGGATACCGATGCAGACGATGACGGCTTCGACGAGATCATCGTTACGAGCCATTCTTCCGAGGAAGAGCCCGAGCCAAAAGAAGAGGAAGAGGAGGAGCCGACGCGCGATACCGACATTTCCTCTCTTGAAGAAATCTTCTCCGACGGTGATCTCTCTCTTGATGAATCCGTCTTTGACGACGTTTACGGAGTGCCTTCCGCGGACGAGCCGGAGTACGACGGCTATGACGAAGCTCCCGAGGAAGAGATCTTCGACGAGGCGGCAGAGGAAGCTCTTGAAGAGCTTGCCGAAGCGGATGAAATTGAAGAGCTTGACGAGCTTGAAGAACTTGAAAATATCGAGGAGATAGAAGCCGTAGAAGAGCTTGAAATGCTCGACGAGATCGACGAGGAGTTTTTCGAAGCGGAAGAGTCGGAAGCGGAGGTTGAGCCCGAAGCGGAAGCAGAGGTTGAGCCCGAGACCGAGTCGGTATCCGATCCGACCGAAGAAGCGGCACTCGTTCCGACCGAGTTTGATAAATACAGCGAATTCGCAGGCGAAATTGACGAGGACGGCTTCGACGAGATCGACGCGAACCTTATGGTCGCGTTCGGTATGGACGAGGAGCTTGACGCCGCGATCGGCAAAGAATCTGCCGACAAGCTTCGCAGCAGCGCAGACGAGCTTATTCCCGACGAGAATTCCGTAAAGGAAAAGCCGAAGCAAGAGGAAGTTAAGGAGCCGATCAAGGAATTCGTCTCTCCGACCGAGATAAAAGGAATTTTTGAAAACTACAAGCAAGAGTACGGCAAGAGCGCAATAAAGCTTTTCGCTCTCGCCGCTATAAGCATCGTGCTTTTCTTCTACGAGAATATCGGTATTTTCGGCGGAAAGCCGCTTGACGTATTTAATCCCGAGTTCTACCCCGTAGTACATATAATGACGGGCTTCCAGCTTCTTATAATCGGCTTTGCCGTTCTTTATAAGGAAGTTATACTCGGATTTAAGAATCTTATAAACAAGAGAGTAACGGTTGAAAGCATACTTCCCGTTATGCTCGGAATATCAGCTCTTTATTCGGTAATTGCCTGCTTCTTCGGAGCAGGAAGCACGATCGTCGGCTTCAATTTCCCGATGGCGCTTGCGCTGTTCCTGTTCGCATTCGGCAAGCGTCTTGATCTTCGCCGTGAGATAATGACCTTCAGAATTATATCCTCGAAGAGAAGCAAGTTTGCTCTTGAAAAGCTTGATATTATCGACGCGGAGCTTGAAACGAAGGCGTTTGATAAGTTCCTTCCGAATCAGCCCGACATATTCCGCATAAACAAGACGGCGTTCATCGACGGATATTTCCGCCGCACGGGTGAATATTCGTCGGTCAAGAATATGCTTAACGCATTTATTCCCGCAACGCTTATTGCGTTCGTTATCGGAATTATAGTCGGCGCGTTCGTAAATAAGGACTTTGCATCCGCTATGTCGACGGGCTATGCGGCGTTTGCGTTTGCGCTTCCTATGGCTGCGTTCTTCGCGTTCAGCTTGCCTATGTTCCGCGCGTCGAAGGTCTCCTATGACGACGGAAGCGCAATAGTAGGTGAAGGCGCCCTTGACGAGTACACGTCTGCTTCCTCGATAAGCTTTGACGACAGGGAAGTGTTCCCGACGGCAGGCGTTAAGCTCCGTTCTATCAAGGTGTTCGGAAGCGGACGGCTTGATACTGCAATCTACTATATGGCAAGCGTTTATTCCTGCATCGGCGGACCGCTTTCCGACGTTCTTAACGTCGCAACGGCTGATATAGGACGCTCGCAGAACATCGAGGTCATCTCGATAGATGCGGATGGAATAGAGACCGTCGTTGACGGACACCACCTCTATGCAGGTAAGGCGGATTATCTCCGTCATAACGGCTATCTCCCCGTGACCGATCCCGAGGATGAGGAGATCGAGGGCGGCGATATAAGTATTCTGTTCCTCGTTTGCGACGACGAGGTCGTAGCGAAGTTCTACGTTCGTTACCGTATTGATCCCGAATTTGAGGCAACACTCAAGAACCTTTATAAGTCGGGAATCTGCGTCGGAATCAAGACCGTTGACCCTAATATCAACGACGAGATGTTGAGCACGAGAATACGTCTTACGAAATATCCCGTGCGCGTTCTCAAATACGACGACCTGAACGACAGAAGCCGCGGAAGCGACCGAACCGACAGCGGTATCGTATCGAAGAAGTCTGTAAAGGCGCTTCTCCGCGCGTTTACGCTCTGCGATAAGACGAAGCACGTAACCAAGACCAACCTTATGATAGCTGCTCTTTCGATAATAGGCGGTATTGCGATAACGGGCGCCGTTGCGTTCCTCGGCTCGATAGCGGCGATAAGCTCGGTTTACGTTGCGCTTTACCAGCTCTTCTGGCTTGCGTCGGTATATTTGATCTCAAGATTTCTTTTGATGTAACAGAATCAAAAATGCAGTCGAAAGACTGCATTTTTGTAGATTTTTGAAAGGGAAAGACAATGGATAAAAAAATGCGCTCGATACTCAAGCAGGTGCTTAAGCCGGGTAGATACACAGGCGGCGAGTATGGGCAGGTAATAAAAAATAAGGACGAAATTAAGTGCCGCGTGGCGTTTTGTTTCCCCGATACGTATGAGATCGGAATGTCAAACCTCGGCGTGCGACTCCTTTACGGGGTTCTCAACCTCGAAAAGGACGTGTGGTGCGAAAGAGTTTACGCGCCTTGGGACGATATGGAAGAGAAGATGAGGGAGAATAATATCCCTCTCTTTGCGCACGAGAGCCGTGATCCGATAAGCGAGTTCGATTTCGTTGCGTTTACGCTTCAGTATGAGCTTTCGTATACGAATGTTCTCAATATGCTCGAGCTTGGCAACATTCCGCTTCTCGCGTCCGAGCGTGACGACAGCTATCCGATAATCGTCGGCGGCGGTCCTTGCGCATATAACGCCGAGCCGGTTGCCGATTTCTTCGACGCTTTCAGCATCGGAGAGGGCGAGGAAGCGCTCCCCGAGATGACCCGTCTTTATAACAAGATGAAGGATGACGGCAGTTATACGAAGGAAGCATTTTTGCACGAGCTTGCGAAGCTTCCCGGCTTCTACGTTCCTTCGCTTTACGAAGTTACTTACAAGCCCGACGGCACGATTGAAGCGTATACGCCCAAATACGATGATATTCCGACGAAGATAGTCAAGAGAATAATCAAGGATATGGATAAGAGCTATTTCCCCGATAAGCTCATTATGCCGTATATTGAGACAGTTCACGACAGAATCGTCCTTGAGGTTTACCGCGGATGTATTCGCGGCTGCCGTTTCTGCCAGGCGGGAATAATTTTCCGTCCCGTTCGCGATAAGACGCCCGACGTGCTGAACGAACAGGCGAAGTGCCTGTATGAAAGCACGGGCTTTGACGAGATTTCGCTTTCGTCGTTAAGCATCAGCGACTATTCACATCTTCCCGAGCTTACCGATAAGCTCCTCGAATGGACGAACGAAAGCAAGGTCAGCTTGTCGCTCCCGTCGCTTCGTATCGACAGCTTTACGAAGGAGCTTATGGATAAGATATCGACGGTCCGCACGGGCGGTATCACCTTTGCGCCTGAGGCGGGAACACAGCGCCTGCGCGATGCGATCAACAAAAACGTTTGCGAAGAAGACCTGCTTAAAGCTTGCCGTACCGCATTTGAGGCAGGCAAGACCTCGGTCAAGCTTTACTTTATGAACGGTCTGCCGACAGAAACGCTTGAGGATATTGAGGGAATTGCCGACCTTGCCATCAAGGTCGAGGACGAGTTCTATAAAAATCCCAACCGCGCGAAGGGAAGAACGCCGACGGTCACCGCGAGCGTTGCCTGCTTCGTTCCGAAGCCGTTTACGTCATTCCAGTGGTTCGGGCAGGATACCCTCGAAACTCTTATGATGAAGCAGGAGCATCTGCTTGAAAAGGTCAAGTCGAAAAAGCATATCCGCTACAACTGGCACGAGGCAAAGGTCAGCCGTATCGAGGCGGTGTTTGCAAGAGGAAACAGAAAGCTCTCTGCGGTTCTTATCGAGGCACACAAGCTCGGTCAGAAGTTTGACGGCTGGGACGAGCATTTCTCGTACGAGACTTGGCTCAAGGCGTTTGAAAACGCAGGAATAGACCCGAGCTTCTACGCAAACAGACAGTTCGGATTTGACGAGGTTCTGCCGTGGGATATAATCGACTGCGGCGTTACGAAGGAATTTTTCCTCCGTGAATGGAAAAAGGCGTTTGAGTCGAAAACGACTCCGAACTGCCGTGAAAAGTGCTCCGGATGCGGAGCGAACAAGCTTGGAGGTGAAAGAACGTGCTGTCCGATGCTGTAAGAATAAAGTTTTCGAAGGTAGGAAGCTTGCAGTTCATTTCTCACCTTGATCTTAACCGCACGATGAAAACGGTTATGATAAGAGCGGGAATACCGATAAAGTATTCAGAGGGCTTTAATCCTCATCCGAAAATGGTATTTGCCCTTCCTTTGTCGATAGGTGCAGAAAGCGTAACCGAGCTTCTCGATTTCAAGATAACAAGACCGATGTCGAAGGCGGAGCTTATCGAGCGCCTCAATAACGCTTTTCCGCCCGAAATGAGAGTGCTTGACGTATATAAGCCCGATAGCAAGTTCGTGTCTATCCGTTACGCTGAGTACGAGCTTGAAAACGACGAGGATTTCTCGGTCGATCCGCTTGAACAGGACGAGATAGTTCTCCTTAAACGTACCAAGAGCGGTGAGAAAATGACCGACATCAAGCCGATGATACACTCATATAAAAAAGATAGGAACAAGCTCACCTGCGTGTTGAGCGCGTCCCCCGATCAGTATCTGAATCCCGATTATATTGCAAAGGTGCTCGGTATAACCGATTGTACCATACTCCGTAAAAGAGTCCTTCTTGACGACGGCGTGACCGAGTTCAGATAATCCCTTTAAATGACGGAAGCTCTGTCTGACGAAGCGAACGTAACGCCTCAACGTAGCTTTCACGCGCCGCCATATAATCGGCGTAGGTCCCGTGAAGATAGCAGGAAACGAGATGCTCAAGCGAAGTCTTTACGTTGTTCGGAAGCTTCGTATGGCTTACCGCCGTCAATATCCCGTAAGAAGAATTAAAAAGCTCCTCGCTCTCGGTTATCACCGACGACGGGGAGCTTTCTCCGTCCTCTTTTTCGGGAAACCGCTTTTCGAGCTCGAGAAGGCGGTCAGTCACGTTTTTGACATAAAGACCGCTTACAACGGTGAGTGTAGTTATTGCGAGAATTATTGAAAGAGAAAAGACAAACGCCTTCATTTCTTTTTCTCCTTTGCGAATATTGTCAATGCGTTTCCGTCACTGACGGCGATAAACACCTCGTTCATATCGGTCTTTTGCTCGCGCAGACGGGCTTTGAGCCAATTCTCGTCACGCCCCAAAAGCTTCAGATGACCGTTGTGTATCTTTCCGTCGACGATCAGCGGCAAAGCGAGTGCCTCGTCCTTTGAAAAGGAGGATATCTGTCCGTTGTGCTCGAGGAAGCAGAAATTAACGGTGTTTATGTCCGACACGTTGTTCAAACGAAGCGAGCTTATCAGCTCGTCGGCGGTAAGGCGTTGCTTTTTCAGTTCAGCCATATTCAGCTTGCCGTTTCCGATGAGAACGGTCGGGGGCGGCTCGAACATTCTTCTCACCGTGACCGATTTCGTAGTGATAAACGATACTATGATCTCAAGGCAGAGAAGTATCATTATGGGTATCAGTGCATAGAGGATCGGCATATCGGGATCGGTGAGCGGCGTCGTTGCGACCTCGGAAATGAGGAACGCAGTTATCAGCTCGGAAAGCTGTAATTCGCCGACCTGCCTTTTTCCGCTTAAACGCATTGAAAGAAGCAAGAATACGTATATTATTATCGTTCTTATGACTATTGTAAAAATGCCGTTTCCCCCTTTATATATGCCTTTTTGAGCAGTTTTCCCGCACGCGGTTTTTTTATTCCGAAAATATAAAATAATGAGAAAAATATTTCAAAAAAGTGTTGACAAAGGAAATTGAATGTGATAGAATAGTACTACCTCTGCGGAGAGGGCTTTTTTGTTGTTGCCTTCTTCTTGAGGGAGATAAAATCAGGCAAAGGTGCCGCGGCTTGGCGAAAATACCTTTGTCAATACTATCGGGAGGAAAAATATGAGAGTCAGAATCACAATGGTTTGCAGTGAGTGCAAGCAGCGCAACTACAACACAATGAAAAACAAAAAGAACGACCCTGACCGTCTTGAGATGAGCAAATATTGCCCTTTCTGCAAGAAGCACACCGTTCACAAGGAATCTAAATAAGGGAGAATCGGTTAATGTCAGAAGTTGAGAAGAACACCGAAGCCGTAGAGACGGCAAAGGTAAAAGAAAACAAGAAAAAGACTTCCAAAGACCGCAAGCCCGGATTCGGAAGCAAGATTAAAAGCTTTTTCAAGAACAACAAAAGCGAGATGAAGAAGATCTCGTGGTACGGAAAGGCACAGACTGCTAAAAGCACCGGCGTAGTTATCGTAGTGCTTCTCGTAGCAAGCGTTGCTATCGGCCTTATCGACCTTGGTCTGTCCAATCTTCTTGCGTGGATTGGATCGCTCGTCTAATCGGAGGGACTTAAATGAGTGACTTCGACGAGATAAGCTCCGAACTGCGATGGTATGTAGCGCATACTTATTCCGGTTACGAGAACAAGGTTAAGGCAAACCTCGAGAAAATCATCGAGAACCGTAATCTTCAGGACGTTATAACGGATATTCGTATTCCCGTTGAGACCGTTACCGAAGAAAACGGCAAGGATGAGAACGGAAATCCCGTCCTCAAAGAAACTGAATCAAAGATCTTCCCGGGATACGTCCTCGTTAAAATGAAGATGAGCGACGCGACCTGGCACGTTGTCCGCAACATC
Source organism: uncultured Ruminococcus sp. (assembly GCA_964630635.1). Taxonomy (GTDB): domain Bacteria; phylum Bacillota; class Clostridia; order Oscillospirales; family CAG-272; genus Colimorpha_A. The sequence goes on along the minus strand of CAZVVM010000020.1, from coordinate 46 downwards.
CGCGGCGTAACGGGCTTCGTCGGCCCCGGATCGAAGCCGGTTCCGC
>CAZVVM010000019.1:0-22694 GCA_964630635.1 uncultured Ruminococcus sp. | reverse complement strand
GGCGCGATGGGCTCGTCGAAAACGGCACAAGCCCTTATTACCAAATTTAATTATGAAGAGCGCTCGATGAAGGTTTGGCTTATCAAGCCCGCAATCGACAACCGCGACGGCGAGAGAGTGATCCGTTCGAGAATAGGTCTACAGGCAACCTGCGAGATCATTTTCGACGGCGAAAATATTTTCGATATTTTCGTGTCGAACCATTCGGACTGCGACGTTATCATTGCAGACGAATGTCAGTTCTTTACCGCCGAGCACGTCGATCAGCTTCGCAAGATCGTTGACGAGCTTAATATTCCCGTTATGTGCTTCGGGCTTCGCGCCGACTTTATGTGCAAGCTCTTTACGGGAAGCAAGCGGCTCTTTGAGCTTGCGGATTCGATATCCGAAATAAAGACCATTTGCTCCTGCGGTGCGAAAGCTACCGTCAACGCCCGTCTTGACGAGAATATGAACGTCGTCACCGAGGGCGCGCAGGTTCTTCTCGGCGGTAACGACCGCTACATAGCTATGTGCCACAAGTGCTGGCAGGAAAAGATAAAAAATCAAAATCATTAACATATAAGCGAGGTATAAAACAATGGAACTTTCAAAAATTCTTTCTAAATGCGACCATACTCTTCTTGCCCAGGGCGCTACCTGGAATGAGATCAAGGCAATTTGCGACGACGGTATCAAATACGGTACCGCATCGGTATGTATTCCCGCTTCCTACGTCAAGCGCGCAAAGGAATACGTAGGCGACAAGCTCGCTATCTGTACCGTCATCGGCTTCCCGAACGGCTACTCGACGACCGCTACGAAGGTATTTGAGTGCAAGGACGCACTTATGAACGGCGCTGACGAGATCGACACCGTTATCAACATCGGCGACCTCAAGGACTGCCGTTACGATGAGATTCTTAACGAGCTTAAGGCACTTAAGGAAGCTTGCGGCGAGAAGATCCTCAAGGTCATTATCGAGACCTGCCTTCTTACCGACGAGGAAAAGATCAAGATGTGTCAGATCGTAACCGAATCGGGCGCTGACTACATCAAGACCTCGACCGGCTTCTCGACGGGCGGTGCTACCCGTGAGGACGTTGCACTTTTTGCCGCTAACGTAGGCAAAAACGTAAAGATCAAGGCGGCAGGCGGTATCGCTTCTCTTAAGGACGCTGAGGATTTCATCAACCTCGGCGCAGACCGTCTCGGCACCAGCCGCATCGTCAAGATCGCAAAGAACGAGCAGCACAGCGGATATTAATTAAGGAGAATACTAAAATGTCAGATAAACACACACCTCATATTAAAGCTACCCCCGCGGATTTTGCGAAAACCGTCCTTATGCCCGGCGACCCGCTTCGTTCGAAGTTCGTTGCCGAGACCTTCCTTGAAAATCCCGTGCTTGTCAACAACGTACGCGGTATTCAGGGTTATACCGGAACCTACAAGGGTGTTCCCGTAAGCGTTATGGCAAGCGGTATGGGTATGCCGTCTATCGGTATCTACTCCTACGAGCTTTACAATTTCTTCGGCGTTGAGAACATCATCCGTATCGGTTCGGCAGGAGGTCTGGCTGAAAACGTACAGCTCCGCGACGTTATTATCGGAATGGGTGCCTGCACCAACTCCTGCTATCAGGAGCAGTATAACCTCGGCGGAAACTTCGCTCCCATTGCCGACTTCGTGCTTCTCCGCAAGGCGGTAAACGAGGCAGAGGCACTCGGCGTTCGTTATCAGGTCGGTAATCTTCTTTCGTCCGACGTGTTCTATAACGCTAACCCCAACTTCAACGACGGCTGGCACCGTATGGGCGTTCTCGGCGTTGAAATGGAAGCGGCTGCTCTTTATATGAACGCGGCTTATTCGGGCAAAAAGGCGCTCGCTATCTGCACCGTTTCCGACCACATCATAAGAGGCGAGGCACTTGACGCTGACGCGCGTCAGAGCACCTTTACCGATATGATGACTATTGCACTCAATATCGCGGCATCCGAAAACTGATTCAGGGGTAATTTATGCCTAAATACGAAGAAGTAAAAAAAGAAATTGCCGATCAGATCGAAAGAGCTAAAAGAGAGCACTGCTATCCCGGTACGGCGTTCCCCGATGCGGGAGCGATCCGCCGCCGTGACGTTGCGCGCGACCGCGGAAGCGTTTGGCGTCCGACGTTCGTTCACGACGTTGACAAGATAATGCACTGCCCCTACTACAACCGCTATTCCGATAAGACGCAGGTATTTTCTCTAACCAAAAACGACGATATTACAAGACGCGCTCTGCACGTTCAGCTCGTATCGCGCATTTCCCGTACCATCGGTGCGGCGCTTCACCTTAATCTTGACCTGATAGAAGCAATTTCCCTCGGTCACGATATCGGTCACACGCCCTTCGGTCACACGGGTGAGCATTATCTTGACGGGCTTTATAACACTTATACGGGCAGACATTTCTATCACAACATTCACTCCGTACGAGTTCTCGACGGAATTTTCCCTTACAACATCAGTCTTCAGACGCTTAACGGTATTGCCGCGCACAACGGTGAAATTGAGGTTGAGGAGTATCATCCCGTTCCGCTTTCCTCTTTCGAGGAATTTGACAAGATGATCGAGAGATGCTACTGCGATCCTGCGGCGGCGTCGGAGCTTATGCCCTGCACCCTTGAGGGCAGCGTCGTTCGTCTCGCCGACATTATCGCATATCTCGGCAAGGACCGCCAGGATGCAATAATCCGCGCAAAGCTTGCAGACGAGAGTATGTTCGTAAACGAGGAGATCGGCTCGATCAACTCCGAGATCATCAACAACCTCGTCGTAAACGTCATTGAAAGCAGCTACGGCAAGCCGTATATAGGGCTTGACGCAAAGCATTTCAAGGCGTTAAGCAAGTCGAAGATGGACAACTATGCACGTATTTACAACCGCGCAGCGGCTCTCGCTCATCTCGATACGACGGTCAAGCCGATGATGGCTGAAATCTACGGACAGATGCTTGACGACCTTAAGAACGGCGTCAAGAGCTCGCCGATCTTCACTCATCACATTGATTACGTCAATGCGGTCTACTATAAGAAGCGCAAGGTTCCATACGAGAACAGCGAGCCGAACCAGATCGTAGTTGACTACATTGCAAGCATGACCGACAACTATTTCATCGAGCTTCACAATTACCTTTTCCCCGAAAGCGATCTGAAGGTCGAATATGCGGGCTACTTTGACGAGGAGCTTCGCGCAAGAGAGGAAAAGAAGAATGTTTGATAAGATACTTGATTTAATTAAGAAATATCCGATTATTATTATTCACCGTCACAAGAATCCCGACGGTGACGCGCTCGGAAGCCAGATCGGTCTTAAGCATATTATACGCGACAGCTTTCCCGACAAGACGGTTTATGCCGTCGGTGATATGACGCCGAGATACGCTTTTATGGTCGACGAGCCGATGGACGAGATTCCCGACGACCTTTACGGCGGCGCGCTTGCCATCGTTCTTGACACCTCTGCAAAGGCGCTTATCAGCGACGAAAGATACACGCTTGCGCCCGAAAACGTGCGCTTTGACCATCATCTTTTCGTTGAAGAGATCTGTTCCGAGGAGCACGTTGACACGAGCTTTGAGAGCTGCTGCGGTCTTATCGCTTCCTTTGCAAAGGAATGCGGTCTCACCGTTTCAGAGACTGCCGCGAGGGCGCTCTACACGGGTATGGTCACCGATTCGGGACGCTTCCGTTACGATTCGACGACCTCGCAAACCTTCGATATGGCTTCTTTCCTTATGGAAAGAAAGTTCGATACGAACGAGATATTCAGAAATCTCTATACGGACGAGCTTTCGTCCATTCAGCTTCGCGCAAGATTTACTCTTAAGATAAATATTGCCGAAAGCGGAGTTGCATACATATACACTACGCTTGACGAGGCAAAGAGCTACGGAGTTGACAACTTCACTATCTCGCGCGGAATGGTAAACACTATGTCGGAGATCAAGGGAATTGACCGTTGGGTCAATTTCACCGAGACCGATAACGGCGTGCTTTGCGAGATACGTTCGTCGAAAATGAATATCAATCCAATCGCCGTAAAGTACGGCGGCGGAGGTCACAAGAAGGCAAGCGGTGCGACGCTCAAGGATAAAGACGAGGCGATGTCACTGCTTAATGACCTCATTTCCCTTTTGGAGGAAAACGATGAAGCTTGAAAATATGACTGCTATACTTAACAAAATAAAGGAATACGACTCTATCGTCATATTCCGCCACAAGCGTCCCGACGGTGACGCGGTCGGCTCGACAAAGGGACTTCAGAGAATTTTGTGCCTTTCCTTCCCCGAAAAGACGGTGCTTCTTTCAAACACCGATTATTCCGATTACGTGAGCTTTTTAGGGGACGAGGACGGCGTTATTTCAGATGAAATTCTTGGCAAGTCGCTCGGCATCGTTATTGATACTGCAACAACCGAGAGAATTTCCGACAAGCGCTTTACTCTCTGCCCCGAGCTTATCAAGATCGACCATCACATCAGCGTTGATAATTACGGCGACCCCGAATGGGTAGTTGAGGAAAAGTCCTCGTCCTGCGAAATGATCGCGGAGTTTTACTATGCCTTCCGTGACGAGCTGAAAATTGACGTCGAGGCGGCTACCTACATTTACGCGGGAATGGTTACCGACTCGGGAAGATTCCGTTTCCGTTCGGTTTCGGGTGACACGATGAGATACGCGGGAATGCTTCTCGATCTCGGGGTTGACACCGACCATCTTTACGCGCATCTTTATATGAAGGAATTTCACGAATTCAAGTTCCACGGTTACGTTCTTGATAACATCAAGATGACCGAAAACGGCGTGGCATACGTCAGAATTACCGCTGACACGCGCAAGGAATTCGGTCTTACCTACGAGGAAGCGAGCGCTTGCGTTTCCTATATGGATTCGATCAAAAATTCGCTTATCTGGATCGCGTTTATTGATGCCGACGCCGGCGAGATCAGAGTTCGTCTGCGCTCGCGCTTCGTTACCGTAAACGAAATCGCGGAAAACTACCGCGGCGGCGGTCACGACTGTGCAAGCGGCGCGACCGTATACAACGGCGAGGAGATCGCGGCGCTTCTGAACGACGCGGACAAGCGTCTAAAAGACTACAAGGAAAATAACGAGGGCTGGTTATGAAGATACTTATAGTAAACGACGACAGTATGTCGTCCCCGGTACTTCCCAATCTTGTTCGTTGGGCAAGAACTCGCGGCGAGGTCACTGTCGTTGTGCCGAAGGTTGAGCAGAGCGGAATGAGCCAGTCGCTTGAGTTTGTAAAGCCCGTTGCTCTTTCAAAAGAATTTATCGCCCCCGACATTGAAGTCTATGCTCTTGATTCAACGCCCGCCGACTGCGTTCGCTACGGTGTGACGGGACTTAAAACTAAATACGATCTTATTATTTCAGGTATCAACAAGGGCTACAACCTCGGTGACGATATTGCATATTCGGGTACTGTCGGTGCGATCCTCGAGGGCTCGCGTCTCGGTATCAAGGGGATTGCATTGTCTGCCGGTCACGACAGATTTGTCACGGCTGCCGAGGAGCTTGACCGTATCTTTGATTACGTTCTCGAGAAAGATCTGCTTTCAAAGGGTGATCTTTACAACATCAACATTCCGCACGAGATCAAGGGCTTCAAGATCACGAAGCAAGGCGGTGAATTCTACACCGACGAATTTATCGACTGCGGTGACGGAACGGTGCTTCAGACAGGCGTGCCAGTTGAAAGAGAGTTCAACGATCTGACCGTTGATATCGACGCGGTACGTAACGGTTACGTTTCAATTACGCCGGTTACCGCTTGCAAGACGGATTTGGCTGTATTTGAGAACATTAAGAATATATAACGAAAAAGCGCCGAGAGATCGGTGCTTTTTAATTTCAAAAGAAAAGCCACCCGAAGGTGGCTTTTCATATTTACCGTGAGTTATTAACCCTCTATGGGAAGGAACTGTCCCCAGTTATATCCGGTAGTATTGCTTACGGCATAGGCAGAGAGGTTAGAGTAAGTGCTCGTGTCCTGAGCGCCGAATGCACGTGCATTCTCGGGATCTTTAACGACAAGAGTGTTGAGCTCCGCGTTCCATGCGAATACAGTAGCTTCGGCAGAATTTGCGGTAGTCTTACCGCCTGCCGCCTTGTCCTCCATTATGATATAGGTCTTGGCACCGCTATTCATAAAGTAGAGAAGGTAATCGCCGCTTTCTGCGCCTGCTTCAACGAAGAATTTAGCAGCATCGTTTACGCCGGTAGCGGCGTCAAAGCGTCCGCTGGTTACGCCACCCGTAACGTAAAGCTTGCCGTCAGCGTTGTTAGCGGTGATGATATATGCCTTGCCGATTTCAAGAGAGGTTGCGGGAGTGCCGACGTTCTGGTTACCTTCGGTATTGGTGTTACCTGAGTTGCCGGAGTTATCGGTGTTACCAGTGTTACCTGAGTTGCCGGTACCTGTAGCAACAGTATGCTCAACGATCCAACCGTTCTTAACCTGAGCGGTGCCGTTGTACTGACCGATCACGCCATAGATCTTAACGGTATCGCCTGCAACGGGCTTGGTTGCCATTGCATCGTAACGAGTCTCGCCGTCAGCGCTGTAGGTGCCGTAGATAGTGAGAGTATTGCCCTCAGCATCCTTGATATACATGTTACCGTACTGCTCGTTGTAAACTTCGGTAATCTCACCAACAACGTAGTACTTGCCTTCCGAGTAGACATTATGCGTCATATCAGCTGCAAGCTCGAGAATCTGAGCGATAGTAAGAACGCTATCTGCTTCGGGAAGCTCGGGACCCTCGGGCTTTTCTACGGGAGAAAGCTTGGAAACGTTTTCGGGAGTAATAAGGTTAGCGGGGAACTGAGTAACGCCGGTGGTATCGGGCTTCATGTAAGAGCCGTCGGAGATGCAAATAGTATCAAAGGAACTGTAAGTGCCGAGAACGTACTCGCCGCCGTCGATCATGGTGAACCATGCCTTGCAGTCTGCCTTGTAGTACCAAACGGTACCTTCGTCAGAATAGCCGAGGTACTTGGAGGGAGTATCCTTACCGTCTTCGGTCGGAAGAGATGCGGTAACGTACTTCTTTGCGCCTTCGATCATAGTGTAGATCTTGTAGCCGCCCTCCACCTTTTCAGCGAAAAAGTCGGGAGCAGCAGCTGCGTCTTCGGTCGACTTGATATACTTCGGACCCTTGTTTCCGTTCTGGGTTTCGTGAGTAGCAAAGAGGTTCTTGCCGAGTGTTACCTGAGTAAGCATAAGCTTGAATGCAGTATTTTCAGCAGGTTCTGTCTCGAAAACATTGAGAACAATTATCGGAAGAGTGATAATGAAGTCCTTGGACTTGCTCTGCTTACCAAGCTTAACGGTTGCCTTGAGAACGTAGGTGGTTTCGGTTTCGTTTTCTTCAGGAAGATCGATAGTAACCATTTGACCGTTCTTTACGACCTTGATAGCGGAGTTGCTGACCGTCCAGGTTACGTTGACGGTTTTGTCGCCGACCTTAACGGAACCGACAACTTCGTAGTCAACCGGAGTAATGGTAGTGTCCTTGTAGAGACTGTTGAGAAGCGAAATAGCATCGTCGAGAGTCTTGCTATTGTCCTCACCGCCACAAGCAACCATGCCGAGGCAGCAGATAACTGCCAGGATAAGTGCGAGAAGCTTTTTCATTGTGATTTCTCCTTATATATAAATATTTTTGGGAACTTAATGAATTACGACGTCGTTTACCGAGAAGAGCTTGATCTGGTAATCGTCAGAGAAGAACGTGATTATACCCTTAACGTCGATGGTCTTACCCATAAAGTAATCCTCGGTCACAAGCGTACCGTTTTCGTCGTAAAGAACGATGGTACGAACCTGAACCGATTTACCGTCGGGCGTTTCGCAGGTAAGAGTAATAGCACCCTTCGAGGAGCTGTCCTCCTTCGTCGTCGTATAGCAACCGGTTACCTTGAGATTTTTCATCTCGACGGTAGTATCAAGAGCAAGCGCGGCGTACTTGAAGGTCTTGGACTCTGCGTCCTCAAAGTCGATCGTTACGTCAGACTTATAGGTTGCTCCGTCGGTGAGCTTAAATGCGCCTGTATGCCCCGAGCTGATAAGCTTGAGGTTATTTGGAGCATCGGGATTCCAGGAATTATAATCAACACCCGATACCTGGTAGTATCCGCCCGTCTCGTAATAGGTTACGGTACCAACAACGCGGACGCGGTTACCGACGTTGAGGATATCAAGTCCGTTTGCCTCAAGACCGTATCCGTAATAGACGGATATTCCGTAGTAGAGTCCCGTTTCCTCGTCATATTCCTCGACGTACACGGTATTCGCGTTGTTCATAGTAACGACACCCTCAAAAGCAACCTTTGCGTTATCGTATTCGGTAACGTTTACGCGAAGCTCCTTGAGAGTTATTTCTGTCGCCTCGCCGTAGGGGAAAAGCGGGTCCTTTTCAGTCGAATGAGAATGGAGTTGTTCCTTCTTTGCCTGCGCGATAGCCGCCATACAGGTCTCGCCGTAGCGGTTGTTAGCGGAGTTTGAGGCAATCGCAAGACCGAGCTGAAGGATCTCGATATTGAGGTTACGGTAGGTATCGCTGTCTGCGGTTTTGTACCATACCCATACGAGGTATCTTCCGCCCGTAGAATCGGCGTTCCACTTATCATCGTCACTCTCGATTATGATCGAGGTCGCATTTTTAAGGGTATTTTTCGTATACTGTGCTGCGGTCTTACCCCACGGCTCGATCTTACCCGTTGACTCGGGAGTATTTATTGCAAGGTATCTTGCCTTAAGCACTCCGCCGGGGAGAACGGACGTGGGAACGTTGAAGTGTGTCGTGTCGCCGTCGATATAAGCGTGGACGGTGACCTCCTGCTTTAAGGTATTGCTTGACATATCAAGCTTTACCGATGCGGCATAATCTACGTGCGTCGGCTCTTTTTCCCCGCCGCCGTCCTTGCCTGTGCAGGAGGCACAGGCGAGAATAACGGTAGCTATGACGAGCGCAAACGCTGTAATTTTTGTAAGATTCTTTATAAAAGTCTTATTCATAGGAATTATTTACCGATCTGGTAGTTACATTCTTTGACTGCTTTTGCAAATTCCGACTTGATCTTTGCCTCTACCTCGGAATCCTTCCAGTCCGCAACGAGACAAGTCTGAATAAGGTAGCCGACCTGGTCACGGGCAACAGACGAGCCGTTGAATGCGGGAGAGGTATAGTATGCGTGCTCCTGATCGAGACAAACCTTTGCGGAAAGAGCCGCAATACGGTCGCCGCCGTCTGCCTTGTTGAGGAAGTCAGCATATACGGAATGATCCTTAACGCTCTTGATTACAGGAACGTAACCCGATACCATCGAGAATCTTCCCTGGAACTCAACGGTAGTAGTGAGATACTTAACGAAGAGCCAAGAAGCGAGGACTTCCTGAGGATCTGCCTTTTTGAAGATGCAGAGAGAAGGGCCCTGGGAAATAACCTTCGGGTTTTCTGCATCCATCTGAGGAATGGTTGCGATGCCTACGTCAAAGGGATACGCGCCGTTCACCTTTTCGGGACGCTGGTGAGTAGCACCTGCGGACGAACCGATAGACATATAGCTGTTACCCTTTTCGGAAGCTGCCATAGTAAAGAGCTCGGAGGTGTAACCGCCGGAGATCTCCTGGGTAGTTACGTAGCCCTTCTTGTACCATTCTCTGAATTTAGCAACGAAGCTTCTGTTGGTCTCGTTATTGAAGAGGAAGTTGTTATCGCCGGTAGCGGTCGTGTATTCGGAGCCGAGCTGCTCACACATAGTGATGAACCAGTTGGACTCGGAGTCGTAGCCGAGAGGGATACAGTCGGGGTCGATTGCCTTGATCTGTGCGCAGAGGGTTTCAAGCTCATCCCAGGTCTTGGGAACCTGAAGATTGTTTGCTTCAAAGAAGGTCTTGTTGTAGTAGAGAACCTCGGTAGACTTCGAAAGAGGGAGAGTATACATCTTGCCGTCTCCGAACTGTTTTCCTTCTTCATAGTAGCCCTGGATGAAGTCGTCCTTCTGTGCCTGTGTAAGACCGATTATCGTTTCGTTTCCGAGAGCGTCGGTAACAGTCTTGTCGGAGTCGATAAGAACGTCAAGGGTCTGTACTGCCTCCGACATATTGTAAAGAGCAACGTGGTCGGGATAGCAGTATGCGATGTTGGGCTGGTTGCCAACGGTGATCTCGGTAGAGATAGTCTTACGAACGTCGTCGTAGCTACCTACCTGCTCGTGCTCGATCGTTATATTCGGATAGAGCTTGTTGAACTCTATAATATAAGCATCAAGAACTTCACGAAGATTTGCACCCATCGTGTGGTAGAAGGTGATCGTTACCTTTTTAGAGGTATCGAAGCCGTTTTCCGGCATTACGAATTCGGGAGCTACCTTGTTCTTATTGCAAGAGAAGAGAGTAAGCATACTCGAAAGCATTGCAACTACGAGGAGCACCGAGATGAGAATTTTTCTGATTTTCACGGTAAAAATTCCTTTCTTGATTTAAGTTTTATGACATCGGTTTCCCGAATTATCAACCCTTGATACCGCTGCGCGATACACCCTTCATGATGTACTTGCGCAGGAAAAGGAATACGAGGAAGAGAGGCGCTGATACGATCGCAACTGCCGCCATCTGTACCGGGAAGTTCGTGTCTCCCGATGCATCGGTATATGCATTACGCAGACCGTTCGTGATAAGCTCCATATCAGCACTCTTCGTAACGAGGTTAGGCCACATATAGGAGTTCCACGCACCCATCATCTTGAGGATCGTAATAGAGATAAGCGTAGGAAGCGCGAGGGGGATCATTACCTTCCAGAGGTACTTGATATCGCTCGTGCCGTCGACCTTTGCAGCGAGATACAGCTCGTTCGGTATCTGCATAAAGTTCTGACGGAGAAGATATATGTAGAAGATGCTTACAAGGAAAGGTACGATAAGTACGGTATAAGTATCCATCCAGCCGAACTCGTTTACGGTCGCGTAATTTGTGATCGTGAAGAGCTCGCCGGGGATCATCATCGTTCCGAGAAGCGCCGCGAAGAGCGCGTTTTTACCCTTGAACTCAAGGCGAGCAAATGCGAACGCCGAGAGAACGGTTATAATGAGGGAAAGGATCGTCGAAACGACACCGACCAACACCGTGTTTTTGAAGAGCGTTCCGAGGTTTGCCGCGTCGAACGCTTCGACGTAGTTATGCCATATGATCTCTTTCGGGAAAAGCGTCGGAACCGACAGCTTATACTCAGTAAGTGATTTAAGCGAGGAGATTATCATCCAGTAGAACGGGAAGAGGACGATTATTGCTATAAGGAAAAGGAACGTGTAGGTAAGAGTCTTTGTAAATATCCTTGTGACCTTTTGCGCCGTGCTTACCTTTTTAAGGTCCTTTTCCTGAAGGGTAACGTTCATATTATCTGCCATTTTCGTTCCCTCCTTAATAGTGTGTCTTCTTCTTGCTTACCGCAAGGTTGATCAACGTAACAACGAAGATAATACCGAAGAGGATAAGTGCCGCGGCACTTGCTCTTCCCTGCTGTGTATCGATTGCGTCGTAGATAAATCCGACCATTGTATTCAGGCGTCCTGCGTCGCCCGTTGGTCCCATATCCTCACCGAATATACCGACGATGCTGGAATATTCCTTGAATCCGCCGATAAAGCCCGTTATTACAACGTATGCGATCATCGGAGAAAGGAGCGGAACGGTTATCTTGGTGAATACGCGGAAGCGGCTCGTGCCGTCGACCTTTGCGGCGTCGTAGTACTGCTTATTAACGCTCTGAAGTCCGCCGAGAAGAATGAGTATCTTAAAGGGGAGCGCGTTCCATACGATGTAAATGACCATAACCGTGATGTTCGCCCAATAGGACGAGCCGGCGTTTATCCAGTTTATCGGGTCTCCGCCGAAGAATTCGATTATGTTGTTAATTATTCCCGCCGTGATAACCAACTCGTTTTCGTTACCGAAGTTGTTTCCGACCATATTGAACATAGCCGCGAAGACCATACCGATAGCGATCGAGTTTGTTACGTAAGGAAGGAAGTATATCGTTTGAAGAAATCTCGAAAGAGGTCCTATCGAGTTAAGGCACACTGCTATAATGAGTGCGAGGATCGTCGAGATCGGCACCGTCAGCACGCAAAGAAGAATCGTATTGAACAGACAGTCCTTAAAGTAGTCGTATTCAATTACCTTCTTAAAGTTATCAAAGCCGTAATCGAACTTATGTCCGACGTTCGCGAGCGCCTGATTATATCCCTCCTGTACCGACATATGAAGCGTGTTTATGATCGGCCAGACGGTAAATATCAGAAGAAGTATGATAGCGGGTGCTAAATACAGCCACGCTTTCCACTTATGTTTACTTTCTACCATATCACGCCACCTCAAAAGTAAATGCGGCTTTCGTCTTCCTTGGAGAAGAGGAATACCTTATGGGGCTTGAGGGAGAACGTAACTGTTTTGCCCATTTCAACCTTGTTGTCAGCGTTGATAATGGAGCGGATAACGGGATTTAGCGATGCTTCGTTCGTCGAAACGACGGAGACGTCACGTCCCATAACCTCGACGTTCTGAAGGTTACATACGAAGGTGCCGTTCGGGTCGAGGTTAAAGCCCTCGGGGCGGATACCGACGGTAACTTCCTGATCGCTGACGCCGGGAACATCGAGCACGCACTGACCGCCGCCCAAATAGAGCTGCTCGCCCTTAACGTAGCCGCTGAATACGTTTATCGGAGGAGTTCCGAGGAACTTCGCAACGAACAGGTTTGTAGGATCGTCGTAAACCTCCTGCGGAGCGCCGATCTGCTGGACTACGCCGAGCTTCATAACGACGATAAGGTCGGAAATGGACATTGCCTCTTCCTGGTCGTGTGTTACGAAGATCGTAGTGATACCGGTTTCCTTCTGGATACGGCGGATCTCTTCACGGGTCTGAAGACGGAGACGAGCGTCAAGGTTAGAAAGCGGCTCGTCGAGAAGAAGAACCTTCGGCATCTTTACGAGCGCACGCGCGATAGCAACTCTCTGCTGCTGACCGCCCGAAAGCTCGCTCGGCTTACGGTCCATAAGATTATCGATCTGAACGAGCTTTGCAGCCGTATAGGCACGCTCGATCATAACGTCCTTCGGAAGCTTGTCCGCGCCCTTCAGGTTCTGAAGGGGGAAGAGGATATTCTGCTTGACAGTCATATGGGGATAAAGCGCGTAGTTCTGGAACACGAGACCGACACCGCGGTTTTCTGCCGAAAGCTCGGTTACGTCGTCGTCTCCAAAAAAGATCTTACCGCCGGAGGGCTTCTGAAGTCCGCTTATCATATAAAGAGTAGTACTCTTACCGCAACCGGACGGTCCGAGAAGTCCGATAAGCTTTCCATCGGGGATCTCAAATGTAAAGTCGCTTACAGCAACTACCTCATCCTTGACCTTCTTGTTTCTGCTCGGGAAGATCTTGGTCAGATTTTGCAAAACAATTTTCATACCGTTTCGCCTTTCTTCTTTTGTATATTCTTATTTTTTTGAACTGTTTTAATACGCGGCTTTGTCCGCATTTTCCGCCTGAAGCTTATTTTTATAGGCAACAAGCTCGTCCGTCGTTTCAAATATCATCTGGCTCGCCATATCGACCGTTACCGTCTGCGCGAGCTTATCGTGTATCGGCGTGCGTTCCTTCGTAAATATGAGAAGCACGAGCTGAAGAAAAACGATACCGACGGTAACTATAATTCCTACGATTCCTATCATTCCGAAAAGCATCATTACGATGAGCAGTGCGGGAATCATCGTTTCGACCGTGAATTTGCCGAGAACGGTACGGGCGAACATCAGAACGCCGTTTACCCTTATACCGTCTACTCGCATAACTGCGATACCGAATATCTTTTTACCGAGCGTCTGCCCGTTTTTAAAGAGAAGCGGAACGAAAAACTCGAGAATAAGATACGACAAGAGTATCGGGAAGGTAACGATTATCAGCGACAGATTGAACATCATCTGATAAGCGTACGCCACATCTTTGTCTTCGCCGTATTCCTTTTTGGCGGTGTCGTACATCTCTTTTTGCTCGTCGGTCAGCTTGTCGTACTCCGTCGACTCGTCAAGACCGTACTTTTCGTAATAATACTCGCGGCGTTCGTTAAGCTTTTTCTCGTAGCGATCATAATTAAGGGCCGCAGACATCCCCCACATAAGACCGACTGCGAGTGTTACGAGAAGAATGAAGTCGAATATTGCCGCTGAAATGCGCTTGAACATATTCGCTTTTTGCAGATCGAGCATATTTAACTCCTTTCCTCTCATTTGGGCATAGCTATCCCATTGGTTTACCCGTATATTATAACACACGTAAGGGACAATAATCAACAGTTTTTTAATAAAATTATCTAAAATTCGTCAAAATTTATTATTTTCTGTAAAAAGCGTTGCCGCCTATGAATTCTCTTACAAGACTTGTGGGCGGAATTTCGTCGTCGACCGATGCGGGGTGGACGAAATTAAGGACCTTTACTATCGCTCTTACCTCGTCGTAATACTCGTCCTCGGGTCCGATCGCAAGAAGAAGAGGGAAGATGTGTTTGCAGAGGACGGCGAGCTCGTAAAGGGTAGAGCTGTTGAAGATGACGTCTGCCTTTTCCTGGAACGGGAATATCCACTTCTCTTCCCCGCGGCGCACCGATTGCCACATTGAAAGAGTGTTGCTGACCGACGAGCCGCGCGTTTCGTAGTCGCGGACTATTCTGCGGAGCAGTCGCAGATAGCTACTCGCTATCCTGTTATGGTCGTCGAGATTGAGCGGCAGGAACGGGCAGACGAATAGCTTGAACACCGCTTCCTGCGGCAGTCCCTCGGGGAGCATTGCGGGATTGAGCGCGTGAAGTCCCTCGACTATTATTACCGAGGTCTCTCCGAGCTTGAGCAGATGTCCGTTATACTCTCTTTTTCCCGTTTTGAAATTGAACGTCGGGATCTCGACCTCTTCGCCCTTCAAAAGCGCAGACAAATGCTCTCCGAAGAGCTTTGTATCAATAGTGTTTATATGCTCGAGGTCGACCTCGCCGTTAGGTCCTGCGGGTATCTTATCACGGTCGATATAGTAGTCGTCCAAGCTCATAAGAATCGGCTTTCTGCCGTGTACTCGGAGCTGGGTCGCGAGGCGGTTAGCCGACGTCGTTTTTCCCGACGATGACGGACCTGCAAGCATTACCGCCTTGCTTCCTCTTGTGCATATCATATCGGCTATTGCCGAGAAACGCTTTTCGTGCAGTGCCTCGTTTACTCTTATGAGCTCTCTTATCTTGCCCGAATCGACGAGCTCGTTAAGGTCTGCGACCGTATCGCATTCCATAAGCTCGCCCCACTTTTTACCTTCGATATATACGTTAAATGAGTTCGGCATTTCGCGGTATTCCGCGACCTCGTCTGCGCTTTTTCTGCCGGGGAAAATAAAGACGAAGCCGTCGGTTGCGGGGATTATATCCCATACGCGCAAAAATCCCGTTGACGGCGCCATTTCGCCGTAATAGTAATCGGAAAAGTCCTCGTATTCATAGACGTCGAGAGTCGGAACGGGGCGGTAGGTAAGAAGCCGCGCCTTGTCGCCCTGGCCTTCCTCCGCGTAGTGCTTTATCGCGTCTGCCGTGCTTATACGGCGGCGGCGGAGCGGGATATCCATATCGACTATTTCGTGAACTCTCGCTTCAAGAACGTCGGCATCGAAATCGGGCGCATTCAATATTTCGATATACAGTCCGTCACCGACCGTGCAGTGCATTCTTGCCTTTGCGTTGGGCCAGAGCTGGCGGAGCGCGAGGAATATGACGAACTGCGCCGTTCTGAAATAGACGTCGTAGCCGGCAGGATCGGTATAACGCAGAAGCTTAATTTTTCCGCCCGACGCTTCCATCGCCTTACGCTTCGTCTCTCCGTCGTGTCCTACGTCCTTGCTTCTCAAGGGAATATAGTTGAGTGTGAATACCTCGCCTGCGATCTTCGCAGCGATCGGATCGTTTGACAGCTTTCCGTTCATAAACCCGAGACGCTTTACGATATCAAGCAGCGACTCGTCGGGCATTACGTTTACTTCGTGTCCTTCAATGTATAGTTTCATAATGATTCTCCTTAAATACTTCTTCTGAACGGCATAAGTATCTCGCTTCCCGGCGAGGTATAGCCGTTTTCCTTCAGCTCGGTCATAAAGCGCAATACGACCTCGCCGTATTTATATCCCCTTGCAGCGTAACCAAAGCCGATCCGAAGATTGCCGTTTTCCTCGACTCCGGCGAAAACTCCTATCGGCTCTCCCACGGAATATACCATATATATGACGGACTCTTCCCCGATATTAAAACTGCGATCGGGAAAGCGTCTACTTATATCTTCGCTATGTTTATCAAGAAAGCCGTTCAAGCTTTCGTCGTTTTTCTCTACGCGTATAATTCTGAACTGCTTTTTCCGCTTCTTCTCCATTACGAGCTGTGTGAGATTTATTGCTATAAGTCCGAGGTTGAGAAGCGCGACAGGCATCGCGTCGGAAAGATACGAATAAGTTGCGCTGATGACCGAGCCGCATATATTAAAAATGCGAAGCATAGACAGCTTCGTCATCATCATCGATAGCAAAACGAGCGCTGTCCCTATATAGCCGAAAATTTCAAGATATATCATTATTATTCTCTCCTAAAAGCATAAAAAATAGCCGACCATCGGAAATCGGTAGTCGACCATTATCGGTGGCTCGTAGAAACGCCTGCCCATATCGCAGGCATATACCAAATATCGCGGTGAGCTTACCTCACCCACCAACATATTTTAGCATATTTATGTTAAAATGTCAATGCTTTTCAAAAAGCGCCTGTGAATTTTCAGCATAATGCACAAATATAGGCATTGTTTTTGTGCGGTGTGAAAAAGTAAAAAACGGACCCGGGATCGGGTCCGTTTAGGTTTAGCTTTTATTTTGTCGGAACGAAGAAGTATACTATGAAGAGGAGCGAAACAACGATAGCCACGACAGAGAAATCTCTCTTCGGCTTCTCGGTTTTCTTGACTGCGCTCTTTATCAGCTCGATTACGTAAGAGATAATGGACATAGCAGTATAGGAAACGAGACCTACGCCGATACCCTTTGTGATCGAATATGAAAGCACCATTACCGACACGGTAAGGAACGCGGAAGTTGCGCCTATTGCGTTGCTGAAATCTATAGATTTAGCGTTGTTCTTCATCATAAGAACGCCTACGTAGATAAGTGCCGATGCAGCAGCAGCCGAGGGAACGACTGCAAAGAGAGGAAGTGCGAACATCGAAATGAAGAACATACAAGCGGTCGTAAACGCCGTAAGACCGGTTCTTCCGCCTGCCGATACGCCCGAACCGGATTCAACGAAGGTAGTAACGGTAGAGGTACCGACCATTGCGCCCGTACAGGTCGCTATCGCGTCGGACATCATTATCTGACCGTAGTTATGGGGCTTATCGTTTTCGTCGGAAAGGACTCTGTTTCCGCCGCAGCAGCCGACGATCGTACCCATAGTATCGAACATATCAATCATACACATGGTAATGATTATCATTATTATGGTGAATATGGAGATTCCCTCGGGGATAACGCCTTCCTTGAACACACTCGTAAACGAGCCGAATACGGTATTATCGCCTGCAAAGAAGTTCTCGAAGTTTTCCCAGAATTTCCAGGAGATACCGGGAGTTGTGCCCTTAAGGATTCCGAGATCGGTTACGCCGAACGGAATTCCGACGACAGTTGCACCGAGAAGACCGAGAATGACCGAGCCCTTGACCTTAAGCTTATCAAGAATTGCAATTATGAAAAGTCCGATCAACGCAACCGCCGCAGTTTTTGCTGCGTACGATTCGGGGTTTCCGTCGTTCACTACCTGTTTACCCCAATTCGTGAAGTCGACGAAGCCAACCTGCGTAAAATCGTTCTGGACTATTATTCCTGCATTTTGGAAGCCGATATACGCGATAAAGAGGCCGATACCGACCGAGATAGCGCTTCTTACCGGAAGAGGCATTCCGTCAAAAGCAAGCTCGCGGAAGGTCTTTCCCTTGATCTTGATAAGGGAGAGAAGGAGGAAAAGAATACCCGAAATAAGGACGAGGAAGAACGCCTGTCCGGGAGTAAACTTTGCGGCGTATCCTGCCCATCCGCCTATAAGACCGCCCGCCATGGAGTTCAGTCCCATACCGGATGCCTGTGCAAGCGGCATCTTTGCAAGGAATGCCATAAGCAGAGTTCCTATAACTGCACCGAGCGCCGTTGCGATAAACGCCGACGACCAATAGGGGCTTGCTGTACTGCCGAAGATCTGGTTAGGGTTGACTGTCAGAATATACGACATCGCAAGGAAGGTAACTATACCTGCAATTATCTCCGTTCTGACGTTCGTTTGCTTCTTTACGGGATCGTATCCCAAAAGCTTTGCAAATTTTTTCATTGGTTTCCTCCTTTGCTCAAAGAGCAATATAATAAAACTGTTGTTGAATCCAACACAATTAATATACACTAAAACGACCGAAAAGTCAATAATTGAAGAAAAATATCGAACAAAAAAAGAGGATGCAGTTGCATCCTCTTTTTTGTTTCATAGGTCTTTAAATACGCTTCGCTATTTCGCAATTAATGATCTCGCGGAATGACATCATTTGCTCAGCAGAACTCGGGATCGTAAAACAGGTTATCTCTTCACCGAAATGCGTTTCCGCAAGCGATATAACGTATTCGTAGCTCGTCAAGCTTTCAAGCAGCTTCAAGGCGCGAAGGTCGCATATCGCCTCGCGCATATAGATCTCTCTCAGTGAGCCGAGAGCGCCGTCCGAGCCGGGGTAAACTATAAATGATGCGCCGGGTCTCTGCTGATAGCCGCAGGGGTTAATAAGTGGGTTGAAATATCCGCGCGACATCCTGTAATAATAGTAGTTGAAGCCCCAATGAAGGAAGCCCGTCAACTTATATTTGAATGCCTGAAGACCAAAAATACGGGCGCGGTACGGCTTTGTGGTTATCAGTCTGTTCGTGCATTTTTCCGTGCTTTGTCCCTCGTAATATCCGCCCGTGTAGTATGCCCACAAACTCTTGCATTTACCGTAAAAGTCCTCGATAGCGTCGATACAGACGATCGGTGTATCGACCATTCCGTTTTCGTAAAACTCGATGCGTGAAAGCGCATCGCCGCTTTCGGCACCGTCGAGAAGCGGTGCGACCGTCTCCTTCGCGTAGCGGTAGCTTTCAATGTTCGATAAATCCGGCTCATCGGATATATGGTAAAACACCTTATCGGAAATCCCCATTTCTTCTGCAAAGCTTCTGAATGCCGAAATATAGCATTCAAGAAACTCTCTGTATTCATCCGACGAAGCGTCCGTATCCCAGCCGAAAATGCGCTTTTCCTTACCGCTCACAGTCGCATAGATCGCAGGGGCGTGCTTTGCGCCCCATTGCGTAAAGAGGTGCGGATGCTCGAAGCATTCGATTCCCGAGTCGATGGCAAGCTTTATCAGACGAGCAAGCTCGGAAAAATCAAATACATAACCGTTTTCGCTTTTCGTTATACCAACAAGTTGTGCCTTCTTACGGTATTGTCCAATCGGTGTGTCAAGCGGAGGCGTGAAGGTCGGGATCAAAAGAAGATTCATTCCGTAATCTGCGGCATTCTTGAAATAGCTTTTCAGAAGTTCAAAATACTCGTCTCCGAAAAGCTTTACGTTATGAAGATCCGCGACACAGTCATAGTGAAACCAATTCGTGTATTTGAAGTCGATTTTGGGAAGAACCGCTCCAATGACCGTGAGAGTGAAACTGTCCTCTGCGAGCGTTTTTCCCGTCAGAAGCGACGTCGCGGTCACCTTTATCTCGTAATCCCCTGCCGGGATCGTGTTTCTTTCTTCGTTTACCGTTATTATAAGTGACGCAAACGACGTGTCGTTTGCATCGAGACGGTTTGACTCGTTTTCTTCGTAATAAGGACAAGAAGGATCGGTCGGAATATAAACAATTTTCGGTGACGCACTTCTCGGAAGCAAAACGTCGGGGAAAAGATCAACTCCTCTTCCCTCGGTTCCCACCTCTTTAAGCCACTCAACGTCCTTCTGCTCCGATGCCAGACCGTCGTCGGGTCTTTTTTGATACGGATGGATTATCGGAACCAAGTCAACACGGTATACCGAAAAAGAGAGTCCCTCACAATCACCGACACGCTGATTGGAACGCAGTCGCCGCATCTCAACTTATACGCATACGTGAATGAGTACGGCTCGTTCGACAGAACGCTTGCGCGCTCAATACTCGGCATTACCTCTGAATCGTGAAATATCTTTGTTTGTGAATCTGTAATAAAAGTTATAAGGTTTAACATTTATGCTTCTCCAACCAACAATTACAGTTTTCCTTTTGCGTAAAGTTTAACATAAATAAAGGTGCGACGTCAATATACAATAAAAGCAAAAGGCCGCACGGAATGCGACCCTTTTGAATTTGTATTTAATTTTTCTTTTTTTCGAATATCTTACAAACCCCGACATAAATGCAAAGCAGCGAAACGCTTATAAGAATTCCTGCGATTATATCGGTAAACCAATGAACTCCCGAAAGGAGTCGTCCGATGACTGTTGCAAGGATCAATATTACGCCTGCAGAAGTGCCGATCACGCGCACTACCGTGTTTTTCGTTCTCGAATGCAGATGAATCAGTACCGCGCCGAGGACTGTAACCGATAGCATCGTGTGTGACGACGGGAAGGATGCTTCAAGCTCTCCGTCCATAACGATCGGGCGGTAGTTTACTATCGCAAATTCAAAAAAAACGTAGGCACAGGCGAGAACTGCCAAAAGGACGCCGAGGATTATTATATTACTGTCCACCGCCTTTAAGCTCTTCCTTTTTACGAGCTGACCCAACCCGACTCCTGCGAAATAAACCACAACAGCTATCGGGATATATCCGAGTATTTCGGTCATATCGTACAAATCCATATTAACGCCGATCAGCTTATGGAAATAAGTGTTTATGCCCGAAAGGCCTATTTCGCTGCCTAGCGGACCTACCGCTTTTACGTCAACGGTCTTGACGAGCACGGTCAAGATAGCAAAGAGAATGAACGATATTGCTCCGAATATAAAATATTTTTTTGCGTTTTTCTTGTCGGCCATTTTGTTTTCTCCAATAATTTATTGATTACATTGTACCGAACAACTCGATATTTGTCAATAACGAAAATAGAACGTATTGTTCTTTGAGGAGATCCGAACGGCTACGCCGTTCGCCCTTCGGGTTTCGACTGCTTCCCGCCGTGTCATTCTGAGTGAAGCGCAGCGAAATCGAACGGCGAAGCCGCGTCGAGTGTAACGAGACGGAATCTCGGCGGGACTCCGCTCAAGATGACCGCGGTTTACCGATTTATGCAAAAAATCCACCCGAACGGGTGGATTTTCATTATTAGTACGCTTTTGCCCAGAGGACGGTCGTCTTTGCGGGCTTTCCGCAGCAGACGCACTTGCCTTCCTTACCCTGCATATCGAACGGTATGCAACGCGAGCCGACGCCCGTCAGCTCCTTGACCTTATCCTCGCACTCCTCGCTTTCGCACCAGAGAGCCGAGATAAAGCCGTCGCCCTTCTCTTCAAGGGTCTTGATGATCTCGTCGGTGGTTTCGCACTCGGTCATTTTGCTTGCTCTGTTTTCGAGTGCCTTGGCATATATGCCTGCTCTTACTGCTTCGAGCTTATTTGCGACTTCGGCTTCGAGGTTGTCGAGCGACACGAAGTCCTTGCTTCTGTCGTGACGCGCTACGAGCACGCACTGATTTCCCTCGATGTCGCGGGGACCGATCTCAAGACGTACCGGTACGCCCTTCATTTCGTATTCGGAATACTTCCAGCCGGCGGAGTTGTCGCTGTCGTCAAGCTTTACTCTGAAGCCAGCTTTGGTAAGACGATCCTTAAGCTCATTTGCCTTTTCAAGCACGCCTTCCTTATGCTGTGCAACGGGAATGATAACGACCTGAATAGGTGCAACCGCAGGGGGAAGAACGAGACCGTTATTATCGCCGTGAGTCATTATAATAGCGCCGATAAGACGAGTAGTCACGCCCCACGAGGTCTGATGCGGGTACTGAAGCTGGTTGTTTTTATCGGTATACTGGATATCGAACGCCTTTGCAAAGCCGTCGCCGAAATAGTGGGAGGTTCCTGCCTGAAGTGCCTTACCGTCGTGCATAAGCGCCTCGATAGCGTAGGTCGCTTCAGCGCCTGCGAACTTATCGCTTTCGGTCTTCGGTCCCTTTATAACGGGCATTGCGAGGTCGTGCTCACAGAAGTCGGCATAGATATTGAGCATACGGAGCGTTTCTTCCTGTGCTTCTTCAGCCGTTGCGTGCATCGTATGTCCTTCCTGCCAGAGGAATTCTCTTGTACGGAGGAACGGACGTGTATTCTTTTCCCATCTTACGACCGAGCACCACTGATTATAGAGCTTCGGAAGGTCGCGGTAGGACTTAATTACGTTTGCGTAATGCTCGCAGAAGAGCGTTTCGGAGGTAGGGCGCACGCAGAGCTTTTCGGTAAGCTTTTCGCTTCCGCCGAGAGTTACCCACGCAACCTCGGGGGCGAAGCCCTCAACGTGATCCTTTTCCTTATTG
>CAZVVM010000018.1:0-23769 GCA_964630635.1 uncultured Ruminococcus sp. | reverse complement strand
GAATCAAAGATGTTTTTCATAATCTGGTGAAGCTTCGCGTCAACTTCTTCTGCAGTCCAGCTGTAACGCATCGAGTTCTGCGACATCTCAAGACCCGAGGTAGCAACTCCGCCTGCGTTGACTGCCTTCGAGGGAGCAACGATAACGCCGTTTGCCTTAAGATAAGCAACTGCCTCGTTGGTAGAAGGCATATTGGAAACCTCGACGTAGTACTTAACGCCGTTCTTTACGATCATCTCTGCTTCCTTAACGTCAACCTCGTTCTGCGTTGCGCAAGGCATAAGAATGTCTGCCTTTACGCCCCAGGGCTTCTCACCTACGTAGAAGGGAACGCCAAACTTATCTGCGTAATCCTGAACTCTGTTACGGCAGGATGCGCGCATTTCGAGCATATAGTTGATCTTTTCCTCGGTGTTGATTCCGTCCTCGTCGTAAACGTATCCGTCGGGTCCGGAAATAGTAACTACCTTACCGCCAAGCTCGGTAACCTTCTTAACGGTACCCCAAGCAACGTTACCGAAGCCGGAGATAGCAAAGGTCTTGCCCTTTATATCGTCACCGAAGTGCTTGAGCATCTCAACGGTATAATAAACTGCGCCGTAACCGGTTGCCTCGGGACGAATGAGCGATCCGCCGAAGGAGAGACCCTTACCAGTAAGAACGCCCGTGAACTCGTTGCGCAGACGCTTATACTGACCGAACATATATCCGATCTCGCGTGCGCCTACTCCGATGTCACCTGCGGGAACGTCGGTATCTGCGCCGATATGCTTCGAAAGCTCGGTCATAAACGACTGGCAGAAGCGCATAACCTCGTTATCGCTCTTGCCTCTGGGATCGAAGTTAGCGCCGCCCTTACCGCCGCCCATAGGAAGAGTGGTAAGAGAGTTCTTGAAGGTCTGCTCGAAGCCGAGAAACTTCATTATAGAAAGATTTACAGAAGGATGGAAGCGGATACCGCCCTTGTACGGACCGATAGCCGAGTTGAACTGAACGCGGTAGCCCTTGTTTACCTGGACGTTTCCGTTATCGTCTACCCACGGAACGCGGAAGGATACCGTTCTCTCGGGCTCGACCATTCTCTCAACAACGCCTGCCTTAACAAGATCGGGGCGCTGATCGATCACGGGCTGAATGGACTCAAGAACTTCCTTTACTGTCTGATGGAACTCGGTTTCGCCGGGGTTGTCGACTACTACCTTTTCATAAACACTTTTAAGATATTCATTAGTGAATGCCATATTATCTTCCTCCTGAAGAACCGATTAATCGGTAATAATTAAAAAGATGAGTTCATTATACATTCTTTACTTTACTTTGTCAATAGAAAAAACAGCTTTTTTGAATTTTTTGTGCGTCAAACTTGTAAATAATGACGGATAATCACCGTTTTAACATCATATAATGATTTTTTTGCAGTCGCGTCCTTCATTTTCGCTGATTCGACGTCTGTTCTAAAACTATGATAACGGAATATAAATTGAAATACGAAAGGATAACAAAATGAAAAACGCACGGCTTTTTATTTTTAACGGTCTCATTCTCACCGCGGCATCGCTTCTTCTTCGCACGCTCGGCGTCGGCTTCAATATATTCATAACGTCCCGCGTCGGCGAAGTCGGCACGGGACTGTATCAGCTCGTTATGTCGGTCTACTCCCCTGCTCTGACGCTTGCAAGTGCGGGAACGTCGCTTGCATCATCTCGTCTCGTTGCCGAGGAAATGGGAAAGCGTCGTGGCAATCCTCGGGCGGTCATTTTGAGGTGCATAGTATTCTCACAGCTCTCATCGGTTCCCATCGCCGTCGCACTTTTTTTGCTTTCCCCTTACATATCGGTATCTTGGCTCGGAAGCAAGAGCGCGTCGCATCTCTTGCGTATGCTTTCGGTAGGTCTGCCCTTTATTTCGCTTTCGTCCTGCATAAACGGCTTTTTCATCGCACTCCGCAAGGCAAAACACACCGCAGTAGCACAGATAACCGAGCAGCTTTTCAAGATGCTCGTTACTTTCACATTAATATACAGTATGGCAGACCGCGCCGATATGTGCCTGCTCCTCGTTGTATTTTCAAACGTCTGCTCCGACATTTTCTCGGTCGTTATCTCGCTGTTTTTGTGCTCAAAGGAAGCAAAGCTGCTCCCGAAGCGAAGCGTTACGAGAGGCGGAATTTCTGCCGCCGTTCTTTCGATCACGCTCCCCGTCTCGATAAGCTCGTTTTTGAGATCGGCTCTGACTGCGCTTGAACATATCCTGATACCGAAAGGTCTGCTCAAAAGCGGTCTTTCATACGGCACTTCAATGGCGGCTTACGGCACGCTTACTGGAATGGCGCTTCCGATAATAATGTTCCCCGCGTCATTTCTTTACTCCTTTTCTTCCCTTACCGTTCCCGAAATGGCAGAGGCGAACGAAAGAGGGGACAAAAACGAGATACGTATCAAGATGAAACAGATCCTCCGCGCATTTCTCGTTTTTTCGATAGGCGCTTCGGGGCTCATCTTCGCATACAGCTCCGACCTCGGTCAAGCGATCTACCATAAC
Organism: uncultured Ruminococcus sp.; assembly: GCA_964630635.1. GTDB lineage: Bacteria > Bacillota > Clostridia > Oscillospirales > CAG-272 > Colimorpha_A. The sequence goes on along the minus strand of CAZVVM010000018.1, from coordinate 21,228 downwards.
GACAAGGTCGGCTATTATCTCAACATTCTCGCGCCGCTCATTCCGATAATGTATCTCGACAACATCTGTGATTCAATGCTTAAAGGTCTCGGCGAGCAGATTTTCACTATGAAGGTAAACGTCATTGACGCCGCGTCCTGCGTGCTCTGCGTGTTTTTCCTCGTTCCGAGGGTCGGAATAATGGGCTACGTTGCGGTCATTCTTTTGAGCGAAATGATAAACTTCGGCTTCTCCGTTTTCCGTCTGAAAAAGGTAACAGGTGAAAAAACGGGACTGCTCTCTGCTCTGCCGAAGCCGCTTATATCAATCTTTGCGGCAATTCTGCTCACCAAACCGCTTGCGTCTCTTATCCCGGGTTGTACCCTTCGCGTAACGGTCGGGGTCTTGCTCGGCGCACTTCTTTACACCGCAATTATTCTCGGTGAAAAAACGGTAAGGGACAAGGTCATAAAAGCAAGACCTGTCCCATATAATGGAGCAAGAAAAAGAACGGAGACGTAGAATGACGGAAGATATAATTGCCTGCCTGCCGAGGCGTATCTCGGAGCAGCTTTTAAAACACGATATTTCATCTATAAACGAAATACGGCTTGCCGTCGGCCGTCCGATAACGCTCACGGTCGGTGAAAAAAGCGTACTGCTCGGTGACACGGTGTCAAATGAGGAAATGACCTCTACGGTAGCGAATTTCTGCCGCGGCTCCCTCCACTCGTTCGAAAAAACGATGGCAGAGGGATACATACCTCTCGGTAACGGCTGCCGCGTCGGAGTTTGCGGAAGGTACTCCGAGGGAAGCATTACCGAAATAACGTCGGTCGTCGTGCGAATACCGCGAAGCATCTACGGTATCGGCGACGGGCTTTGCAAGCGGATTATAATGAGCGGAGGCGGTATGCTTCTCTATTCACCGCCCGGCGTCGGAAAAACGACGCTTCTGCGCGACATCGCGTCAACTCTTTCTTCCCCGCCGTATCTACGGCGCGTTGCCGTCATTGACAGCCGAAACGAAATTTTCCGTCCCGATGCTTTCCGTCGGTCTATTGCCGATATTTACAATTCTTATCCGAAGAGCGTCGGCATTGAGCTGGCGGTACGCACTATGTCACCTGAGTACGTCGTTTGTGACGAGCTTGGAGCGGGCGAGGCGGATTCCGTTCTTTCGACCCAATCCTTCGGCGTACCGCTTATTGCAAGCGCTCACGCGCCGTCTCTTGACGCTCTGCTTGCGCGAAAAGTATTCAGACAGCTTGACGAATGCGGAATATTTGCAACCTACGTAGGCATTCGGCGCGAAGGACGCGGATTTTCCTTTGATATATCGGAAAGGAACCTATCATGATAAGCGCAGTCGGTATTTCCCTTTTGACACTGTCAATAATGGGCTTTGGCTTTTCCTATAACAAGGCGCTCAAAAACGAAAAGGAATGTATCGAGGGACTTATACAGCTGACCGAAAGGATAAACACGCGGATAAAATGCTTCAGGCAAGGGCTTAATGAAATATTCGACGGCTTTACGCATCCGTTCCTCGATGCAATCGGCTTCAGCGAAGATCTGCGGCAAAACGGTATGAAGGGCGCCCTCAAAAACAAAGGTGATATTCTTTACGTCGGGCGCGACGTTTTGCTTGAAAGCGAGAAATTCGCCGATGGACTCGGGAAAAGCTATTCGGACGAACAGTTGACGCTTTGCGAGAATTATATATCGTTTCTGAAAAGCAAATATGACGAAATAAGTGCGGGCTTGCCGACAAAAACCAAGCTGTCGATTTCACTCTCGTGTGCAATCTCGGCTTTGAGTGCGATATTATTTATATAAAGGACAGATAAATGGACATAAGCTTAATTTTGAAGGCGGCGGGCGTAGGACTAATTGTCAGCGTCGTATGCCAGATACTGAACAAATCGGGGCGAGACGAGCAGGCAATGCTCGTCTCTATGGCGGGAGTTATCATAGTATTACTTATGCTCGTCAAGGAGCTCGGCTCGCTAATTTCCTCGATCAAGACCATATTCGGGCTATGACGGTGCTATTCAAGCTATGCGGTTGCGCGCTCATCGGCGCGATCTGCGCTTTGACGTTGAAAGGCAGCTCAAAAGGCATCGCGTCCACCGTCGCGGTCTTTTCTTCCCTGCTTATTCTCGGCGCGGTTATCGTTCGTTTTTCGGGTGCAGTCGAGACCGTGACCGACATAATGAAGGAAAGCAATATGGCAAGTTACGGAAAGGTAATGCTGAAGGCGCTCGGTATCGGTATCGTGGTAAATACCGTCGGAAGCGTCTGCCGTGATATGGGTGAAAGCTCAATATCAAACGGAGTTGAGCTTGCGGGAAAAATCGAGATACTTCTTATATGCCTGCCGATAATAACCGAAACGCTCTCGCTCATAAAGGAGCTTCTCACATGAAGGCGGCGGCTGTTATATGTGCCGTAATAATGCTCTTTTCCCTGCCGACCGCGGTTTACGCAGACGGGGAGATGAAGGACATATACGACTCTCTTCCGAACGACCTCGAGGAGCTTATGCCCGAGGATTTTGAAAGCGAAATTGAAAAGGACGACGGGACAAGCGCAGTGGAGCTTCTCGACGTATCGTTCTTTACGTCGTTTTTGGGAAAAGCGCTTTCAACTGCCCTCTCCGATACTGCTCCGATGCTCCTTACCTTGACGGTCACCGTGCTTCTGTGCGCACTTCTTTCATCGCTGTCAAAGGACGGTTCAAGCGTAGGCAAGGCACTGGGGTTTGCATCAAGCGTATCGCTTTGCGGTTCTTGTATTTCGATAATCAAGCCGTTATCCGAGCAGTGCCTCGGCACGATCAACGTAATAAGCGGTATAATCAAGACCTCACTTCCTATAATGACCTCTATATCGCTTGCGGCGGGGCAAACGAACCTTTCTTACGCAAATGCGACCTTTTTAAGCGCGGTTCTCGCGCTTACCGAGGAAGTGGGCAGGCAGGTGCTTACGCCCATTCTCGCCGTTTCTGTCGCCTTTACGGCGGTCTCTGCGCTGTCGCGCGGAACAGGAATAGACTTAAGCCACATGGTAACGTCGGTGAAAAAGGCATTCATCTTCTTCATATCGCTTCTGTCAACCGTTCTCTGCTTCACGATGGCGTTTCAGACGGTAATCGCAAAGGGCTCGGATACTATTCTGTTAAGAAGCATAAAATTCGCCTCCGGAAGCTCGATCCCGATTGTAGGAGCGGCGCTGTCCGAGGCGGCAGGCGCATACTTATCCGGGATTTCACTCATAAAGGGCTCGGCAGGAACGCTTATCGCGGCGGCAATCGCGCTCGCAACTCTGCCGATGCTCTTAAAGCTGTTCGCCGTCAAGCTATGCTTTACGTTTGTCGCGTTCATATCCGATATTCTCGGCGTGAACGGCGGTGTCGTCCGCGATTTTGCGTCTATATGCGATATGCTTATCGCAATGCTCGTAACGAGCTCGCTTATATTCGTTATTACAATGGGGATTTTTGCATCGGTATTACCGAGCGTTTAGTTATGAAGGAATTACTGTTTTCTATAATGAGCGTGTCTGTCTGTGCCGCAATTATTTCAATGCTCTCACCCGTAAACGAGAGTATAAAAAAACAGATATCGTTTGTCTGCGCTCTTTCAATATGCGCTTCTCTTTCCCTGCCGATCATTCGGCTTATCACGGGAGAGCGCGGCGCGCTTGACATATCGCTCCCGAAGCAAGACGAAACCGAAAATTCAGATGCCCTTGACGCGATAATCGATCTTGCCACGGAAAAGATATGTGATGAAATGGAAGGCATCGCCGAGCGGAATTACGGAATTAAAAACGCCGTTCTCACATTAACTCTCGACACTTCCGACAAAGAAAAAATCAAGATACTGTCGGGTACCCTCGACGGCGAAGGCGGGCTAAAGGAAGCGGCGGAATACATAGGAAAGGAGCTTGGGTGTGAGGTCAGGTACGAAGAATAACGAAGGATTTTTAAGCGGCATTTTCAAGGGCAAAAAAACCGTGTTACTGCTTCTTGTCGGAGTCATAGCAGGCATCATACTGATATTTATCGGAAACGGCGAAAAGGATGCAGAAAAATCGACCTCGCCCGATCTTTCGGGGCAAATTGAGGTAACGAACGAATACATCAAAAATCTTGAATTGCGCGTAAGTCAGATACTTTCCAAAATGGACGGCATCTCCGACGTATCGGTAATAATAACCGCCGATTCCTGTGCCGAGACAGTCTACGCACAAAACGGACGCTACGACGGCGGGTCTCTTACCGAGAAGGAATACGTAATAGTCGACCGAGGCGACAGCGACGAGCCGATAGTCGTAAAGCTCATTTATCCGAAAATACGCGGAGTGGCGGTAGTCTGCTACGGCGGCAGTAACCCGATAAATCAGGAAAAAATTTCAAAGCTCCTGTCTTCCCTTTTTGACATTGCGCAAAATCAGGTATATGTAAGCGGTTAGCGTCATATATTTTACCAAACAAACTTTCGGAGGAATCTTATGCTTAAACTAAAAAAGCCCGACACGGCTCTGATCGTAGCTAAAACCAAAGAGGCAGTTAAAAAAATCGGAAGAAGAAATTTAGCTATAATCCTTTCCGTTCTCGTTATCGGCGGTGCGGTATGGCTCAATATTGCCCTTTTCACCGCAGGGACGAAGCAGGCAGGCGGTTCTGCCGGAAACGGAAACATCGTAGTCGACGGCAACGGCAGCGGTGACGTAAGTGACGTTGACAGCTTCTTCGCTTCAACGCAGATCGAGCGCCAGAGATCGCGCGACGAGGCGATCGAGGTACTTCAGCTCGTCGTTGAAAACCCCGAGGCGCTCGACGAATCGAAGGTCGTCGCTATGCAGGAAATTTCGAAGATAGCATCTGCTATCGAGAGTGAAGGTAAGATCGAATCGCTCGTTACCGCAAAGGGCTTCGAAAAGTGCATCGCGGTAATCAGCGACAGCGGTTGCAACGTGATCGTCAAGACCTCGTCCGCTCTTATGCCCAACCAGGTCGCACAGATCCAGGAGATCGTTTACGAGCAGGCAGGCATCCTTCCCGCAAACACGAAGATTATCGAAAAAATAGCATAAAAAATACCCGTTTGGATCTCCAAACGGGTATTTTCATTAAATTTCGTCGGTGTCGTTTTCTGCTTCCGCGTTATCAACGGCACTGTCCTCGGAATAGCAATCGCCGAGCTGATATTCGGGGAGCGAATCGTCGAAACGCGCTCTCTTCTCTATCTTGTTCTTCGGAATTATTCTCGAAGCGGCGGTGCGGGGAGGACGCGCAGGCGTCTTGGGAGTACTCGAAGTGCTATCGCAGCTAATAACTACGCGGCGGTTGTTGTCTGCACCGACGGAGTTTGTCGTAACGCCCGAAATTCCCTGAATTTCAGAGTGGATTATTCTTCTCTCGTATGCGTTCATCGGCTCAAGAGTTACGTTCTTGTGATAACGGAGCGCCTTATCTGCCATTCTTCTTGCAAGACGGCGGAGAGTATCCTCACGCTTTGAGCGGTAGTTCTCAACGTCAACGGTAATTCTCGTGTAATTACTCTCGTCATCTTCCTCGCGGCGGTTTGCGGCGAGATTGGTGAGGTACTGCAAAGAATCGAGAGTGTCGCCGTGATGTCCGATAAGAACACTTGCTTCCTCGCCCGTAATATTGATAAGGAAAGCTCTCTTGCTTCCGGGTACTACGGAGATAGTAGCATCAGCAATAATATCCATATCTCTTATTAAAGTCTTAACGAAGGAAAGCGCAGTCATCTCGGGAGAAGAAACGTAGCATACCTTGACGGTAGCAGGAGTTTCACCAAATCCGAGGAAGCCCTTTTTCGGCTGCTCAATAACCTCATAGGTTACTGCGGAGGAAGAAACACCGAGCTTTTCAGCGCCCTCGTTTACCGCCGCCTCGATCGTCTTGGCACTAACGGTTATTTCCTGTTTCATATATTCACATCCTTAAAGTCAGTCATTATCGGATTTCTTATCCGATTCGTCTTTCATCTGCGCAGGCGCAATAAGTCCTGCCTTGGGGTCTTCCTTAACCTTTTTCTGTGTTGCCTTCGGCTTTTCCTCGATTACGTCGTCATCGTCAAGGTCGATACGGTGAGCGGCACGCTTGCCGTTATTCGCCTTTTTCTTCGGCTGCTTGATGCCCTTGTTCATCTCGCGCTCTGCCTGCTTGTAGTCCTCCTCGGTAAATACGGGAACGGGATACATATATTTGAGAGCAACTTGCTGGGCGAAGGAAAGTACGTTATTGTATATCCAGTAAACTGCAATTATAGAAGGCATGGAGAACGTGATAAACGTCGACATAAGCGGCATCACGTAGTCCATTATCTTCATAGAACAGCCCATATCGGCAGTTTGCTGCTGCTGAATATCGGACTGGTACATAAACTTCTTCGACAGCTTCATGCTTCCGAAGGTGAACACGAAGGTCAGTATCGGTATAAGAAGATACCAGTTAAATGCAACGGTAGGAGTTACAGAAAGGTCAAACGTATTTCCAAAAAGATAAAACTCGGGAATATCACCCTCTGTAAAGCCCTTGGGGAGACAGTTATACTCATCAAGCTCCGTATAGTACTTTCTTACTATGCGAACGAGGTCAACCTGATCCGAAAAGGGATTCTTGACCTTGTCATAGTTCTTTTCCGAATACTCAACGCCGGTCACTTCATCTTTTTTCGTTTCGATTACGATATTGTCCGCCTGCTTATCAAGTGCCTTCCAAACGTTCTTGCTGAAATCTTCTTCGTCAAGAAGTCCTCTGTCGTAAAGATCAACTATACCGACGCCAAGCTGCTTGACTTCCTTGTTCGAAAGATTCGAAACGTAGGTAAGCGGCGCGCGCATTACACCGTAAACGGCAAAAACGATAACGAGCTGGAGTATCATCGGAAGGCATCCCGAAGCGGGATTATAGCCCTCGTCCTGATAAAGCTTCATCAGGTCTTCCTGCATCTTCTGGCGGGTAACCTGATCGTCACGTCCTGCGTAACGCTTACGAATTGCCTGCTCCTTCGGGCGAAGCTTCGCCTGCTTGAGCATATTTTTCTGCTGTTTAATACCGAAAGGGAGAAGCACAAGCTTCATAACTATCGCGAAAAGAAGAAGCGCGATCGCGTAATTAGGTATGAGCTTATAGCACTGATTGATTATCCAACCTATCGGTTTATTTAAAAAACCCATTTTTCTTTCAGCTTGTTAGACAAGCGCATCCTTTCAATTTTTATCGGAGTTCTCGTTTTTTAACTCCTTGTTGCGGCCACGGTAAGTAATTCTTTCCGCCGTCATCTTACGGAAAGCGCCCCTTTTAGGGACGTTGTCGATGCCGCCTCGACAGAACGGATTGCAGCGGAGTATCCGCCACACCGTTAAAAAGAGTCCGCGTATCGCTCCCCACTCGTTTATCGCCTCGTAGGCATAGGTCGAGCAGGTCGGATAAAAGCGACAGCACGGGCGCTTTTTCAGAGGTGAAATATATTTTCTGTAAAGATCAATAAGCCACAGAAAAAATCTTTTCATACTTCCTCCGTAGTGTTGGTTAATATATTTGCCTATATACTAACAAAATGGCGGACCTGTTACAGTCCGCCGAAAAAATCAAGAAGATAGCCGTCACTTAAAAAGCTCAAGCTTATTAAAAGCGCGGTTCATATCGCGTTCGACCTGGGCAGAGCCCGCCTCGCGTATCTTATCCCTTGCGGTAATTACGATGAGGTTTCCGGTCTTTATAGGTCTAACCGATATGATATTCCGATACGCCGCACGCATAACTCGCTTTGCTCGGTTACGGACAACGGCGTGTCCGAGCTTTGTAGTTGCGGTAAATCCGATGCGGTTAAGAAATTCCTTCCTAGGATTTTCCTTACGAAGACGCCCTGCCTTCAAGTCCTTAAGAACGTACACGGCAACGGTATCGGTAACGTACCGCTTACCGCCCTGATACGCCTTGATGAAAAGATGGTTTTCCTTTATGGCGAATTCTTTCACACTTTTACCCCTTCTTGAATAGAGAAGAATCAGTGGGTAAGTCTTGCTCTGCCCTTAGCGCGTCTTCTCTTGAGTACCTTTCTTCCGTTTGCAGTGCTCATTCTCTTGCGGAAGCCGTGCTCTTTTTTTCTCTGAAGCTTTTTCGGCTGGTATGTTCTAAGCATTTTTGTGTCACTCCTTTTCCTTGGCGTTTAATGACGTTACTCTATATTATATACATATTTTAGGTCATTTGTCAAGTGTTTTACGCAATTATTTTTATTTTCTGACCGCGCTCGCGCGGTTTTTTTGATATATTCCGTATTATTGGGAAGTCCCGCCGTTACGACTGCATTTGCCACTTGCAATTTTTATCTGTTAATGATATAATTTCTTTATCAAATGATAAAGAAGGTTTAATGATGAAAATTCTTATCGTCGGCTGTGGAAAGATCGGCGGAACGCTTATCTCGTCGCTTGTAAACGAGGGACACGATATAGTTGCCATCGACTCCGATCCTGCGGTCATTACCGAGCTCACGAATATATACGACGTTATGGGCATTTGCGGAAACGGCGTTGACAGTGATATTCTCACCGAGGCAGGCGTTGAAAATGCCGATCTCTTTATTGCCGTAACCGGCTCGGACGAGTTCAATATGCTCTCCTGCTTTATTGCAAAAAAGCTTGGCGCGTCTCATACGATAGCAAGAATCAGAACGCCCGAATATAACGACAACAGTCTCACCTTTATGAAGGAACAGCTTGAACTTTCACTCTCGATAAACCCCGAGTTCCTTGCGGCACAGGTGCTTTTCAACGTCCTCAAATCCCCATCTGCCGTAAAAATCGAGACCTTCAGCGGAAGATACCTCGAAATGGTCGAGCTTCGTCTGAAACCCGATTCGGTATTCGACGGTGTAAAGTTAAGCGAGTTACGCGAAAAGTACAAGGCAAAGGTCCTCATCTGCTGCGTCAAGCGCGGCGACAGTATGTTCATCCCCGACGGTAATTTCGTTCTCAAGAGCAACGATATGATCGGAATAACCGCAACGCATACGGAAATTCAAAAGTTCTTCAAGGCGGCAGGACTCCTTCAGAAGCAGGCGAGAAACGTAATGCTTCTCGGCGGAAGCCGTACTGCAGTTTACCTATCTGAAATGCTCCTTTCGATCGGCTGTAACGTAAAGATAATCGAAAAGGACGAGCGCAAGGCAAGAGGACTCTGCGAGAATCTCCCCGGTGCCGTCATAATCAACGGCGACGGCGCACAGCAGGAGCTTCTTATTGAAGAAGGAATAAAGGATCTCGACGCTTTCGTTTCCCTTACGGGAACAGACGAGGAAAATATACTCATTTCCATATTCGCTCAAAGCCGGGGCGTACCGAAAACGATCTCGAAGGTGAACCGTGAGGAACTGGCTCTGATGGCAGAAAAGCTCGGTGTTGACACCGTGATTTCGCCGAAGAAGATGATATCCGATCAGCTCGTCAGCTACGCGCGTGCGCTTCAGAACTCGCTCGGAAGCAACGTAGAAACGCTCTACAAGCTTATGGACGGAGACGCAGAGGCGCTTGAATTCAACGTTGTTCCCGATCCGAGGATCAACGGTATTCCGCTCAAAGACCTGAAGCTGAAAAGCAATATTCTTATAGCGGGAATCATACGCGACAGAAAGACCGTTATCCCCGGCGGTAACGACGTCATTCTCGCAGGCGACCGCGTCGTCGTCATCGCGGCAGGACAGAAGCTCTCCGACCTTTCGGATATTCTCAAATAAGGCGGCATAAATATGAACCGCAAAATGGTATTTTACACGACGGGACACATTCTGATCCTCGAAGCGGTACTGTTTATGCTTCCGCTTCTTTGTTCCGTTATTTACAAGGAGACCTCGTCAGTCATCGCGTTTGCAATTTCTGCGGGAATTGCGCTCGGAATCGGACTTATTATGAGCGCGCTCTCCTACACGAAAAATAAGCTGATATTTGCCAAAGAGGGCTTTGCTATCGTCGCACTTGCTTGGCTCGCGGTCTCGGCGGTCGGCGCACTTCCCTTCGTTATCGGAAAATTCATTCCGTCGTACGTTGACGCATTCTTCGAAACAGTCAGCGGATTTACTACGACGGGAGCAACTATCCTCGACGACGTCGAAGCGTTAAGCCACGGTATGCTCTTCTGGCGCTCCTTCACGCACTGGATCGGCGGTATGGGAGTTCTCGTATTCCTTATGGCAATTCTCCCGACAGACTCGGGACGCTCGATACACATAATGCGCGCAGAGGTTCCGGGGCCTATCGTCGGAAAGATCGTTCCTAAAATAAGAGAAACGGCAAAAATACTGTATCTCATCTATATCGGACTGACTGTTATTATGGTCGGCTTCCTGCTTGCAGGCAAAATGCCGCTATACGACAGTCTCGTTCACGCATTCGGCACTGCCGGCACGGGCGGCTTCGGCATAAAGGCAGACAGCATCGCAAGCTATTCGCCGTACTTACAGTGGGTAATCACGGCGTTTATGCTCATTTTCGGCATAAACTTCAACCTTTACTACCTCATTCTGATAGGCAAATTCACGTCTGCAATCAAGAGCCGAGAGCTTTGGTGCTTTGGAGGAATAGTTGCTGTATCGATCGGCGCTATTGCAATCAACGTTTCACATATGTTCTCATCGGTTGGCGAAACGATCCGACACTCGGCGTTTCAGGTCGCATCAATAATCTCAACGTCGGGATTTGCGACGGTCGATATGAACGCCTGGCCAGAATTTTCAAAAACGGTATTGCTGCTCCTTATGTTCATAGGAAGCTGTGCCGGCTCAACGGCGGGCGGTCTTAAGATCAGCCGCGTTATGCTTCTTTTCAAGATGGTAAGAGCAGACCTGCGCAAAATGCTTCGTCCGCGTTCGGTAAACGTCGTAAAGCTTGAAGGGAAAACGGTCGATGACGCAGCGATCCACAGCACGAGCGTGTATCTGATAACCTACTTCATCATATTCCTTGCGCTTATCCTTCTCGTCTCGATAGACGGGTTCAGTATCGAAGCCACTTTCAGCTCGGTTACGTCCTGTCTTAACAATATAGGTCCTGCGTACGGTGAGGCGGCAGCAAGCTTCTCCGTGTTCTCGCCATTCTCAAAAATCATTCTTTCCTTTGCAATGCTGATAGGGCGACTTGAGATCTTCCCTATACTCCTTGCCCTCTCACCCGCAACGTGGAGAAAAAAATAATAAAGAAATAACACTGAAAGGTACGCCTTATGAAAAAGCTAATATCTCTGATTCTACTCATTTGCCTGACCTTAACGCTTTTTTCCTGCGACGAAGGCGGCGGAAACAGTATCCCGTCCGAACCCGATCCGCGCTTCTACGTTCCGACCGAACAAAGAATATATTCCGAGGACGGAGAGCTGATTTTCGTCAGAACTTTTGAGTTTGACGAAAACGGTTTTATGTGTAAGGTCGATACCGTATACAGCGGCTTCCGTCAGGAGAGTAGACACGAAACGGTGATCATCAAAAACGATTTTGATAATGATGCCCTTAAGCTGACACAGAATATCTCCCTTCAACTTGAAGGCTCTTCCCAAACAGCGAAAATGAAATACGTTTGGACTCTCGACAAAGAAATGAACGTTATCGGCGTTACCTACTTTTCGCAGGGCGAGGAGTATAACGAGAAATACAGCGTTGAGCTTTCCGATTTCATTTGGTTAAATAATGACGGCTCCTTCCCGAGTATTGACGGCGGTGAGTATCCGATCCCAACTGCTTCCCTTTCAAGAGACGAGGAAAGCGGCATTCCGACGAAGCTTAAAATCACCTATTCAGATTCTACTCTCAACAATAATGCGTACGTAAGTAAGATCAATGCTGACATTGCTTCTCAGTACGGCGAGGAACTCGTCGAATATACTGATATTGATAAATATGTCGCATACCACACCCTTTGGGGCGCGATATCGCGTGGACAGAATGACGGCGTAATCACAGAGCTGAAATACGAAAACGGCACTGTCGCCGAAACGATAAAGTGGAAAAACGCCACTCCCGAAGAATTTGTATCGTTTCATCTTCTTGATTGGGACTGGTTCGGAGGCGGCGCGCTCGATTTCACTGTTTTCAAATATTTGTGCACGCTTAACCCACCGTATAAACCTGTTGGCTAAATTAAAAGCCTCTCCGTCGGAGAGGTTTTTATATGGAGAATTGTTGAGATGCCGTCTTGCCTTCCCCTGAGGGGAAGGTGTCAACCGTTAGGTTGACGGATGAGGTGGGACGCGAAGCGTCCGTGGGACAAAGCGATGTTACTTCACTTCAATTTTCTCCTCATCCGCCTCGCAAGCTCGGCACCTTCCCCGCTGGGGAAGGCAAGACAATGTTTGATTTTCTCTTTAATACGGTAAACAAAAACGGATAGCGTTTTGTTCGCTATCCGTTTCATAGTTTACTTTATCAGAACTCTGCCGAGCCCGTCGTTCTCGGGAAGGATTCAACGTCACGGATGTTCGAGATACCCGTCATATACATAATAAGGCGCTCGAAACCGAGACCGAAGCCGGCGTGCTTTGCACCGCCGTAACGGCGAAGGTCAACGTACCAGCTGTAATCCTCGGGCTTAAGACCGAACTTGTCGATGCTCTCAAGCAGCACGTCAAGACGCTCCTCTCTCTGCGAACCGCCGACAAGCTCACCGACACCGGGAACAAGAAGGTCAACCGCCGCAACGGTCTTGCCGTCGTCGTTTACGCGCATATAGAACGCCTTGATATCACGAGGCCAGTCGGTAACGAAAACGGGCTTACCGAATACCTGCTCGGTAAGGTATCTTTCGTGCTCGGTCTGGAGATCCATACCCCAGTCAAGCGGATATTCAAACTTCACTCCGCTCTCCTTGACGAGCTTAACTGCCTCGGTGTAAGGAAGACGGACGAAGTCGGAAGTAACGATGTTGTTAAGACGGGTAAGAAGAGTCGTATCAATGAACTTGTTGAAAAGCTCAAGCTCGTAAGGACACTGCTCCATAACGTAAGCAACTACGTATTTGAGCATCGCCTCGATGACTTCCATATCGTCGTTGAGGTCTGCGAACGCCATTTCGGGCTCCATCATCCAGAACTCTGCCGCGTGGCGGGGAGTGTTCGACTTCTCTGCGCGGAAGGTCGGTCCGAAGGTATAAACGTTAGCGAACGCCATAGCGTAGGTCTCTACGTTAAGCTGACCGGAAACCGTAAGGTTCGTGCTCTTGCCGAAGAAGTCCTGCGAGAAATCTACCTGTCCGTCCTCGGTCTTGGGAAGATTATCAAGGTCAAGGGTCGTAACGCGGAACATTTCGCCTGCGCCCTCGCAGTCACTGCCCGTGATTATCGGAGTGTGAACGTAAACGAAGTTTCTCTCCTGGAAGAACTTGTGTATCGCATAAGCGGCAACCGAACGAACGCGGAATACTGCCTCGTATTTGTTCGTTCTCGGACGGAGATGTGCTATCGTACGGAGGAATTCATCGGAATGGCGCTTCTTCTGAAGCGGATAATCGGGAGTAGACGTTCCCGTTACCTCGATGCTTTCTGCCTTAAGCTCGAAGGGCTGCTTTGCCTCGGGAGTGAGAACGAGAGTACCCGTGATCGAGAAGGACGCGCCGACGTTCTGCTTCGCAACCTCTGCGTAGTTCTCAAGCTTCTCTGCTTCAAATACTACCTGAAGGCAAGGAAGCGTGCTTCCATCGTTAAGATCGATAAATCCGAATACGTTGCTCGCTCTTATCGAACGGCACCAACCGCAAACGGTTATCTTTGTATCAGCAAAGCTTTCGGGGCTTGCATATAATTCTTTGATCGTTGTTCTTTTCATGATGATTTTTCCTTTAATAATTAACTGTTATTTATCTTCTGCAAAGAGGAACGTACTCGTTTTCTTGCTTCACGCTTGTATATGTGGGACGGATAATCTTTCCCGCGTTCTGTATTTCTTCCATACGATGAGCACTCCAACCCGCAATTCTCGCTACGGCGAAAATGGGGGTAAAGAGCTCATACGGAAGTCCGAGCATTTTATATACCATACCCGAATAAAAGTCCACGTTTGCGCTGACGCCCTTATACATTTTTCGCTTTTCAGCGATTATCTCGGGCGCAAGCTTCTCGACCGTCTCGTAAAGCTCGAATTCCTCTTGCATTCCTTTTTCTTCGGAGAGCTTCCTTGCGTAGGTGCGGAGTATATCCGCTCTCGGGTCAGACAGCGAATATACTGCGTGTCCCATACCATATATAAGACCCGCCTTGTCAAACGCCTGCTTGTCAAGAAGCTTGACAAGGTGATCCCTGACCGCCGCCTTATCCTTCGTATTGACCGTCGCCTTCATATCGTCGAACATCTGCATCACCTTGATATTCGCACCGCCGTGTCGGGGACCTTTCAGCGAACCGAGCGCCGCGGATATAGCGGAATATGTATCGGTTCCCGACGACGTCACAACGTGTGTGGTAAACGTAGAATTGTTACCGCCGCCGTGCTCCGCGTGAAGAACGAGGGCAAGATCAAGCAGCTTTGCTTCAAGGGGTGTATATTGGCCGTCCTCACGAAGAATATACAGGAGGTTTTCAGCTGTATTAAGTTCTTTTCGAGGATAATGAATAAACAAGCTGTTATTATTATGATAATGCTGAAATGATTGATAGCCATAGACCGCGAGAAGAGGAAATTCAGCTATGAGCTGCATACATTGACGAAGAACGTTCGCCGTTGATACGTCGTCAGGATTCTCGTCGTAAGCATAGAGAGCCAACACACTTCTCGACAGTATATTCATCATATCCTTGCCGGGTGCTTTGAGTATCATATCACGCACAAAAGACGGAGGCAGAGAACGGTATGCCGAAAGCTGCTCGCAAAACCGTGCAAGCTCTTCTTTGTTCGGCAGCTTGGAGAACAGAAGAAGATAAACCGTTTCTTCAAATCCGGGGCGGTCGTCGTCAAGAAATCCCTTAACGATGTTTCGCACGTTGATTCCTCTGTAATACAGCTGACCCTCGCAGGGAATCTCATTACCGTCAGCGTCCTTGTCCTTCGCCTTGATGCGCGACACCTCGGTAAGACCTGCGACGACACCGTTTCCGTTTATATCGCGCAGACCGCGTTTCACGTCGTAACGAGCATACATTTCGGGAACAATATGATTATTGTTATCGGAAAGAGCAGCAAGCTCTCTTATATACGGCGTGATTTCAGAGTAATTCATCGTCTTCCCTCCTTACCGATAGAATAGTTGTTTATCTGTATTGGTATCTACTTTTTGTTATGTTGATGTTTTTTCTTATTTTTAACGCTTATTCCGAACGGCGCAAGCTTTTTGCCGAGAGCGTAATAATCACCGTGGGCATACGCGGTAAGATCCGCCCTTTCAAGATGAAGCTTTCCGTCGCCGTCGACGAGCGTATCGTCAACGTGAACCGCGACTATCTCGGCTAAAAACATATCGTGCGTTCCGAGGGGAATAATGTCCTTTACCTTGCATTCAAGGTTGATAGGACACTCGTCGATAAGCGGCGCAGAAACCTCACTCGCTTCCGCCTTCGTGAAGCCGCATTTTTCAAATTTATTGACCTTTTTGCCTGTGTATATACCGCAGTAATCCGCCTTTTTTATAAGGGACGTCGGCGTAAGATTGATAATGAACTCGCCTTTTTCCTTTATAATTCCGTACGAATGACGGCTCGGACGCAGAGAAATATACGTCATCGGCGGCTTCGTATTCACCGTTCCCGTCCAGGCGACGGTGACGATATTACTCTCTTCCATATCACCGCAGGACACCATAACGGGCGGTACGGGAGAGGTCAGCACAGTTCCCTTCCAGACCTGCTTTTTCATGCCGTCTCCTCACAAACGAATGCGGGAAGCTTTGAAAAAGCATCGGCAAGGAAGTAAATATTCTCACTCGACGCGACGGTGTCACGCTTCGTATGTATGTACGGAGTATATAATACACCCTTTTTGCTCTTTTTGCAAGCCATAACCGAAATTCCGCAGGGGAAATTTTTACTGTCTGTATTCGTCATGCTTCCTTTTTTGGGGTAAAGACCGACGTTATACTCATTATTGCCCTTTACGGTATCAGCTATTTTTTCAAACACGGGATGCTTTTCGGCGTTTCCCATTGCGACGATAACTATATTATCACCAAGTCCGACGCAGTCGAAATTGATAAGCGGCTTATTTGCCCAGAATTCCTTATTTGATTTAAGGAGTGCCTTTGAGCCGAGAAGTCCCTTTTCTTCGTTATCGAAAAGGATATACGCCGCGTCCTTCGGGTTCTTCGCCATTATCGAAAGCACCGTCGCAACACCCGACGTGTTGTCGTTTTTATTCGTCTTATTATCGCCGCATCTCATCACGCAGAAGAAAAGCGCGAAATACAGACCGAGATAAATAGCGGCAAACGCAGGATAAGGAAGTCCCGCGAGCGCCTGTATCGCGTAAGCGACGCCGAGTGAGAAAAACGCGATTACGAGCGGAATACCAAAGGCGTAAGCATAAGCAAAGCCGGGATTTCGCGGCATCATAAGATTAGGCACAAGCGAGCGCGCGGGCGTATCGTAATGCGCAGTATAAACGGCGCTTGCCTTCTCAACGTCACCGATAACGATATTGTTATGCTTCTTTTCAAGCTGCTCAATGCGTGCAGACAGACCTACGCTCTCCGCCTCGCTTTTGACGTATTCGAACAAGCCCTTTTTCTGCTCCTCGGTGCGTCTTATCGGAAATCTTTCGTTTATCTCGTTTAGATAATCTTTCATTTTTCGCTTTCCTCAAGCGCCATAAACATATCGACTCGCGTCTTGTGGCGTCCGCCCTCAAAAGAGGCGTTAAGGAAAGAATCGACGATGTCGATAGCAAGTGCAGAACCGACTACGAGCGCACCGATACAAAGGACGTTTGCGTCGTTGTGCATTCTCGTAAGACGAGCGGAATAGGTGTCTGCACAAAGCGCGGCACGGATACCGTGATGCTTGTTTGCCGCCATACTCATTCCGATTCCCGTCGAGCAAAGAAGTATTCCAAGCTCGGCTTCCTTATTCTGAAGCGAAAGGCATACCTCGTGTGCGTATATCGGATAGTGTACCGATTCGGAGCCGTTCGTGCCCTTGTCAATTACGTTATATCCAAGTTCGTTTAGGTGCTTTACGACCTTGTCCTTAAGCTCATAAGCTCCGTGGTCGCATCCAACAGCAATAGTTTTCATTCCTTTTCTCCGTTTCTCATTCTCTCCGCCTGCGACGGGCGAAGGTATGTTGGCTGAAGCGCAAAGTCGGTAAATACTTCCTTGTTCTCCGCATTTTCGTAATTATTAAGAGCGCAAAGCGCGACGGAATATCCGTTCTGATGCGTCAGGATACCGTTCGTCGGCATTACGTTTTCGTTGCCCTCAGCCGCTTTTCTAAGTATATGCTCACCGCCGCCGTTTATATATATCGGCTTGTCATAACCCGAAAGCTCGTTTGCAAGCTCCGTGGCGGGGATAGTTCTATCGGGGGTTAGGCGCGTTATCTTCCCGTTTTCCGAAAGGAAAAGCGCGTTATAAAGCTGTGAACGGCGGGCATCCATCGAAGGACATATTACGCCGTTAAAACCAATAAAATTATATGCAAGCGCCTCGGTTGCCGAAACTCCGACGCAGGGCTTATTGTAACCGAAGGCAAGACCTTTTATCGTCGAAACTCCGATGCGAACACCCGTAAACGAGCCGGGGCCCGACGAGCAGGCAAAAAGGTCAATGTCGGAATAGTGTAGACCCGCCGATTTCATAAGATGCTCAACAGCGGGCAGAAGAAGCTCGGAATGACTCTTTCCCGCATTTACGACCGTGCTTGCAATAAGCGTTTTTCCGTCCGTCACCGCAACAGCGGCAATATTTTCGGCAGAGTCAAGAGCAAGAATCTTCATATATTTTCAACCTCCTCCGCCGTTATCTCGCGGCTGTCACCGTCGAGCTTTTTTATAGTCAGCTTAATGTATTTTTCGGGAAGCGCAAAGGGTATCTTCTCGCACCACTCTGCCGCTATCACGCAGTTTTCGTAATCGTAAAAGCCGATAGAGTAAAGATCGTCGTCACTCTCGATTCGGTACATATCGCAGTGGCAAAGAGTTCTGCCGCCGCCGTAGTATTCGTTGACAATGGTATAGGTCGGTGAGCAAACGTGCGCGCCGGGGGTAATTACGTCGCAAAGACCGCGGACAAAGGCGGTTTTCCCCGCCCCGAGATCGCCGTACATGGCAATAAACGCGTCGGTCTTGCCGTTATTCAGTAAATACTGCCCAAGCTCTCGCCCGACGTTTTCCGTTTCAGTCACCGATGCGGTGACGACAGTTATGGGTAAAGATGTCAATACCGCATCCTCCTTGCCGATAATTACCCTATATTATATCACATATCATAATGTTTGAAAAGGTTTTTTTACAAAAAAGGCAAATATTTCTTTACATAACGGCAAAAATATGCTATAATTCATTTCGTAAAGATTTCCGCCCTTAGCTCAGCTGGATAGAGTATCAGATTCCGATTCTGAGGGTCACAGGTTCGAATCCTGCAGGGTGGGCCAACAAAAGACCCGGTTGCCCAAAGGGCAATCCGGGTCTTTTGAATGATGTTTGCCTTCGGCAAATGATATTGGCTCCGCCAAATGATGGCGCTTCGCTGATGATGTGTGGCAAAGAGTTCGCAAGCGAACTCCGCCACAATGAGGCAAACATCACATCATTGCGAACGGAGTGAGCAACATCATTTTTTGAGCGTAGCGAAAAAACATCATATCGACGAAGTCGATGCATCATTAATAATTCGACAAAGAGAACTTGGAGTCAGATATATTATGTACTTAATATGCGACAGAATAAAAATGATTAAAGAGAACACAAATCCTTGGTTTGTTAAAGAATTGGAAACGGGATATGTAGTCATCGGCGATAATCAACACTTCAAGGGATATACATTGTTTCTTTGCAAAGATCACAAAACAGAGCTGTTCCAATTAAGCCACTCTAAAAAGATTAAGTTTTTAGAAGAAATGTCGATTGTTGCAGAAGCTGTCTCAAAAACTTTTAACGCCGAAAAAATGAATTACGAGTTATTAGGCAATGGGGATACACATTTGCACTGGCATTTATTTCCCAGAGTGAAAGGTGATTTAGGAGACTACGGCAACAATGGAAAGGGACCCGTGTGGTGGTATCCAATGGAAATGATGTATAGTCCCGATAATAGACCTTCTGAAACAGAACTAAATGCTATGAAAACGAGATTGTTGGAGGAATTGGACAAGTTAATGTAACACCAATTCTGCTTATCAGCGAAAACTCATTAGTTATACAAATTCCAAAAGGAGACGATCGCATGAAGGAAAATAAACTCGCAGAACTTTCAATGGAGTTTTCTATAGATGTATTGAACCTCGTAAAGCATCTGAAAGCAAAACATGAATCAATCGTGTCTTCACAAATCGGCAGAAGCGGAACTTCCATTGGCGCAAATATTCACGAAGCACAATACGCACAAGGTAAAAAGGATTTTATTTCTAAACTTGAAATTGCATTAAAGGAAGCAAGCGAAACAGGTTATTGGCTTGAACTGCTGTATAAAACGAATTATATTGATGAGCAGTTATATAAATCGCTCTCTTCAAAATGCACCTCTTTGCGTATAATGCTTATCGCATCTTGCAGAACAGCAAAGGACACCACCAAATGTTAGGACAAACCGTCACAGTAATCATCGACCGCCCTCTCGGAAGCTATCACCCCGAGCATCCGACTCTTTTTTACCCGATAAACTACGGATACATAGAGGGAACTCTCGCGCCCGACGGTGAAGAAGAGGACGCGTACGTTATAGGAATAGACAAGCCCGTTTCAGAATTCACGGGAAGGGTAATCGCGGTAATTGAACGTGAGGACGACGTAGAGCACAAGTGGGTCGTAGCACCTGAAAACACGTTATTCACCAAAGAAGAAATAGCAAAGCTAACCGATTTTCAAGAGCGGTATTTTAAGTCAAAGATCATAATGTTTCAATAGTGAAAAGGCACTTCATATGAAGTGCTTTGTTTTTTCTCATAATTGACCCTTCAAATAATAAATATTGACAAAAAAGTCAATTTGTGCTATAATATAATTGTGCAAGATTATTAATATTTTGTTAATAAGGAGGTCGTTATGAAAAAATCAAAAAAGATCGTTTTGATCGTCATATCCTGCATAGTTGTGCTTGCCACTATCGCAGGCGTAATCTTCGGCATTGTAATGAATCAACCTGCGTCGGTCGTTACAAAATTTGAAGAGAAGAGAGCCAAAGAAATTGCCTCGTTTAAAGAAAAAAAGCCGGGCTATATTTTCGATGCTGACAATCGCGCGGGAGACGTGCAGGTTATCTTCATGATGTTCCCCGGCACCAGTATGACTCCGCAAAAATTCGCAAATAAATACCATTTGAAGACACTTTTCCATAAGGCGGAAATCAAAGTTCGTGACAGTATCGTGACTCTCAATTTCAAACGAAACGACTACACGAGGGCAACACACCTGATACTTACCAAGATTTCAGAAAAAGCGACCTCTGTTTATCCCATCCACCCTCACGTTTACGCCGGTTCAAGTATAAAATATAAGCCCGATATTTCCCTCCACGCAGAAAATCCGACAGAGCTTGAACACACAGTTCTTGACGAAAACGCTCTCCCAAAGTACATTGTGTATGACGACGAATTTATCAACGTTGATCGAATACTTTTAACAAAAGAGGATTACGACACCTACATCGATATACTCATTGCGTCTCAGAAGTCCGAAGAGCCCCCCGAGCTCCTCGAAACATTAAAAATTAGCTTTAAGGATAAATACAACGAGGAATTTTTCGAAACTAACGCCCTGCTCGTAACAAAGCAGCTAACCGGCAATACTTCAGTTGATAACGTTTATCTTTCCGAGGATAACAAAATTTACGTAGTGATTCGCACGAGCGGCATGGGCAAAACCGGTGGATATATGACCATTCCGGAGCTTTCAGAAAACACCTTCCACATAGCGGTAAGCAAAGACGCGATCAAGGGCGCAACCGAGCTTATAACGCTTGACTAACATACACAAAAAGGCAGACACCGTCTGCCTTTTCTCTTTATAGCTTTTCAAGATACCCTGTCATATCAAAATCCTCAAGCACCGAATCCTTTTTCAGATACAGAGGATGATGCGGGTG